>CAMNOV010000011.1 GCA_946547105.1 uncultured Clostridia bacterium | reverse complement strand
TCTCCATGTGCAGCATCCCGAGGAAGCCGCAGCGGAAGCCGAAGCCCAGGGCCACGGAGCTCTCCGGCTCGTAGCTGAGGGAGGCGTCGTTGAGCTTGAGCTTGTCGAGCGCGTCGCGCAGGTCGGGGTACTTGGAGCCGTCCTCGGTGTAGATGCCGCAGAAGACCATCGGCCGCGCCGGACGGTAGCCGGGCAGAGCCTGATCCGCGGGGCGCGCGGCCTCGGTGACGGTGTCGCCCACCTGGGTGTCCGCCACGTTTTTGATGCTGGCGGTGAAGTAGCCGACGTCGCCGGCGGCGAGCTCGTCGCAGGGATCGAGACCGATCGGACGCAGGTGGCCCACCTCGACGACCTTGTACTTTGCGCCGGTGGACATCAGCAGGATCTCGCTGTCGCGGCGGATGCGGCCGTCGATCAGCCGCAGGAACACGATGACGCCGCGGTAGTTGTCGTACTGGCTGTCAAAGATCAGCGCCTTGAGCGGCGCCTCGGGATCGCCCGCCGGGGCGGGGACGTTTGCCACGATATCCTCCAGCACCGCGTCGATGTTGATGCCGGCCTTGGCGCTGATCTCCGGCGCGTCCTGGGCCGGGATGCCGATGATCTCCTCGATCTCGTCCTTGACGCGCTGCGGCTCGGCCGCCGGGAGGTCGATCTTGTTGATGACGGGGAGGATCTCCAGATCGTTATCGAGCGCGAGGTAGGTGTTCGACAGAGTCTGCGCCTCGACGCCCTGGGAGGCGTCCACCACCAGCACCGCGCCCTCGCAGGCCGCGAGCGAGCGGCTGACCTCGTAGTTGAAGTCCACGTGGCCCGGGGTGTCGATCAGATTGAGAGTATAGTCCTGCCCGTCGGCGGCGTGGTAGGTGAGACCGACGGCGCGGGCCTTGATCGTGATGCCGCGCTCCTTCTCGAGATCCATGTTGTCGAGGATCTGGTCCTCCATGACGCGCTGCTCGACCGCCCCGCACTTTTCGATCAGGCGGTCGGACAGGGTGGACTTGCCGTGGTCGATATGGGCGATGATGGAAAAATTCCGGATGTTCTTCTGGTCGATCATGGCTTTACTCTCCGTCCGCAAACTCGGTCAGGGCCAGCTCCGCCCGGTCGGTGACGGAGCGGATCTGCTCGAGGAAGGTCAGCGCCGCCTTGAGCGTGCTGGCAGGCGCGTCCTGGCTGTCGCTGCGGCAGAGCAGATAGTCCGCCGTCACGCCGTAATAGTCGCAGGCGCGGCACACGAACTGCAGGCCGGGCTCGCGCGCGCCGTTTTCATAGTGGCTCAGCAGCGCCTGGCTGATGCCGAGATCGGCCGCCACCGTGCGCTGGCTCAGATTCCGCTGCCGGCGCAGGGCCGAGAGCGTCTGGGAAAAGCTTCTGTCCATGGGATGCACCTCTTCATAAGATAACAGAGCGTATTATAACGGATGAAAGAGCAAATGGCAACAGGAAAATCAAAACCCTCCGGATTTTTCCGGAGGGTTTTCATGCGGAGACAAACGGCAAAAGCTGTCATTCCGAGGAGGCCGTCAGGCCGACGTGGGAATCCGATCTCCGGAAGATACCGGAGTTTTTTCGTGTATGCGTTAGCCTTCGATGAGGATCTCGGCGCCTGCAGGGATGGCCGCTGCATCGCCGATCTCCACGGCGTCCCACTGCGCCTGCGTGCCGGCGTAGCGGATCGTTTTCAGCGCCGTGCAATCCAGGAAGGCCTCCGGCCCGAGGGACGCAAGGCTGGCCGGGAGCCGGACGGTCTCCAGCGCGCCGCACTGGCGGAACATCGCCGGGCCGATCGAGGAAAAGCCCTCGGGCACGGTGAGGGAGGTCAGGCTGTCGCAGCGCAGGAAGATCTCGCGCCCAAGCTCCTGCAGCCGGGAGGGCAGCTCGAGGGAGCTGAGCTCATAGCAGTAGGCGAAGGCCCGGTCGCCAAGACTTTCCAGCCCGTCCGGCAGGGCGAGCTGCTGCAGGCGGCTGCAGGAGAGGAAGGCCTGTTCCCCGATGGACAGGAGCGAGCGGGGGAAGCTCACGCTGCGCAGAAAGCTGCAGCCGGAAAAGGCCCGATCCCCGATGCGCGTCAGGCTGTCCGGCAGCGTGAGCGCGCTCAGCTCATAGTTTTCGCAGAAGGCGTCGGGCGCGATCTCCTCCACGCCGCGCGGGACGCTGAAGCGCTGGCTGGTCTTGCCGCTGGGATAGCGCAGCAGGATGCGCTTGTCCTTGTCGTACAGCACGCCGTCTGCGGCGGTAAAGGCGGGGCAGCCGCCGTCGACTTTGATCGCGGCCAGCCCGTAGCAGCGGCTGAGGGCGGCCGTGCCGATCTCCTGCAGGCTTGCCGGGAGATAGAGCGTGTCCGTCAGCTGGTAGCCGCTGAAGGCGCCGTCCGCGATCCGGGTGACGCCCTCCGGCACGCGGCAGCCGCGGCCGCTTTTGGCGGCGGGGAAGCAGAGCAGCAGGCTGCGGTCGGCGCTGTAGAGCACGCCGTCAACGGAGACATAGGCCGGATTGCCCGGCTGCACGAGGATCTCCTGCAGCGTGTTGCAGCCGAGGAAGGCGCCCTCGGCGATCTGCGTGACCGAGGCCGGCAGCGTGATCGTTTCCAGGCGGCAGCCGTCAAAGGCGGCGGCGCCGATGGCGCTCAGGCCCTCCGGCAGCGTGATCGCGCGCAGACGGGTGCAGCCGCGAAAGGCCCCGGCGTCGAGTGAGGTGACGGCCGGGTCCAGGACCAGCGTCTCGATGGAGGCGCGCTCCTGCTCGGTATATTCGCGCTCCAGCGCGGGCATCGCGCCGCTGCCGCTGACCGTCAGCACGCCGTTTTCCAGCTGAAAGCCGACCTTGTATTCCGTCAGCGGAGGGAGAAGCTCCGAATCCTCCCCGTCGAGCGGGAGGGTGCGGCTGACGGCTTCCTCCGGCTGCCCGGCGGGCGTCCTGCTGCCGAGGCGGGGAACGATCAGGACGAGCAGAACGACGACGAGCGCGGCTGCGATCAGCAGCACGCCGGACAGGCCGCGGCTGCGGCGCTGCGGCGCGGACGGTGTCTGATGCTTGCCGGTTTTCATGGCATATCCCTCCCGAAAGCTGTGTTTTTCCTCATTATATGCGGTTTTCGGGGAAGAATCAAGAGCGGCGCGGGGGCGGTCCGCGGAGAAAAACGAAAAAAGTTCACGGATTTGTTTTAAATAATTGAAAGACCGACAGATTCGATAAAATATAGTGTCGAATTTCGGCGATTTTCCAACTTGATCACCAACACTTGCACATGATAAAGTGTTGACAAACAAGAGAACCCGGAAGAAAACACAACAGGAAGGAGGCATGCATGGAGCGGGAAGAGATCATCCAGGATCTGCATGTGCAGATCGAAAGCATGGCCAGGCTGCACGTTCGGCACGGGCTGTATCATTCCGAAGGCTTTCGAAAGCGCAGAGAGCACGTGAGGAAGCTGATCCGGGAGCACAACGTCGACGTCCGCAAGGAACTGGATCCCATGGTCGGCCTGCTTTACAGGCGCTACTTTGACTGAAAGCAAATCCCTCCGATCGCTGCCCGCCGGGCAGAGTGTGATCGGAGGGATTTGCTGTTTTGGGATTAAGTTTGGATAGCGATCAATGGTGAATTCATCGGCTTGAATGCCGATTTGAGGATCATCGTCTCGCCTGCTTTTGGCGGAGGGTGAGGGAGTCGGCGATCATGGCGATGAACTCCGAATTCGTCGGCTTTCCCTTGATATTGCTCACCGTGTAGCCGAAGTATTTCTGCAGCACCTCGATATCGCCGCGGTCCCAGGCGACTTCGATCGCGTGGCGGATGGCGCGCTCGACGCGCGAGGGCGTGGTGGAAAATTTGCGGGCGACCTCGGGATAAAGCACCTTCGTGACGGCGTTGATCATCTCCATGTCGTTGATGGTGAGAATGATCGCCTCGCGCAGATACTGATAGCCCTTGATGTGCGCCGGGACGCCGATCTCATGGATAATGTCGGTGACCGTGGCCTCCAGATCCAGCGATTCGCGCCGGGCGGCGTCGCGCGCGGGCTCAAAGCCCACCGCCGGGACGTTGCGTACCGGGGCGGTCAGGGCACGGATGCGGTCGAGCAGGGTGGGCAGCTCGCAGGGCTTGGGCATGAAGTAGTCCGCGCCGAGCTCGGAGCACTCGGCCACGATGCGCTGGCTGACGAAGCTGGAGAGCACGATGCAGGGCAGGCGGCTCCCGCTGTCGGCCAGGCGGCGCAGCAGCTCCAGCCCGTCCATCTTCAACAGGACCAGGTCGGTCAGCAAAACGTCGGGCTTGAGCTCGGCGGCCAGGGCGAGCGCGTCCGCGCCGTTGTCGACGGCCGCGACCACCTCCATGTCGCCCTCGCGGGACACCAGCTCGGTCATCGAATTGCGGAAATCGGGGTTGGTATCGGCTAAGAGAATGCGGATCTTGGTTTCCATGAAAGATTTTCCTCCCTATGTGCGGCGCTTGGCCTGCGCTGAATTTTTTTGCAGGAAATGATCCCTTGTCGAAGCAAATTTACCATAAATGACAATCGGAAACAAAAGATTTACGTCGAAAGGCGCGAAGAAGTTGTTTACATAATACAGCATTGTTCCGACCGGCTCAACAGCTTTCGACAAAAGAAAACTGACTTTTTTGGGGAGGAAGGTCAGCTTGTGCCGAATATCCAAAAATTGACAAATATCGACAAACGGAAACCGCTGTCAAAGGACAGCGGTTTCCGTCGTTTTCGGAAAGGGGGCCGCGAAGGACGGGGCGCGGGAGTCGAGGGACCGGCCGCGAAGGACGGGGCGCGGGAGTCGAGGGACCGGCCGCGAAGGACGGGACGCGGGAGTCGAGGGACCGGGCGCGGAGGACGGGATGTGGGGCGCGGGGATATAGGGCACGAGTCCGGAGGGCTGCGGCATCAATAGAGCTGCTCGAAGCTCTCGTAATGGTCGCCGGTGTAAAAGATGAGGCCGTCGTTGGAGAAGACGATGCGCTCGGCGCCGCGCGAGCGGGCCCCGAGGGTGTTGACGTCGCACTCGGTCCAGGTGCGGCCCTTCTCCCGAGGGAGTTGGCCCTCGCGGTTGCCGAAGCGGTCGCCGCCGATGCACTTGCCGGGGCAGTAGGGCTCGAGCGAGCCGCCGCTCCAGCCGGCGGCGCGGGCTTCGTCCTTGGTGATGAAGTTCGGGGGCAGGTGACCGTAGAGGTGGATATAAAGGGCGAGGTCTTCTTTGGTGGTGTAGCTGCCGTCCTCGTCCAGCGCGGCCTCCGTCGTGGCGGCGTCCGGCGTTTCGTCCGCGGGAAGGACGACGAGGTCGGGCGCTTCCGGCGCGCTCGTCTGCTCCTCCTCAAGGATTTCGGCGACCTCGGAGGCGGCGCGGAGCGCCTGATCGGGCGAGCAGGCAGTGAGCAGGGAAAACAGCAGCAGAAGGGCCAGCAGAAGGCCCGTGAATCGGACTAATCGTTTCATGGCAGAGATCCTTTGTCTGAATGGAGATGGCGGGGGGTTCTGGTGGGATGGGGAGAATGGGCGCGGGATGCGGGGACGGGCGATTCGTGAATCGCCCCTACGGAGAAGGAGGGCGGGCCGCCGGGGGCGTCGGCCCCTACGGAGAATTCGGGATGGTGCGGTGCGGGAGGAACCCCCTGTCACCGCCCTTGGCGGTGACAGCCCCCTTTTGCGAAAGGGGGCCAACGGAGGACGGGCGATTCGTGAATCGCCCCTACGGAGAAGGAGGGCGGGCCACCGAGGGCGTCGGCCCCTACGGAGAATTCGGGATGGTGCGGTGCGGGAGGAACCCCCTGTCACCGCCCTTGGCGGTGACAGCCCCCTTTTGCGAAAGGGGGCCAACGGAGGACGGGCGATTCGTGAATCGCCCCTACGGAGAAGGAGGGCGGGCCGCCGAGGGCGTCGGCCCCTACGGGAGAAAAACGCGAGAGACGCGGGCGGGCGCAGTTCGGAAATACAGCGGTGATTAAAGCACCTCATCCGACCTCGCTTTGCTCGGCTACCTTCCCCTCAAGGGGAAGGCAGAGCGAAGGGAAAATTACTTTTTCATCATAACACGATTTGGCGGCGGGTGCAATCGTTTCAGGATGTCATTGTTTTTTCCGCGCGGCGTCGCTATGGTGCATGGCGGTGAGGGAAAGGAGGCCGCTGCGGTGAGCGAGGGAAAAAGGAGACAGACCACGGACATGCAGAAACTGGCGAGAAAGCTGCTGCGTCTGACGCTGGACGAGGACGAGGAGCTGCGCCGGGAACTGGAGGCGCGCGGCGTGGAGCCCACGGGGGCCGGCGCGCTGCTGTATGCCCAATGGAAAAAGGCCGTGAACGGCGATCTGAAGGCGGCCGCCTTCCTCCGGGAGCTGGCCGGGACGGAGGAGCCGAGGAAGAAAGCGTCGACGATCGATCTGCGGGCGATGAGCGACGAGGAGCTGCTGGCAATGGCCGGGAAGGCGCGGAAATGAAGGCGCTGCCGGCGGACGTGATGGCGGAGCTGGCGAAGCGGGAGCTGGCCCGGCGGCGCTTCGGCGAGTATCTGGCCTACGTGCAGGGGCCGGGCTGGAAGCGCACGCGGCTGAGCGAATTCCTCGCCGTGCGGGTGCAGGACTTTCTGGAGCAGAAAAGTGGACACGCCTACGACATCCTGGTGATCGAGACGCCGCCGCAGCACGGGAAGAGCAGCACCGTCACCGAGAGCCTGCCCGCTTGGTATCTGGGCTGCCACCCGGAGCACCGGGTGGTCCTGGCAAGCTATGACAGCGACTTTGCCGAGCGCTTCTGCCGCCGAAACCGCGAGAAGATCCGGGAGTACGGGCCGAGGATTTTCGGCATCGGCACAGGCGCGGTGGACCGGGCGCAGGAAGTGGAGCTCTCCGGCGGCGGGGGACGGCTGATCAGCCGGGGCATCATGGCCGGCATCACCGGCAACCCCGCCGAGCTGATCGTCATCGACGATCCGGTGAAAAACCGGCAGGAGGCCGATTCCGCAGTCTACCGCGAACGGCTGTGGGAGGAATGGCAGAACTCGCTGAAATCGCGCCTGGCAGCCGGGGGCAAGGTGATTATGATCATGACGCCCTGGCACGAGGACGATCTCGCGGCGCGCATCCTGCGGACGGAGGATAACGCCGAGCTGCTGCGTCTGCCTCTGGAGGCCGAGGCAGACGACCCGATGGGCCGCCTTCCCGGAGAGCCTCTCTGCCCGGAGCTCGGCAAGGACAGGGACTGGCTGCGGCAGTTCAAGGCCGCCTACCTCGCCGACCCGAAGGGCGGAACGCGCGCATGGACGGCGCTGTACCGCTGCGCGCCGCGCCGGGATGAGGGGAACCTCATCCGGCGGTCCTGGTGGCGGCGCTACGACCCGGCGGAGGTCCCGCGCTTTGCATCCGAGGTCATCAGCGTGGACGCCGCCTTCAAGGGCGGGGAAGACAACGACTTCGTCAGCGTGCAGGTCTGGGGCAAGCTGGGAGAATTCTACTACCTGCGCTACTGCCTCAACCGGCATCTGGATTTCCCCGGCACGCTGGCCACCATCCGCGCCGCGGCGAAGCTCTATCCCGGGGCGCGCAGCGTGCTGATCGAGGACAAGGCCAACGGCCCGGCGATCATCCAGACCCTGCAGCGGGAGATGTTCTGCATCCCGGTCAACCCCCTGGGCGGCAAGCTCGCGCGCGTCAACGCGGTCGCGCCGGCCATCGAATCGGGACACGTCTTCGTCCCGCTGACGGAGAAGGCGGCCTGGGCCGAGGACTTCATCGACCAGTTCACGGCCTTTCCCAACGGCGCGCACGACGACATGGTGGACGCGGCGACGCAGGCGCTCAGCCGCCTGATCTTTGCCGGCGGGGCGCTGCCGCCGCAGCAGACGCCGCGGGAGCGGCCGGAGGAGCGCGCCTTCAACGACCCGGGCGTGCTGTTTGACCCGTATGGGGTCAATTAATCCCTTGGAAAGACACCTCATCAGTCAGCTTCGCTGACAGCTTCCCCTCAAGGGGAAGCCAAAGGGGAAAATGCATCGACAGGAGGAAAAGCATGACGGAATTTGTATGCGGGCTGATCGGCCTGCTGCTGGGCGCGGCGCTTTTCGCGCTGGGGAGCTTCGTCCCGCGCGGCGCGGAGAGCCGTCCTGCGCCCGCCGCGCCGGACGCGGACGAGCAGGAGCGGCTGCGGCAGATCGAGGCCGATCAGCGGGCCTTTCGCGCGCTGATGGGCTATAACGCGGACGTGGCCTACGGCACGGAGCGCATGAGGGAGGACGGCGTATGAGGCGCGGCGACGAGCAGAACCGGGCCTGGACCTATTACGAGCTGGGCCGGGCCTACAACAACTCCCTCACGCCCAACCAGTACCGGCTCGTCAACACGAACATCGAGTTTTTTGCGGGCAACCAGTGGCTGCACATCCCGGAGACGGAGGCGATGAGCCGCCTGGCCAGGCCGACCTTCAACATCATCAAGCGCATCGCCTCGCTCTTCGTCGCCTCGCTGACCTCGTCGGCGGCGACGGTGAGCTTTGAGCCGCTGAGCTACTACGACGGCGAGAACCTGGCAGATCCCGAGACCAACGCCGCCGTGTACGCCACGGCGGAGGTGCGCAATCTCTTTGAGAAGTTCAAGATGGACTTTCGCGTGCGCGAGGCGCTGCTCGACGGCGCGCAGACCGGCGACTACTGCGCCCACTTCTACTGGGACCCCGACGCGCTGCCCTATGGCGGCGCCTTCAACGGCTGCCGGGGCGAAATCAAAATGGAGCTGGTCGACGGCATCAACGTGATGTTCGGCAATCCCAATGTCGCGGACGTGGAGAGCCAGCCCTATATCCTGATCGTCGGGCGCGACACGGTGGAAAATCTGCAGGCCGAGGCGAAAAAATACCGCCGGAAGGGCTGGCGCGGCGAGATCCAGCCCGACGCGGACGTCCAGGACCAGGCGGGCGTGGGCGGGAAAACGGAGCTTGCGCCCGAGGATGAAAAGACCGGCAAGGCGCTCTACGTGCTGCTGTACACGAAGGTGACGGAGGAGGAGAGCGTCCTCGGTCCGGACGGGCAGGCGGAGACCGAGCTTCTCAGCGGCGAAGACGGCGAGCCCGTTCCCGAGCGCGACGAGCAGGGCCGCGTGAAGACCGGCCCGGCGGGCGAAACGCTCTGGAAGCGGCAGGAGAAGAAGCGGAAGGTGACGCGCGTGCACGTGACGAAGGCCACGAAGGACGGCGTCATCTACGAGGACCTCGACACGGGCCTCAGCCGCTATCCGATCGCCTGGGGCAACTGGGAAAAGCAGAAAAACCAGTACCACGGCCGCGCACTCGTGACCGGCATCGTGCCGAACCAGATCTTCATCAATTCGATGATGGCGCTGGTGTTCCGGCATCTGCAGCTGCAGAGCTTCCCGAAGACCGTCTACAACGCCGACCTGATCGCCGGCTGGGACAACGAGATCGGCTCGGCCATCGGCGTGCGCAATCTCCCGCCGGAGATGAACCTGCGCGATGTGGCGGCGAGCATCCAGCCGGCGGATATGTCGGGGCAGATCATGCTGGCCATCGACAAGGCCCTCAGCTACACGAAGGAATGCCTCGGCGCGACCGACGCCCAGATGGGCAACGTTCGCCCGGACAACACCTCGGCCCTGATGGTGCTGCAGTCAAGCTCCGAGGTGCCGCTGGAGAACGTCCGCGCGGGACTGCACGAGTGGCTCGAGCAGATCGGCGCGATATTGCTGGACATGATGGGCACTTACTACGGCAGCCGCCCGCTGGTGCGCGAGCGCAGCATGGAAGAGCCGCTGCTCGACGAGGCCGACCGTCCGCAGATCGACCCGGTGAGCGGACAGATGCGGATGCAGACCGTCACGCGCCGGGTGCTGGAGGATTTTGACTTTGCGCAGTTCAAAAACCTCTGGCTGAACATCGCCGTGGACGTCGGCGCGACCACCTATTACAGCGAGATCGCCATGGTGCAGACCCTCGACAACCTGCGCCGCGACGGCGTGCTGGAGGTGCTGGATTACCTCGAACGCATCCCCGACAAGCTGATCCCGCGCAGACAGGAGCTGATCGAGAGCATCCGCTCGCGCGAGCAGAAGGCCGGGGAGACGGAAAAGCCCGCCGAGGGCCTGCCCGCCATGGGCGGGAGCCTCGACGAGGACAAGCTCTTCGGCGGCCTGACCGGCACGGTGCAGGCGCGCTACGACGCGCTGCCCAAGGTCGCGCAGCGGGCGCTGATCGGCCAGGCGGCGAAATAAAAAGACAGTTGATTCTTTCTCACCATGAAAGGAGATAACGATGAGCGAACAAATCGAACAGATCGAACAGACGGCCGCGCCGGAGGAGGATCTCCTGCTGCCCGAGGGATGGACCGAGGATGAGGATCTCTTTGCCGGGGCTGAGGCCGGGGACGGAGAGGGCGGCGACGCCCTCCCGCCGCGGGAAGAGCCGATGGCGACGGCCCCTACCACGGGCGAATCGACGCCGGCGAGCCCTAAACTGCGCTTTACGGCCCGCGTCGACCACGAGGACCGGGAGGTGGAGCTCGATGAGAGCGAGCTTCCGGCGATCTGGCAGAAGGCGCAGGCCACGGAGCGCGCCCAGCGCAGGCTGCGCGAGCTCAGCGAGCTGAAAGAGGCCGACGCGGCGCGGGATCTCGGCGCGGAGGCGGAGGAGCTGCTGCGCGTGTTCCCCGAAATGCAGGGGCGCAGCATCCCCACGGAGGTGGTGCTGGAGAGCCTGCGCGGCAAAAAGTCGCTCACGGCGGCCTTCGCCGCCTGGAACGAGCGGCAGCACCGGGAGGCGCTGGAAAACCTGCGCCGTGAAAACAGCCGCCGCGAAGCCGGCCGCCGCGCCGCCGAGCGCGCGCCGGTGCGCGGCGTGAGCGGAGGCGGAAGCACGGATACCAGACCGGGTGACCCCTTCCTCGCGGGCTTTGACAGCGACGCCTGGTAGGCTTCAACGAAAACCCGCTTCGCTGGGCTTTTCGTTGAGGGGTTTCGCCCTTCGTCAAACGAAACTCGCTCCAGTCCGCTTCCCCGGTTTCGAAGCGCCGGGAAAGCTTCCTATCCGCTCCTTCCGTTTTCCTCTCAAATTCAAAGCCATTTGCTTTGAATTTGAAAAAGGACGAACAGCGGAGTGAGCGAGCTTTCGTGCTCAGAACGGAAGCGAGACGATACGGAGCTTGTGAGGACGCGGCAGGGCGCAAAGAGTGTTTTCCGAGGCGCATGTCCCCGGAAAACACGGATTATGATTGCTTTTTCGCGTTGCGACGCGAAAAACTCTGCGAGGCTTTTTTGACAGATCCTCAATCACAGAAAAGGAGAGATGTGATTTATGGCAGGCGGAATGAACCTGGCAAGCAGATACCTCAAGCAGGTAGACGAGCGTTTCGCTCAGGAGTCTCAGGCCATGCTGGCGCTGAGCAAGGATTATCAGTTCAAGGGCGGCAAGACCTTTATGGTCTACAGCCTCCCCGTCGTTCAGATGAACGACTACACCCGCAGCGGCGAGCAGCGCTACGGCGTGCCGGCCGATCTGAGCCGCAGCGTGCAGAATCTGGAGGTCACGCGCGACCGCAGCTTCACCTTCATCATCGACAAGGGCGACAAGCTGCAGTCCGAGATGGTGTCCGACGCCGGCCGCGCCCTGGCGCGCCAGATCCGCGAGGTGGTCGTGCCCGAATTTGACACCTACGTGTTCAAGACCCTGGCCGACAGCGCCATGGCCGCCGGCAACTACGCCGACAGCGCCATCGACAAGACCAACGCCTATGCCGCCTTCCTCGCCGGCATGGAGAAGCTGGGCGACAACAACGTGCCCTGCAAGGGCCGCGTGGCCTTCTGCAGCTACCGCTACGCCAATCTTCTCAAGCAGGACGCCGCCTTCGTCAAGTACGGCGACGCCTCCCAGGACATGCTCGCGCGCGG
Organism: uncultured Clostridia bacterium; assembly: GCA_946547105.1. GTDB lineage: Bacteria > Bacillota > Clostridia > Oscillospirales > Oscillospiraceae > Limivicinus. The sequence goes on along the minus strand of CAMNOV010000011.1, from coordinate 27,032 downwards.
CGTGATCGGCGAGGTGGACGGCTGCCGCATCGTCAAGGTGCCCTCCAACCATCTGCCCGCCGGCACGGCCTTCATCATCAGCCACGCCGTGGCTGCCGCCGCGCCCCAGCAGCTGGAGGAGTACAAGATCCACGACAACCCTCCCGGCATCTCCGGCTATCTGGTCGAAGGCCGCTTCATCTACGACTGCTTCGTGCTCAATGAGAAGATCAACGCCGTCTACGTCCACGGCGGCCAGGAGGGCATGAAGAGCCTGAGCGTGATCACCTCCGCGAGCGCGCCCGGCAAGAGCCTGCTCTTCGTCAACGGCGCGCTGGAGGGCGCCAAGCGCGTCTACGCCATGGCCGCCACCGCGGCCGCCCTGCCCGCCGTGAGCTACGGCACGGCCGTGAGCGGCAGCGGATGGACGGAGCTTTCGGGCGACAGCGCGGAGCTGACGCCCGCCGCCGGGATGAAGTTTCTGCGCGTGGCCGAGCTCGACGCGGCCAACAAGCCCATCGCCGTCGGCACCGCGGTGCTGAATATCGGCTGATTTTTGCGGGAGCGGCGGGAGGGATTCTGATGGAGGTGACATGCAATGACCTACGGACAGGTCAAGCGGGCCGCGCTGCGGCTGCTCAACGCCGGCACGATCGCGGGCAGCGAGATCCCGCTGAGCTATAACGACCAGGCGGATCTGGTGCTGGCCATGCCCTCGCTGGTGGACGACGCGGTGATGCAGATCGCGACGACCGTGAAGAAGATCCCCGCGGCCGTGCGCCTGGGGACGCTGGAAAAGCTCGGCACGCCCGGCGGCACGCTCTACACGCTGCCGACGGACTGCTGGCGGCTGATGAACGGGGGACTTCTGCGCGCGGACGGCGAAGGGCGGTCGCAGGACTTCCGGCTGCTGGGCCGCCAGCTGCTGCTGCCGGAGGAGCAGCCGGAGCTCTGGGCGGAATACTGGCGCTATCCTGCCTCGGTGGGCAATGAGCCGGACGACGATACGCCGCTGGACAACAGCCCCGAAACGCACACGGCCGTGCCCTACTTCGTGGCGGGGCAGCTGGTGATGTATGACGACGCCTATCGCTACGCCGCGCTCCACAACGAGTGGGAAAGCCGCCTGCGCCGCCTGGGCGAGGCCGTGCTGACCGAGCGCAGCCGGGTGCGCGACGCCTACGCGGGCTTCGACTGCGGTGAGCTGTGGTGAGGGACGGCGATGGCAAGAGAAAATCGAATGGCCCTGCCGGCGGCGCCGACAGAGCGCAGGCTGAGCTTTGAGCGCCTCTCCGGCGGGCTGAACCTCTGGGAGCTGGACTACCGCCTCAGGCGCAGCGAGAGCCCGGAGATGAAAAACCTGATGTGGCGCGACGGCGCGCTCAACTGCCGCGACGGGCAGGTCTGGCTGGACGGGACCGAGCGCGGCAGCGCGCAGGCGATGGCGGACAGACCCTTCCACGATCGCCTGGTCTTCCACGCGGGTGAGAAGCTCTGGGCCCGGCAGCTGCGGGACGGGACGACGGAGCAGCTGATGGATAATCTGCCGCAGGAGGCGGGCTGCTTTTTCCGCTACGACGAGGCGCTGTACTACAAGACCCGCGGCGCATACGTCCGCGTTTGCTTCGACGCGCAGACGGACACGCTGACGGCGGAGCCGGTGGCGGCCTATACGCCGGTGACGCTCATCAACGCCGATCCTGACAGCGGCGCGGGCGATCTCTACCAGCCGGAAAACCGGCTGAGCGCGGAGAAGACCGTCTGGTTCAACGCCAAAAGCGGCGCGACGGTCTATCATCTGCCGGTGGGAGACATCGACGCCGTGACGAAGGTGACAGTGGACGGAGAGGACCTGGGAGACGGCGACTATACCGTGGACGCCGCGGCGGGAACGGTGACTTTTCAAAGTGCGCCGCCAGTCACGGATCCACCCGCGAATAACACGGTGCGCATTACCTACGCCAAGGAAAACCCCGAGGCCTATGCCAGCGTGATGGACTGCCGCTGCGCGGCCGTCTGCGGCGGCACCGGCGCGCTGTGCGTGGTGCTCGCGGGCAGTGAGGCGCAGCCCAACGCCTATTTCTGGAACGGCAGCCACATCGCGATGGATCCGGGCTATTTCCCGATGGCGCAGTACCAGCTGGCCGGGGACAGCAGCGATCCAATCACCGCCTTCGGCAAGCAGCAGAGCTATCTGGTGGTGCTCAAGGAGCACTCGATCGGCCGCACGGCGGTCTCCGAGACGAAGCTCGACGGGCGTGCGACGCTGGAGATGCCCTTCGTGCCCATCAACAGCGAGCTCGGCTGCGACCGGCCGGGGACGCTGTGCCTGGTGGAAAACAATCTCGTCTGGGCGCACAGCCGCCACGGCGTGCTGCGCCTGCGCGACACGAGCGCCGCCTATGAAAACAACGTCGTCTGCATTTCCCGCAAAGTGAACGGCGGCGGCGCGGTGAAGGGCCTGCTGGAGGATCTGAAGGAGGGCCCGGCCTGCGCCTGCGACGACGGACACCGCTATCTGCTCGCGGCCGGCGGTCACGCCTGGGTCTGGGACTACGAGCTGTCGGAGCCGGGCGATCCCGCCTGGTTTTACTGGACGGAGATCGGGGCGCGCGCCTTCGCCGTGGACGGCGAACGGGTCTGCCACCTGGACGAAAAGGGGCGGCTGAGCGCCTTCGAGCGGGTCTACGCCGATTACGGGCGCGCCATCGAGAAGGTCTACCGCTTCGCGACCGAGCACTTCGGCGGCTACGACCGGCTGAAAAACGTCAATTCCGTGGTGCTGGTGATGCGCTCGGATACCAACGCCACCGCCTCGCTGAGCTATCTGACCGACCACGAACGGCGCGAAGACCGCAGCGAGCTGCGCGCCTGGAGCTGGATGCTCTCGCCGCGAAACCTGGCTTTCCGCTCGCTGCGCGGGCGCGGTTTTGCCTCGGTCTTCCGGCGCACTTGCCGCTGCCGGGGCGTGCGGCACTTTGCGATGCGCCTGTATAACGACCGGGTCGGGCAGGATCTGTCGGTCGTGTCGGCGCAGGTGTTCTATAACTACCAAGGGAGGCAGAGATAATGGCTCTGAGTACTTTTGAATACAGCAAAAGCTGGCGCAGCGCGCAGGATTTCCCCAGCTATGAGGAGAACGAGGAGCGCGTGCGCGACGATATGCAGTGCCTCTTCGACGAGGTGCGCGACGCGCTCAACCGCCTGGTGGGCGAGCTGAAAGCCGAAAACCTGCCCTTCTCGCCGACGGCGGAGATCGACGCGTCCACGCTGCAAAACGCCCTCGAGCTGCTGCAGGCGCAGATCAGCGGCGCGGCCATCGGCCAGCTGCCCAACGCCTCGGTGACCGCGGAGAAGCTGGCGGAGGGCGCGGTGACGGGCGCGAAGATCTCGGACGCGGCCGTGACAGGCGCAAAGCTCGCCGCCGGCGCGGTGACGGAGGAGAAGCTGGCGGATGGCGCCGTGAGCGAAGAGAAACTCGCCGACGGGGCGGTCACGGCGGAGAAGCTCGCCGACGGGGCCGTCGGCGCGGGAAAGCTTGCCGAGGGGCTGCTCGACGGCAAGGCCGATCTGCAGGGCGGCAAGGTCAGAGCCTCGCAGCTCAGCCTGGAGCGCGTCAGCGTCACGGCCTCGCGCGAGCTGCTTTTGAGCGACGAGGGGAAGCTGCTCAGCTGCGCAAGCGACAGCGCGATCAGCCTCACGGTGCCGAAAAACTCCGACGCCGCCTTCCCGATCGGCACGGAGATCACGGTCTTTCGCGCCGGGCTCGGCGGCGTGACGATTGCGGCGGCGGAGGGCGTGACGATCTGCGCGCCCGCGGCCGCGCGGGCAATCGGCACGCGCTACAGCGCGGTGAGGCTGAAGAAATGGGACGCCAACGTCTGGACCCTGGAGGGCGAGGGCCTGGCCCCGGCGGGCTATCTGGACAACTTCTCCGCGGGCTTCGCGCCCGCAGGAGCGATCCGTTTGACACAGGGCGTGCACGTTTTCGCCTCCGAGGCGCAGCTGCCGAGCCCGGGCGTCGCAGGCAGGATCTTCCTGGTCGCGGCGGAGTGAAGGGAGCGCGGCAATGGCGATTTATGATCTGCCGGGCGAAGCGGGCTGGAACGACAACGGGACCCTCGGCACCGCCGCCCGGCTGCGGCTGAAGCTGGAGACGAGCTACGACGCGGCGGCCAACCGCAGCGCGCTGACGGTGACGATGCAGGCCTGCGCGCCCAATTACGGCGGCCGGTACATGCTGCTGGACAACGCGCTGCTGCAGCTCAACGGCACGGATCTTCTCCGCGGCGGCGGCAGCGGCAGCGCTTCGCTGAACTATTATGTCGATTTCGGCGGCGACAGCGCCTGGCACGATCTGTGCAGCCAGGCCACCGGACAGGCGCAGCGCTGGACGGCGACGCTGGATCACGCCGCCGACGGCAGGGCCACGGCGACGCTCGGCGTGACGGCGAGGCTGTATAACAGCGACAGCTACTACATGACGTTCTACGGCATGAGCGCTTCGCAGACGCTGGACGAGACGAGGACCTTTACCCTCTCGATCAGCGCCGGGACGGGCTGCGCGGTCACGGTGCTGCGAGACGGGACGGCGCTCTCTGACGGCGCGGCGATCACTTACGGCGACCGGCTGACGGTCAGCTTTGCCGCGCAGGCGGGCTGGGAGCTGCTGACGCACACGCTCAACGGCGCGAGCTTCCCGAGCGGCGGCACGCACACGGTGACCGGGGCGGTCAGCGTCGCCGCGGCGGCGGCCCGGAAGACCTATGCGCTGACCATCAGCGCCGGGGCCGGCTGCACGGTCACGGTGCTGCGCGGCGGCGCAGCGCTCTCTGACGGCGCGGTGCTCACGCACGGCGACGTGCTGACGGTGCGCTTCGCGGCGCAGGCGGGCTATGAGCTGCTGACGCACACGCTCAACGGCGCGGACTTTTCGAGCGGCGGCACGCACACGGTCAGCGACGCGGTCACGGTCGCGGCGACGGCGCGAAGGATGGGGATGGTGCGCCTCGATACCGGCGGCGCGATCCGGAAGTACCGGCTGCTGCTGGATACCGGAAGCGCGATCGTGCCGGTGCGCATCTTCCTCGACCGCGGCGACAGGATCAGCGAGGCCGGAATATGATGGAGCAGGGAGTGCAGAACGGGATGGAACAGTCTATGACGAGACAGGAAACGATCAACAAGGCGGTGGACTGGGCACTTGCCATGGCGCGGGACGCCCGGCATGGCTATGACCAGAAACAGCGCTGGGGGCCGGATTACGACTGCTCCAGCTTCGTCATCACCGCCTGGCAGCAGGCGGGCGTGCCGGTGCGCTCTTCCGGCGCAAGCTACACGGGCGATATGCTGCCCGCCTTCCTGCGCTGCGGCTTTCGCGACGTGACGGGGCAGGTGAATCTGGCGACCGGCAAGGGCCTGCGCAAGGGCGACGTGCTGCTCAATACCGCGCACCACGCCGAGCTCTACGTCGGCGACGGGAAGTGCGTCAAGGCCGGCAGCAACGAGCACGGCGGTGCGGCCGGCGGCGTGAGCGGCGACCAGAACGGCCGCGAGATCTGCGTGAGCGGCTATTACAACTACCCCTGGGACCACGTGCTGCGCTATATGGGCGGGGAGACGAGCACCTCATCCGGCGCTGCCGCGCCACCTTCCCCTCAAGGGGAAGGCAAGGGAAGCACGGACGGAGGCATCGTGCTGCCCTTGCTGCGGCGCGGCAGCCGCGGGGAGAGCGTGAAGGCCATGCAGGCGGTGCTGATCGCCGACGGCTGCGACTGCGGCCCGGACGGCGCGGACGGGGACTTCGGCCCCGCCACCGAGGCGGCGCTGCGGCGCTATCAGGCGGAAAACGGCCTGGACGCGGACGGCGTCTGCGGCCCCATGAGCTGGAGAAAGCTGCTGGGGGTGAGCGCATGAACGAGCTGATGAGCCTGAGCGATCGGGTGCACGCGCTGGAGGAGCGGATGGCCAAAAAGGACACGGAATTCGCGGTGATCAACACGAAGCTGTCCGCCATCCTCTGGGGCGTGGGCGTGATCGGCACGGCTCTGGTGGGCGTGCTGGTGAAGATGCTGTTCGGCGCATGAAACAACAGAAAATATCCCCCAGTCGCCTGCGGCGACAGCCCCCTTTAGGCAAGGGGGCCGCAGAGGCAAGGGGGCCGATTTGGAACGGAGGAATACGATGGATTGGAAACGGAAACTGACGAGCCGGAAGCTGTGGCTGGCCGTCGCGGCCTTTGTCAGCGGGCTGATCGTCGCCTTCGGCGGCGCGGAGAGCACGGCGAACACCGTTGCCGGCGTGATTTTGCAGGGCGCGGCGGTGCTGGGCTATCTGCTGGCCGAGGGACTGACGGACGCGGCTGCCGCGAAAGACGAACGATAAAAAAAGAGCCCGGTTTTTCGGGCTCTTTTCAAAGGAGGACGCAATGGCGAAGGACGAGAAACAGAAGGAGAAGCAGAGCGCTTCGGGCAGCGTGAGCGTGACGCAGGAGACAGCGCCGCCGGACGAGCCGGAGATCGACCCGATCCCGGACGTCGATATCGACGAGGAGCGCAGGCTCCTCGAAGAGCAGGGCGCGGCCGCCCGCGAGCAGGCCGAGCAGCGGATCGACAACGAGGTGGAGCAGGGCGTGGAGGCACTGCGCCGCGCCGAGGAGGACGCGCAGCCGGGTTTTCAGAACATGCGCGACCAGATCGCGATCGACGAGCGGCAGGCGCTGGACAATCAGGCGCTCTATGCCGAGATGCGCGGCGACCGCGGCGGCATCGGCCAGGCGCAATACGCCTCCATCCAGAACACCGCCGCCGTCAACCGCCGCCAGGTAAACCTGGAGCAGCAGCGCCTGGCCACCGAGACGGCGCGGCAGATCGAGGATCTGCGCCGTCAGGGCGAATTCCGCAAGGCGGACAAGATCCTGGAGCTGACGCAGAAGCAGCTGTCGGAGCTGATGGAGCTGGAGCGCTGGGCCAAGGAGAAGAACCTGTCCATCGCGCAGTTCAACACCGAGCTTGCCCGCTGGGAGGCGGAATACGCCTGGAAGCTGCGGCGCTTCGGCATCGAGACGGAGCTGAGCCTGGCGCAGATGTCGGGCGTGATGCCGGACGGATCGCCGACCTATGCCGCCCGGCAGGCCGAGCGCAGCCGTCTGGCCGCCGCGGCGAAAATGCTGCTGGAGGCGGGGCTGTCGCTCACACCGGAGCAGCTGGAGGCCCTCGGCTGGACCGAGGGGCAGTACGAGGCTTTTATCGGGCAGAGCGCCGGGAGCGGCAGCGGCGGACAGGGCGGGAAGGCAAAGCAGTCCGGCGCGCCCTTCCAGCTGGTGGCCTCCTGGGCCGCCGCCCTGGAGGGCAGCGAGAAGCCGAAGAAGACCTACGCGCAGATCAAGGCCTCGCCCTGGTATGAGCGGATGAGCGAGGAGCAGAAGAGCTGGATCAACGGCATCCTGCGAAAGCGGGGCTTTCTGTGAGCAAAAAGAGATCGGCGTGACCGAAACGGTCACGCCGATTTTTTGTCGTCGTGCGGGCCGCCGAGGGCGTCGGCCCCTACGGGGAAATGCGGAATGAAGGGGCGGGCCGCCGGGGGCGTCGGCCCCTACAAAAATAATTCGGAATTCGGAATTCGGAATGGAAGAGCGGGCATCCGGAGAGGCCGGGTTTATTGCAGGGCGCGGATGGCGCGCTCGATGTCCTCGCGCTCCTCGCCGCTGACGATGCCCCATTCCTCGCGCATCAGGCGCAGCACCTCGCGGTAGGCCTCGATCGCGCCGGCTTTGTCGCCGCGGATCTCGCAGATGTGGGCGATGCTGATGGCGCTGTCGGTGAATTTCGGCGAGGGCTGCAGCGCCTGGCCTTTGCGGTACCATTCGACGGCGCGGTCGTAGTCCTGGCGCTGGGTGTAGATGTCGCCCAGGGTGGTGGCGCAGCACCATTCGCTCTCCGCCATCGCCTCGAGCTCCTGAAGCTGCTTTTCGACCTCGGCCGCGTCTCCCGCCGCCAGGGCGATCTGGTAGCGGTACATCGGCACGCGGAAGCTGCCGTCGATCCGGGCCAGCTTTTCCAGCCAGTCCCGCGCCTCGGTGAGGCGGCGGTCGGCGATCAGGTTGTCCAGCAGCCACATGACGGCGCTTCGGTTATCCGGGTGGCGGCGGCAGTAGTCGCTGAACCAGGCGATCAGGGCGTGGTGGTTGCGCACGCACCAGTCGGGGATATAGCTGCCCCAGGCGTTGGCAAGCTCGCTGATCGCGTCGGGATCGCCGGACTTTTCCACGGCCTCCTTGCCGACCGCCACGGCCAGCATCCGGTACTGCTCGGCCTGGTTGTTGTAGAGCTTGGCCAGCAGGGTCTTGGCCTGCCCTTCATACTCCGGTTTCTCGGCAAAGGCGCGCAGCTGCTGCTCGAGCTGGCGCTGCTCGGCCTCGCTGAACAGGCCGCGGGCGTAGATGTGGTTTTCAATGCGCTCCATCTGCTGCTCCGGGCTCATCGCGAAGAGCTGGTCGATGCTGACGCCGAAATAGACGGCGATCTCCGGCAGCAGCTGCACGTCCGGGATGCTGTTGCCGCATTCCCATTTGCTGACGGTCTGCGCGGTCACGTTCAGAGCGGCGGCCAGCGCCTCCTGCGTCAGGCCGCGGTCATTGCGCAGGCGGCGAATCTCTTTTCCCATTTCCATGTGATTGACCTCCTTTGTCTGTCATGGCCAAAGCATAACAGACCGAAACGCAAAAAACCAGCGACCGCCGCGGGAGTCGACTCGCGCGGCGGTTGAGTTGCGGGGAAATTCGGAATGCGGAATGCGGAATTCGGAATGAAGGGACGTAGGGGCGCTTCACGAAGCGCCCGAAGGGCAAGAGACAAAAACAGCGACGGGCGGTTTGCGGATCGAGCCCTGCGGGGAGAGAGGAATATCCCCCAGTCAGCTTCGCTGACAGCCCCCTTTAGGCAAGGGAGCCGACGGAGGACGGGCCGCCGGGGGCGGCGACTCGCGCAGCGGTTGAGTTGCGGGGGCGGGAATCATAAAAGATGCCTTGGCTGCGCTTTTTTGCCTGGTTAGTCGGAATATTGATAGGCCTTAAAATCCGGACGATCGGAAATGGTGCAATACCTACTGAACTCCCGAATTCGCTCTTCTGTGCTGCGTATCACGAGAAACTTGTCCTGGTACTTCCAGCAGTCAGGGATGGCAAGACTGCGCGTAAGAGCTCCGCATTCTGAGATCATTAATGTTATATAATCATAAGCTGTTACCACTCGTGATCCCCGGCGAATTTTAGTAAGAAAAACCTTCTGAAAAGTGCTCCAAGGATAGTGTTTGGAGTGAAACAAGTATACGATGGTAATCCCCGTTTCATCCAGAACATACTTTGCGTTGCGCCACACGCCGTCATACAGTCCACACAGTGAAGCGACAAGATACAGGATGATACCGATGAGAATCAGAATGCCCTCTGTAGAGCCAGTGAAGGCCCAGCCTGCAATCATAAAGCCAAACCACAAAAAGAAAAGAAAGGCAAGAAAGACAACAGCTAAACCAATGCGGGTTCCCCAAACCATCAATAGATCATGTCGTTTTTCGTCAGTTCCGTGAACATATTTCATACTCGGAGGACCTCCATTTGGTGATACATACTTGAAAACCGGGATCCCGTGCGGATCCATTCCTTGATGTACCAATGTTTGTGTTCTCTACAGAAGAATTAAATGTACCCAGGTTTTGTTGATCGTTGCATGGAAGTCTCCGCTCACCTTAGGTTTCCATATAGACGCTGAATACTTTGGCCGAAATGATTTGCTCTGAATATCCTTGTCGATTTCTGATTGAGTAAATTGGATTCAATAGAAGTTGCGGCGAACGGGCCGCTGGGGGCGTCGGCCCCTACGGGATAATGCGGAACGAAGGGGCGGGCCGCCGAGGGCGTCGGCCCCTACGGGAAATGCGGAATTCGGAATGAATGAACGGGCCGCCGGGGGCGTCGGCCCCTACGGATGCGGCGAACGGGCCGCAGGCCCCTGCGGCTTCTAAAAACTAAAAACTGAAAACTATTTTTCCACGGCCCAGCCCTTGAGGGGCAGGCGCTGCATGGCGCCGAAGATCTTGCTCTTCATGTCGGGATAGTCCGTGCCGAGCGCCGCGAGCAGCTGCTTGATCTCCCAGCGCTTGCTGGTCTTGTCCATCGGGCAGGGGTTTTCCACGACCGGGAGATCGAGCTTTTCGGCGAGGTTCCGGATCTTCTGCTCCCCCGCGTAGACGAGCGGGCGGATCTGCGTGATGCCGCTGCGGTCGAGGAAGGTGACGGGCTGGAAGCAGCTCAGCCGCCCCTCCAGCAGCAGGCTCATCAGAAAGGTCTCCACCGCGTCGTCAAAATGGTGGCCGAGGGCGAGCTTGTTGAGCCCGCGCTCCTTCAGGATGCCGTTGAGCGCGCCGCGGCGCATCTTCGCGCAGAGGGAGCAGGGATTGTCCTCCTGCCGCACGTCGAACACGACCTCCTTGATGTCGGTCTTGCGGCAGGTGTAGGGGATGCCCTCCGCTTCGCAGAGCGCCGCCACCGGCGTGAAGTCCATGCCCTCGAAGCCGAGCTCGATCGTCACGGCCTCCAGCTCGAAGGGCTTGGGATAGTAGCTTTTCAGATGATTGAGCGCCAGCAGCAGCACCAGGCTGTCCTTGCCGCCCGAGACGCCGACCGCCACGCGGTCGCCCGCCTCGATCATGCGGTAATCGTCCACGGCGCGGCGCACCGTGCCGGTAAAATCGTTGAGGATATCGTTCATGGTTCACTCCGAAAAAACAAAAAATCAAAATCAGGATTCGCGAGGATTTGGAAGGATTCGAGAGATTTCGAGAGATTTGAAAATCAGAATTAAATTCTTTCAAAAAATCCGTTGACAGGCCTTGCCTCCTGTGGTATAAAAATAAAGCGCGTTCGGCGGAAGCGGCCCGATTTGGGTCTATTTTACCCGCCGATGCTACGATTGTCAAAACATTTCATATTATATGGAGGCAAAGCTGATATGTCCACCACCATGCTCACCAAGGAGACCGTTGCCCGCAAGTGGTACGTCCTTGACGCAGCCGGCAAGCCCATGGGCAAGACCGCTGCGCTCGCCGCCGATCTGCTGCGCGGCAAGCTGAAAACCGATTACACTCCTCACGTTGACTGCGGCGATTACGTCATCATCATCAACGCCAAGGACGCCGTCCTCACCGGCAAGAAGCTGGAGCAGAAGTACTACCGTACCCACTCCGGTTATCCCGGCGGCCTGAAGGAGACCCAGTACAAGACCCTGATGCAGAAGAAGCCCGAGCTGGCCATGCGCCTGGCTGTCCGCGGCATGCTGCAGAAGAACACCATCGCCCAGTGGCAGCTCAAGCGCCTGCGCATCTTCGCCGGTGCCGAGCATACCCATGCGGCTCAGAAGCCCGAAGTCTGGGATCGCTAAGAGGAGGTAAAGAACTATGGCAACCTACAAGACCAAGAAGCCCTATATGTACGGTACCGGCCGCCGGAAGTCCTCCGTCGCCCGCGTTCACCTGATTCCGAACGGCACCGGCGTCATCACCATCAACGGCCGTGACATCGACGATTACTTCGGTCTCGATACCCTGAAGCTCATCGTCCGTCAGCCCCTGGTCGCCACCAACACCCTCGGCAAGGTCGACATCGAAGCCACCGTCGCCGGCGGCGGCGTGTCCGGCCAGGCCGGCGCCATCCGCCACGGCATCGCCCGCGCCCTGCTCCTCGTCGACGAGGGCAACCGCGCCATCCTGAAGGCCGCCGGTCTGCTGACCCGCGACCCGCGCATGAAAGAGCGTAAGAAGTACGGTCTCAAGGCCGCCCGCCGCGCTCCGCAGTTCTCGAAGAGATAATCGCCTGGCGGCGCTTATCCCGCTCGAACTGCGGAGAACCGCAGCACAACACGCGGTTCTTCGGACCTGCAAATGTGCCACTGGCACATTTGCCAAACGGTCCGACAGTTCAGCAAGCGCTGATCTCGAGATTTCAAATGCATCAAAAAGCCCGGAAGTACAAGCTTTCCGGGCTTTTTCCATAGGATTGCGGCGCCGTCGGCATCCCGCGGCGCAAATAACGAAAGAAGGGAACAAGAGCTTTGAAGAAAAGCTTCCAAACAGCCGCGCTCCTCGCGGCGCTCATGATCCTGCTGCTCCTCGCACTGGCGGGCTGCGGCAATACGAACACCGAAGCCGCGCCCGCCGTGCCCGAAGCGCCCGCCGTGCCCGAAGCGGCCGCGGAACCCGCGCCCGGCGTGAAGGAAGAAGAACCGGCGGTCTATACGGTCGCCATCCGGGAGATCAGCAAGCGCGGCAACGTGATGCTGGACACCACGTTTGAGGAAATGAAAGCCCACGACATGGAGGTCGGGGATATCATCACGGTGTTCATCGGCGACGAAAGCTACGACATCCCCGTGGGCAACGCCTACACCGACGTGGACACCGGGAACATGCTCTGCCGCTTTGACCTCGAGGACAATGAGGTGGCTCTGGCTGTCAACATGGGCGCCTTTGCCGTGGACGCCGGGGTCGGAGAGAAGCAGACGAGCGAAGAGGAGCCCGGCTACCGCTGGGAGCTCAGGGTCGATGAGGTCGGGCTTGTGCTGAAGGAAAAGAAGGGCTATCTGGACGAATACAAGGCCCGGAACCTGACGCGCAGCAACGAGCGCGAAGATTATCCCGCGCTCACGGACGAGGAATTTGCCAACTTCCGGGCAGTCGCCGTTACCGGCGTGCAGGAAGGCCGACTCTATCGCAGCAGCACGCCCATTGAGCCCGCCCTCGGCAGAAACGAATACGCGATGGCCGCCATGGAGGCCGCGGGGATCCGCTCTGTCATCAATCTGGACGATTCGGCGCAGGAGATGAGGGACTACGAGACCTATCCCGGCAGCTACTACAGCCGCTGCGCGGTCATCAATCCCGAGATGTCCTATGATTTCAGCTCGGTGGAGTTTGCTGAGAAGGTCAAGGACAGCGTCCTCTTCATCACGGAAAACGAGGGCCCGTATCTCGTCCACTGCAAAGAGGGTAAGGACCGCACCGGGATCCTGTGCGCCATACTGGAATGCTGCGCCGGCGCGAGCGCCGAGGAGGTCGAGCGGGATTATATGCTCACCTACCGCAACTTCTACGGCGTCGAGCCCGGCGATCCGAGCTATGATATCCTGCTGAAAAACCTGATCCGGACGCTGGACGGCCTGTTCGGGACGGACGGGCTCGAAGCGGCGGATCTTAAGGCGGAGGCCTCGGACTATCTCCTGTCGATCGGCCTGACGCAGGAGCAGCTGGACACGCTGAAGACGAAGCTGGGAGACTGAGCCGCACCGGTTAAAAAAGGAACTGCAGATCTCTGCAGTTCCTTCGTCTTTTTGTCGCTCATGCGGGGGCGGAAAGCGAATGGGTGCATCGACTGAAAAGCGATCGCGGCGCTTATTCGGACGGCTGCTGGATGAAGGCCGCGAGGGCATCGGCGAGGCGCCGGACGGTCTCGGGCTCCGCCACGGTGTCGTGGGACGTGTGGATGCGGCCGGTATAATAGCCGACCAGGGGCTTGTGGCTGCAGGCGCAGACGCCTACGCCCCGGCGGAAGCTCTTGTGGTCGCTGTTCATCTGCGCACGGCCGGCCGGGAAGAAGCGGGCGTCCAGACCGCTGCGGGCGATCTGCGCCTGCAGCGCCGCAAACAGGGGATGCTCCGCCGCCTTGCGGGAGGCGCAGAAGACAAAGGTCTCGCCGTTGCCGACGCAGTCGAGATTGACGATCAGGGTGTTGTCCCGGATCTCGGGGTGTGCTTTGGCATAGGCTTTGCTGCCCTGCTTGCCCTTCTCCTCATCGTCGAAGAGGATAAAGGCCGTGTCCGGCCGCTCACCCAGGGTGCGCATCAGCTCCAGCACCGCCGCCGTGCCGCTGGTGTTGTCGTTGCGGTTGCGCGTATTGGCCGGGCCCTTCAGCACCAGGAAAAACAGGCCGAAGTAGACGGCGGCGTATACCGCCAGCATCAGCATGCGCGCATCCAGCCGCTCCGGATCGAGGCCGAGGAGCGCCTTGGCGCCGAAGGCCGCGCCGACGGAGACGGCGAGCATGACCAGCACGACGCCGAGATTGTAGGCCCAGTACAGAAACCGGTTATTGACCAGCATCAGATTGGGCAGCAGGGAGCGGCGGGGCGTGTCATAGTGGGCGGTGAAGATCACGCGGGCGGAGGCGGGATCGGAGAAGACGAGGTTCACGTGGCCCTCGTTGTCCTCTCGCGCGGCTCGGCGGAAGCCGAGCCCGGCCGCCTCCGAGAGCGCGTAGCTGCGAAAGCTTTCCTTCTGTTCGCTGCTGTTTCGCACCGGAAAGCGCGCGTCAATTTCGGATAAATAATCGTTCATGGCGGGACCCTCCCTGGTATGTCTGGGCCTATTGTAGCACAGTCCCGCGTGCAGAGAAAGCGGAAGATGAAAAAAGGAACTGCAAAGCAGTTCCTTTTTTGTGATCTGCCCCGAATTCCGCTCCGGCGGCTACAGACTGACAAACTCCCGGACCAGGGGGATTCGTTTCAGCAGACGATCGATCAGCCAGCACAGCAGGCATACGGCGAGGGCGATGCCGGCGATGAGCAGCGCGCTGTACTCCCTGCCGACGGGAAGGACCGTCGCCTGAAGGATGCTGCGGATGCTGACGTGGAGCAGATAGGTCGTCAGCACGCTGCTTCCGAGCGAGGCGAGCAGGCGCTTCAGACGCACATCCGTGATCCGGTCAAAGCAGCGGAGCAGCGTAAAGAAGCCGAGCGCGAGCAGCAGCGCGCCGACCGTCGGGAAACAGTAGTTGACCGCGTCGGCGATCTGCCCGGTGTAATTGGAGGTGATGATCACATCCGCCACGGTGACGGCCTGGCCCAGCGCGATCAGAAGGACGGAGACGAGCGGCGGGAGCCTCCGGTTCAGCAAATAGCCGCCGAGCATATAATACAGGATCGAATACAGCCGGAACACGCCCGTGCGCAGCGGAAGCGTGCGCAGGGACAGCGTGCGCCCGAACAGACGGAGGCTGAAGCCGGGCGCGAAGCGCATCAGCAGGACGATCCCAAGATTATACACAAAGGGCATGAGAAACACCGCGCCCATGATCAGCAGCGCCCAGATCCGGTTTTTCGCCCGGTACGCCCTGTGCAGGATCGGATAGAGCAGATACAGCACGAGCAGCGCATACAGGAACCAGCTGTAATAATCGACCAGCCAGTCCCAGACCACGGCGACCAGCGCCAGTCTCCCGGCCTTCGCATAGATCTGCTTCACCGAGAGGTCGCGGTTGAGCAGCAGCGCGCCGTTGACCATGAAAAACAGAGGGACCGACGCGGAGCAGAGGCAGAGCAGGAACTGAGGGACGGACAGGAGATATCTGCCGTTTTCAAAATGCCCCAGATCGAAAAAGCGGTAATGATAAAAAACGACCATGAACGCGGACAGGATCTTGATCACGTCCAGCGACACGATCCGCCCGGCCGGCGCGCGGGAGGAAGGGGCGGCGCATTCTGTCAAGCTCATCATCTCCCCAAGGGTGTTGGCAAAACTATATCACAGATCCGGGCCGATTTCAAACGGCAGTGCGCTGGACGAAAAAAGGCTGCAGTAGCGTGTACTGCAGCCTTTTCAAGGGATCTGGCTTACCAGAGGATGAAGGGGCAGGGATAGAAGGTCCGGGTGGAGAGGTCGAGCGTGAGCTTGGCGCTGCCGTACTTGGTGCCGGTCACGTCATATTTGCCCCAGAGATCGGCGCGGGAGTAGGACGAATTATGCGCGGTGATCGGGGTGAGATAGTAATGGCCGTCTTCGCGGTTGAGGCCCAGAACGGCGCGCAGCGGTGTGACGAAGAGGTTGCCGGAGAGATAGGGCACCGGGTCGGAGACGTCGCCCAGGCGGCGGATAGTGCCCTCCCGGAAGCCGGCCGCCAGCAGCGGCGAGCCGAAGCAGACGACGTTAAGCACGTTGTAATTGGCCTTGATCGAGGCGTCGGCCGAGACTTGCTGGGCGATCATGCCGCCGAGGCTGTGGCCGGCGAGGACGAGGTTTGCGCCGCGCGGGATGTTTTTCGTGATCACGCTGACCACGTTGCGGTAGTAGGGGCTCTGGAGATTGAAGCCGGAGAGAAGGTCCGTGATCGCTTCCGTGGACTGGTTGAACACCAGCTCCGTGCCGGACAGGGTCACGAGATAGACCGTTTTGCTGCTCCAGCCGCTTTTCAGCGTGCCCTTGACGACGCTGATGGGGCCTTTTTCACCGCCGTTATAGCCGTCGCGCACGAGCTGATAGATCTCCGGCGCGCTGCTGTAGGTCTTTGTGCTCGCCGCATAGGCGACGGCGCCGCCCAGCAGCATGCTGACGATCAGCACGATCGCCAGGAATTTGGTCAGAAAGCTGACCGAACGCTTTACCATAGATTGCTCCTTCCTTTCTGATTTGTAATATTTTTCCGTATGATCCGGCGCATTTGACCGCCGAATAATCCTGATTGTTATCTTATCATAGGGAGAGCGCTTTGTAAACCGGGATTCTTGCGCAGCGGAAGAAAACGCGGCGCTTTTCGCTTGCGGCGCGGGACGATCCGTGCTAAACTGAGCAAAACGACATTGAGGGAGGAACCGCTCATGCTACGCTGCCCGTATTGCGGCTATGAAAACGAAGACGGAGCCAAATTTTGCATGGACTGCGGCAAGCCGATCGCGTCCGCCGCGCGGACGCGGCAGGAGGAGGCGGCCCTCGTCGCCAACACCGGGCTGCTGCTCGGCCAGGCGGCGCGGAGAGCGCGGCTGGAGGCGGTTTACGAGGAAGATCAGCTCATCGGCGCGCGGGCCTACAACGGCGTGATGCTGGGGGTGCTGCTCTGTGGACTGCTGGTCAACGTCCTGCTGTGTTTTACGGTCGGGGACGTGTACCGCTATATCAATCCCATCGCCTTTTTCATCGGCTATCTGGTCTGTGCGATCGCCGGCACGGTGATCGCGGGCAGGTCGCACAAGCCGCTCGTCAGCTTCCTGGGTTACAACCTGGTCGTGATCCCCTTCGGTCTGGTGATCTCCACGGCGGTGGCGGCCTACGGCGGGATCGGCTCGCGCGTCGTGGCCGACGCCTTCCTCTACACGCTGCTGATCACGGCCGGCATGGGCGGGGCGGCCATGGCCTTCCCCGCGCTCTTCGACAAGCTCGGCGGCGCGCTGCTCGGCGTGCTGATCGGCCTGGTCGTGTGCGAGCTGGCGCTGCTCATCTTCCGCGTGAACCAGAACGTGACGGACTGGATCGCCGCGGGGCTCTTTTCGCTCTACATCGGCTATGATCTGCACCGTTCGCAGCAGTTTGCCAAAACGCTGGACAACGCCGTGGACTGCGCGCTGGATATCTATCTCGACATCGCCAACCTCTTCCTGCGCCTGCTGCAGATCCTTTCCAGAAAAAAGGATTGAAACGAAATAAGAACCGGGGCTGTAAACAGCCCCGGTTTTTTGTTTCAGATGAAAAACTTTTTGTGCAGGGAGTCGCGCAGCGGGCGGCAGGCGCCGATGACGATCAGCGCAAGGCCGACCAGCGTGAGCACCGTGAGCGGGTAGAGCGACCACCAGCGCATCGCGATGCCGAAGCTCAGCTTCAGCAGAAATTCGATCAGCACGCACAGACCGCCGACCGCGATGACCGCGCCGCCGATCACGAACAGCGCACGGTGCCGCTGCTCGCCGACGGCATAGCGCAGCAGCACGATCACGGTCTCGACGATCAGCAGCACCGCGCCGCCGACCGGGAAGGCGAAGGGCAGGAACCAGCGTCCGCCGCGCGAAAGGCACAGATACAGGCACAGGCCCAGCGCCGCCAGCACGTCGATCGGGAAGAAGATCACGGGGTTGGGGCGCCGAAACCACAGCGGCAGGCAGATGATCAGATAGGCCGCCAGCAGGCTGAAGGCCACGACGCCGCTCCAGCCGATGCGGCCGTTGAGGCGGGCGTCCACCAGCAGGCATACCAGAAGCGGGATGACGAAGAGGACGCTCACGATGAACAGTAGCCCGCCGTGGCTGACGGTCTCCTCCTCGACACGCCGGGGATAGGGGAGCGCCTCCGGCTGCTCGCGCAAGTCCGGATGATAGACGCGCAGCCCGCACAGCGGGCATTTTTCCACACCTTTTTGCAGCTCCACGCCGCATTGAACACAGTACATAAGCAATCCCTCACGAATCGTTGGTCTCGATCTTCACGTGCAGGCCCAGCTGTACGAGCGCGGTGAAGAATTCGCGCTCCAGGGCGGGCTCCACGCTGTTTCGGACGATGTTGAAATACGTCTTTCCCCGCCAGCTGGTGCAGCTGGCGTTGTAGGGGGAGCTGGCCTGCGGGCCGAGCACGAACTCCACGCGCTCGACAAAAGGCGCCATCGCCTCCGGCAGCTCCACCCGGCCGAGATTGGACAGCGACAGGGTGGAGACGTTCTCTCCCACGCTGTCGAAGACCATGCGCATGACCAGATTTTTCAGGCCCAGCGGGACGACCTTGAGAAAGGGATTGCGCTCGTCGCGGACGTTGGGGGTGAAGATGGCGGCCATGTTTTTCGGCGTGATGGCCAGCTGCATCTGGTGGTGCACGATCTGCACCAGCTCCTCGAATTCGTAGTCCCCGAGGCGCGGATCGACGCCGATGTTGGCCACGGCGACGAAGTTGCGCATCGTCTCGCCGCCGAAGAGGCGGCGGAGGTTGACCGGGATCTGTACGCGCACGGGCTTCTGCCGCTCCCGCCGGGGCTGTTCGGCGGCCTGCACGCGCAGGACGGAGCGGATCAGCAGCGCGCAGAGCCAGGCCGTCACCGTGACGCCGGAGGCCTTGGCGCGGGCGTAGAGATCCTCGCTGTCGAGGATGCCGAGCGTCACGTGCAGGAAGCGGTCCGGCTCGGGCGTACCGCGCAGGCGGTAGACGTTCCGGTCGTCCCGGGGCGCGGAGACGGGCCCCGCGTGCTCGCGGAAGCTGTCCACGAGCTCACTCTCGCGCGGCGGCTCGGAAAGATCCTTCACGCCGTGGGTCGCGGGCACGGCCGCGCCGTAGCGCAGGCGGACGTATTCGGCCGCGAGCGTTTTGGCGAAGACCATCGCGCCGGTGCCGTCGGTGACGGAGTGGAAGTACTCCACGGCCATCCGATGGCGGTAATACAGCACCCGGATCGCGCAGCGGCGGACATCACGCATCGTCATGCCCCGCAGGGGACGGCTCGCGTCGGCCTGCACGGCGGGCGGCCGCGGCAGCTCCTCAAGATAGTACCAGAAGGCGCTGCGCCGCAGCCGCACGATCACCGAGGGAAAGCGCGGTGCGACCTGGTCCAGCGCCCGCTGCAGAAGGGCCGGGTCGACCGGGTCGGCAAAAGTAAAGGAGATGCGGTAGGCGTTGCTCCAGTGCCGCCGCAGCGCGGCGGGGAAGATGAGCGCGGCATTGTCCAGCCGCATCCAGCGCAGATCGCGCTTGCTTTGTTCCATGAAAAAGACTCCTGTCTGCTTGGCTTGGATGATATGGATTATACGCCCCATTTCGACATCCGTCCAGCCCGGGAGAGCGGAAGTAGAGCGCACGCGGCCGATCCGGGAGCGGGGGAGAGCCTTCTCCCGCCGGGAGAGAGGCGCGTTTTCCCTCTACCGCGCGGAAGAAAAAGGAAACTATTTAAGAAATTTCAACCGTTTTTCTCTCTGCCCCTTGATTTTGCGACGGCGGAACGCTATAATAATAGCGTTGAAAACAAAAGAGAGGGAACGGCGGCTGCGCCGCGTTCCGGCTCCGTCCCGGGAGGCCTTGGTCGTGCGTCCTGCCAGACGATTGCTGCAGACAAAACTGGATATTTTTTTGATCCGCTCCTGATAACAGGGGCGGATTTGGCTTTTTTCGGGGACTGTCCCGATAATGATCATCGGACGGCGAAATCAATCGAGGATTCGATTGATTTCGCTGCCAAACGACAAGTTTGGCAGCGAATGATTCTATGAATCATTCGCCCGATGCTCATTGCAATGAGTATATGGCAAAACAGCCCTGCTGTTTTGCGGCACCGCAAAGCGGCGCGGCGAAAAGCTTTTGAGCTTTTCGCTATCCTATAATCATTATAGGATCTGACACGCGGAAACGAAAAAGGAGGATGGATCGATGGAAAAGCTGTTCTTGCTCGGATTTCTGGGCGCGGCGCTCGGCCTCGGCTTCGCGGTGCTGCAGCGGCGGAGGGTCCTCTCGGTGCCGGAAGGGAACGAGAGGATGCGGAAGATCGCCGCGGCGATCCGCGCCGGCGCCAACGCCTATCTCAAGCACCAGTATACGACGGTGTTCAAGGTCTTTGCCGTGGTGTTCGTGCTGCTGCTGGCGCTGGCCTTCGGCACGCACGGCGCGATGCTCTATCGGGTGACGCCCTTCGCCTTTCTGACGGGCGGCATCTTCTCGATGCTGGCCGGCTACGTGGGCATGCACATCGCCACGAACGCCAACGCCCGCACCGCCCAGGCCGCGAGCGAAAGCCTGGACAAGGGCCTGCGCATCGCCTTTTCCTCGGGGAGCGTCATGGGCTTTTCGGTGGTCGGGCTCGGCATGCTGGACATCACGATGTGGTTTTTTATCCTGCGCTACGTCCTGGGCTACAGCGACCCGAAGCTCATCGGCAGCATCATGGTCATGAACGGCATGGGCGCCAGCTTCATGGCGCTCTTCGCGCGCGTAGGCGGCGGCATCTACACCAAGGCGGCCGACGTCGGCGCGGACCTCGTGGGCAAGGTGGAGGCGGGCATCCCGGAGGACGACCCGCGCAATCCCGCCACCATCGCCGATAACGTGGGCGACAACGTAGGCGACGTGGCCGGCATGGGCGCCGACCTCTATGAAAGCTACGTGGGCTCGATCCTGGCCACCTTCTCTCTCGGCGCGGTGGCGGGCTACGGCTATGCGGGCATGCTGCTGCCGCTGCTGCTGGCCGTCTGCGGCGTCGTGTGCTCGATCATCGGCTCCTTCCTGGTGCGCACGAAGGAAAACGCCGGGCAGGAAGCCCTGCTGAAAAGCCTGCGCACCGGCACCTATACCGCGGCCATCCTGGCCGCCGTGCTCGACGCGCCCCTGACCTGGCTGACCCTGCACAACTGGGGCATCTACGCCGCAATCCTCAGCGGTCTGATTGCCGGCTGCGCCATCGGCTACTTCACCGAGTACTACACCTCCGACACCTATAAGCCCACGCGGCAGCTCGCGGCCGCGAGCGAAACCGGCAGCGCCACGATCATCATCGGCGGCCTGTCGCTCGGCCTGCGCTCCACGATGGTCTCGATCCTGATCGTCGCGGCGGCGGTGCTGACGAGCTTCTACGCCGCCGGCGGGCACATCATCTTCGAGCAGGGCCTCTACGGCATCGGCATCGCCGGCGTCGGCATGCTCTCCACCCTCGGCATCACCCTCGCCACCGACGCCTACGGCCCCGTGGCGGACAACGCCGGCGGCATCGCTCAGATGGCGGAGCTGCCGGAGGAGGTGCGGCAGCGCACCGACGCGCTCGACTCCCTCGGCAACACCACGGCCGCCACCGGCAAGGGCTTCGCCATCGGCTCGGCCTCGCTGACGGCGCTGGCGCTGCTGGTGAGCTATGTGGACATCGTGCAGTCGAAGACCGAGGAGCTGCTCGATCTCACGATCACCAATCCCCTGATGCTGGTGGGCATGTTCATCGGCACGCTGCTGACCTTCCTCTTCTCGTCGCTGACGATGAACGGCGTGGAGCGGGCCGCGCAGTCGATCGTTCTGGAGGTGCGCCGCCAGTTCCAGGAGATCCAGGGCATCATGGACTACCAGGCGGATCCCGAGTACGCCCGCTGCGTGGCCCTGTGCACCCGCGGGGCGCTGCATGAGATGATCGCCCCGGCGCTCATCGCCGTCGCCGTTCCGATCGTGACGGGCCTGATCCTCGGCCCGGTCGGTGTGGTGGGCATGCTGGGCGGCGTGTCGGTCTCCGGCTTTGCGATGGCGGTCTTTATGTCCAACGCCGGCGGCGCCTGGGACAACGCCAAAAAGTACATCGAGGCCGGGCACCACGGCGGCAAGGGAAGCGAGCAGCACAAGGCCGCCGTCGTGGGCGACACGGTGGGCGATCCGCTCAAGGATACCGCCGGGCCGAGCCTCAACATCCTCATCAAGCTCTGCTCCACGGTGTCCATCGTGTTCTCCGGGCTGATCCTCTGGTTCAACCTGGCGGGACTGTTGTGAAAGAAGAAAAACCGGTTGACAAACCGGGGGCAAAATCATTATGATAAAAGGTGGGCGTTTTCCGCCGAAGGCCGTCGGACGAAAGCCCGCGCGGCCTGATATATAGAGTGAGTAAGCAACAAAATCAGGAGGTTTTTATCATGGTAAAGAAATCCATGGACGGCAATGAAGCCGCCGCCTACGCAAGCTATGCATTTACCGAGGTAGCAACCATCTATCCCATCACTCCCTCCAGCCCGATGGCCAACCACGTCGACGAGTGGGCCGCCAGAGGAAAGAAAAACCTGTTCGGCATGCCGGTCAAGCTCATGGAGATGCAGGCCGAAGCCGGCGCCTGCGCGGCCATGCAGGGCGCGCTCGAAGGCGGCGCGCTCGGCACCACCTACACCTCCGCCCAGGGCCTGATGCTGATGATCCCGCCGATGTACCGCATCGCGGGCCTGCTGGTGCCCGGCGTGATGCACGTGGCCGCCCGCAGCGTGGCCACCTCGACCGTTTCCATTTTCGGCGACCATCAGGACGTGATGGCCTGCCGTCAGATCGGCTGGGCGCAGCTGGCGTCCTCCAGCGTGCAGGAATGCATGGATCTGGGCGCCGTGGCGCATCTGGCCGCCATCAAGGGCCACCTGCCCGTGCAGCACTTCTTCGACGGCTTCCGCACCAGCCATGAGATCCAGAAGATCGACGTGCTCGATTACGAGGACCTGCGCAAGATGCTCGACTGGGACGAGCTGCAGAAGTTCCGTGACCGCGCCCTGAACCCCGAGCACCCCACCATCCGCAACAGCGGCGAGAACGACGACACCTTCTTCCAGCACCACGAGGCCTCCAACCCGACCTATGACGCCTTCCCGGCGGTCATGGAGGGCGTGATGGCCCAGATGTCCGCCCTCACCGGGCGCGACTACAAGCTCTTCAACTACTACGGCGCGCCCGACGCCGAGCGCGTGATCGTCGCCATGGGCAGCGTCTGCGAGACCGCCCGCGAGGTCGTCACCTGGCTCAACGAGCGCGGCGAAAAGGTCGGCCTGATCCAGGTCCGCCTGTACCGCCCCTTCTCTCTCAAGCACTTTACCGCCGCCATCCCGGCCAGCTGCAAAGTCATCAGCGCCCTCGACCGCACCAAGGAGCCCGGCGCGCTGGGCGAGCCGCTGTACGAGGACGTGAGCGCGGCGCTCAAGGAGGCCGGCCTCAACATCGAGCTGCTCGGCGGCCGCTACGGCCTCAGCTCCAAGGACACGACCCCCGCGCAGATCAAGGCCGTGTTCGACAACATGAAGGGCGAGAAGAAGAACCACTTCACCGTCGGCATCAACGACGACGTGACCTTCCACTCCCTGCCGGTCGGCGAGAACATCGTCACCTCCGGCAAGTCCATCATCTCCTGCAAGTTCTGGGGCCTCGGCTCCGACGGCACCGTGGGCGCCAACAAGAACTCCTGCAAGATCATCGGCGACAACACCGACCAGTATGTCCAGGCCTACTTCCAGTATGACGCGAAGAAATCCGGCGGTCTCACAAGAAGCCACCTGCGCTTCGGCCATGAGCCGATTCTCTCGACCTACTATGTCACCATGGCGGACTTCGTCGCCTGCCACAAGCAGAGCTATATGCACAGCTTTGATATCGTGAACGAGGTCAAGCCCGGCGGCATCTTCCTGCTGAACACCCGCTGGAAGGGGGAGCAGCTGGTTCACAACCTGCCGAACCGCGCCAAGCGTCTTCTGGCGGAGCGGAAGATCAACTTCTACACCATCAACGCCACCGACATTGCCGCCGAGATCGGCCTCGGCAACCGCACCAGCACGGTGCTGCAGGCGGCCTTCTTCAAACTCTCCGGCGTGCTTCCCATCGAGGAGGCCGAGAAGTACATGAAGGACGCGGCGGTCAAGACCTTCTCCCGCAAGGGCGAGAAGATCGTCAACATGAACCTCGCCGCCATCGAGCGCGGCCTGACCGACATGGTCCGCATCGAGGTCCCGGCCGAGTGGGCTGAGCTGAAGGACGAGGAGCATACGGTGGATCCGAACCTGCCGAGCTACGTGCGCAAGGTGCTTGTCCCGATGAACCGTGCCAAGGGCGACGACATCCCCGTCTCCACCTTTACCGAGTATGCCGACGGCGTCATGCCGATCTCGATGGCCAGGTTCGAAAAGCGCGGCGTGGCCGATAACGTGCCGGTGTGGGATCCGGACAAGTGCATCGGCTGCAACCGCTGCTCGCTCGTCTGCCCGCACGCGGCGATCCGCCCGGTGCTCTTCACCGAGGAGGAGGCCGCAAACGCGCCTGAGAGCTGCGTCACCAAGCCGGCGATCGGCAAGGGCTTTGAGGGCCTTCGCTACCGCATCCAGGTCGGCGTGATGGACTGCCAGGGCTGCGGCAGCTGCGTCAACGTCTGCCCGGCCAAGGAGAAGGCCTTGACCATGGTCCCGCTCGACGACGTGGCGGCCGAGCAGAAGAACTGGGACTACTGCCTGACGCTCTCGGAGAAGAAGAACCCGATGAGCCGCTTCTCCGCCAAGGGCAGCCAGTACGAGCAGCCCCTCTACGAGTTCTCCGGCGCCTGCCCCGGCTGCGGCGAGACGCCCTACATCAAGCTGCTGACCCAGCTCTTCGGTGACCGCATGTACGCCGCCAACGCCACCGGCTGCTCCCAGGCCTACGGCTTCTTCGCCCCGACCTTCCCGCAGACCGTCAACAAGCGCGGCTTCGGCCCCGCCTTCTCCAACTCCCTCTTTGAAAACAACGCGGAGTTTGCCCTGGGCATCAGCCTCTCCGCCGCGCAGATGCGCGAGCAGACCCGGCTGCACGCCGCGGCAGTGCTGGAAAACAGCGCCGACGAGAAGCTCAAGGCCGCGCTGAAGGCCTGGCTCGACGAGGGCGACGATGAAGAAAAGACCGTGGCCCTGTCCGACGCGGTGCGCGAGGCGCTCGCGGAGACGACCGAGCAGAGCGACGACATCGCCTACCTCCGCAGCCGCGAGGACACCCTGACCAAGAAGGCCGTCTGGATGATCGGCGGCGACGGCTGGGCCTACGATATCGGCTACGGCGGTCTGGACCACGTGATGGCCACGGGCCTCGACCTGAACGTGCTGGTCATGGACAACGAGCTCTACGCCAACACCGGCGGACAGGCCTCCAAGGCGACCCCGATCGGCGCGAGCGTGCAGTTCGCCGCCGCCGGCAAGTCCACGCCGAAGAAGGACCTGGGTCTGATCCTCTCCAACTACGGCTACATCTACGTCGCGCAGATCAACCTCGGCGCCAACCCCGAGCACGCCATCAAGTGCCTCAAGGAGGCGGCCGCCTATCACGGCCCGTCCATCGTCATCGCCTACACGCCCTGCATCAACCACGGCCTCTCGAAGGGCATGTCCAAGGCCATGGAAGAGGAGAAGGCGGCGGTGGACTGCGGCTTCTGGCCCCTGTTCCACTACAATCCCGAGCTTGAGGACGAGGGCAAGAACCCCTTCGTGCTCGATTCCGCCGAGCCCAACGGAAAGCTGCGCGAGTTCATGATGGGCGAGAACCGCTTCGCCACGCTGACCCGCACCTTCCCCGAGCGCGCCGAGATCCTCTTCGCCGAGGCCGAGGCCTTCACCGCCAAGCGCTACGCCAAGTACAAACGGCTTGCGGGCAAGGAATGAGTTTTTAGTTCTTAGTTTTTAGTTCTTAGAAAAAGGCCGCCCGGAGACCCCGGGCGGCCGGATCAGAAACAAGGAGAATCATTATGGATTTCAGCGCGCAGTATCAACAGAAGCTCACCGACGCGGCCTCGCTCGCCGCGCGCGTGGAAAACGGCTGGACCATCGGCATGGACGCCGCGCTCGCGCAGGCCCCCGGCTTTGCCGAGGCGCTGGCGGCGCGCGCCGCGAAAAACGAAGTCAGCGGCGTGTGGGTGCACACCCTGCTGGACGTGTATCCCTTCGCCTTTTACCTGGATGAAAGCCTCAGCGGCAAGCTCAACGGCATGTCCTGGTTCTCCGGCGGCGGGGCGCGCAAGGCCGTCAACGCGGGCTTTGCCGACCTCATCCCCGGCTACTACCGCGATATGCCCGGCCACATCCGCCGCGCCTGGGACTATGACGCGGTGGTCATCGGCGTGTCCCCGATGGACAAGCACGGCTACTTCTCCCTCTCCTGCACCAGCTCCTATTCCGAGGCGATGCTGGACAAGACCAAATACGTCTTCCTCGAGGTCAACCGCGAGCTGCCGCGCGCCGTCTGCGGCACGCAGATCCATATCAGCCGCGTGGACGCCATCATTGAAAACGACCATCCGCTGCCCGTGCTGCCCACAGCCGCGCCCGACGCGCTGAGCACCACCATCGGCGGCTATATCGCCGAACTCATCCCCGACGGCGCCTGCATCCAGCTCGGCATCGGCGCGATCCCCGACGCGGTGGGCGCGGCGCTGAAGACCAAGCACGACCTCGGCATCCACACCGAGATGTTCACCGATTCGATGGTGGAGCTGATCGAGTGCGGCGCGGTGAACAACTCCAAAAAGCAGATCCACCGCTACCAGAGCGTCACCACCTTCGCCTACGGCTCCCAGCGCATCTACGACTACATCGACGACAACCCCGGCATCGCCATCCTGCCCGTCGACTACGTCAACGATCCCGCCGTCATCTGCAGGAACGACAACGTGATCTCCATCAACGCCGCCCTCGAGGTCGACCTCTTCGGCCAGGTCTGCGCGGAGAGCGTCGGCACGAGGCACATGTCCGGCACCGGCGGCCAGGTGGACTACGTCCGCGGCGCCTGCCAGTCGAAGGGCGGCAAGAGCTTCATCGCCTTCTCCTCCA
>CAMNOV010000010.1 GCA_946547105.1 uncultured Clostridia bacterium | reverse complement strand
ATAACCAGTGGTGCTCCGTCATCCGCTGGGAAAAGACCACCCGTCCCTTCCTGCGCTCCCGCGAATTCTGGTGGCAGGAGGGCCACACCATCCACGAGACCGCCGAGGAGGCCATGGCGGAGACCGAGCAGCAGCTCAACTGCTATGCCGATTTCTATGAAAAGGTCCTGGCGATCCCCGTGGTGCGCGGCCGCAAGACCGACAAGGAGAAATTCGCCGGCGCCGAAGCCACCTACACCGTCGAGTGCATGATGAAGGACCACAAAGCCCTGCAGGGCGGCACCTCGCATTACTTCGGGGACAAGTTCTCCCGCGCCTACAACGTGACCTTCACCGGCCGCGACAACAAGCTGCAGTATCCCTTCCAGACCTCCTGGGGCGCGACGACCCGCATGATCGGCGCGGTCATCATGGCCCACGGCGACAACAACGGTCTGGTCCTGCCTCCGCAGATCGCGCCCATCCAGATCATCGTTCTGCCCGTCGCTCAGCACAAGCCCGGCGTGCTCGAAGCCGCCGCCGCTCTGCGCGACCGTCTGCAGGCCGCGGGCTTCCGCGTGAAGATGGACGACAGCGACAACTCCATGGGCTGGAAGTGCGCCCAGTACGAGATGAAGGGCGTGCCGCTGCGCGTGGAGCTCGGGCCCCGGGATATCGAAAACGGCCAGTGCGTCATGGTCCGCCGCGACAACGGTGAAAAGACGCTCGTTTCCCTCGACGAACTCGAAGCGAAGGCGGCCGAGCAGCTGCAGCTGGTTCACGACGGTCTGTTCGAGAAGGCCCGGATCAACATGGAAGAGCATACCTATGCCGCCTATTCCATCGAGGAAGCCAAGCGCCTGCAGGACGAAAAGGGCGGCTTCATCAAGACCATGTGGTGCGGCGATCTCGCCTGCGAGCAGGCGATGAAGGAGCAGGCCGGCATGTCCTCCCGCTGCATCCCCTTCCAGCAGGAGCACCTGGCCGACACCTGCGCCTGCTGCGGCAAGCCCGCAACGACGATGATCTACTGGGGCGTCGCGTACTAATTTCAACGAAAACCCGCTTCGCTGGGCTTTTCGTTGAGGAGAGTTCAGCCCGCTGCGCGCACTCGCTGCGCTCGCACACTGGCGGACTGCAAAGTGTATTTTGCGAGGTACACGCCCCCGCAAAATACGGATTATATTTCTTTTTCGCCGTGCGCGGCGAAAAACTCTGTGAGACTGAAAAAGTGGAAATGCTCAATGCATTTCCACTTTTTTCACATTTGATTCACAGTCTGTTGAATTATTCCGCCGAAATTGTGGTATCTTATCATCACACAATAAATTCAAAGGAGGATATGAGAATGGAAATCACCCTGGAAATGATCGACGCCGTCCGTGAGCGCACCGGTGCCAGCTACAGCGAGGCGAAGGAAGCGCTGGAAAAGAGCGAGGGCAGCGTGGTAGACGCGATCGTCCTCCTCGAGAAGAAATCCGGCGTGAAGACCGATGAGATCATCGAAAAGATCAAGGCCCTGGTCAAGGAGGGCAACGTTAACAAGATCCGCGTCAAGCGCGGCGATCAGGTGCTGCTGACCATTCCGGTCAACGTCGGCATCATCGGCGGCCTGGTCGGCCTGGCGGCGGCTCCGTTCTGGAGCATCCTGGCCGCGGCGGCCGCAGCCTACGGCTTTGACTGCAAGTTCGAGATCATCAAGGATGACGGCAGCTCCACCGACGTGATGTAAAAGCAAAGAACAGAAGATCGGGAAGAGGCTTCTCTTCCCGATTTTTCTTTGCCCTTGCCGCCATTTCCGAATTGACTTTGCCTTTTGTTTGTTATATGCTTATTTAGTATGATACAAAAAAAGGAAAGGAAACGGCTTCCTATGAAAACTGAAATTTTTACTCCCGGCCGCACAGAGCTTGCCGGCAACCATACCGACCATCAGCTGGGCCGCATCCTGGCCTCCGGCGTCGACCTGGGCCTCTATGCCCGCTGCAAAACGAACGACGAGCGCGTGATCCGCATCCATTCCGAGGGCTTCGAGCCCTTTGAAGTAAGCCTCAGCCAGATGGAGATCCGCCCGACGGAGTTCGGCTCCTCCAAGTCGCTGGTGCGCGGCGTGGCTGCCTCCTTCGTCGATCTCGGCCTTATAGTCGGCGGCTTTGACGCGGAGCTGCGCAGCACCCTGCCCGCGGGCTCCGGCCTCAGCTCCTCCGCGGCCTTCTCCGTCATGATCGGCCGCATCCTCAACACGCTCTATAACGACGGCCGGGTCGATCCCGTGGTCATCGCCCGCGTCGCCCAGACCGCCGAAAACAAATATTTCGGCAAGCCCTGCGGTCTGATGGATCAGCTCGCCTGCTCCCTCGGCCACACGGTATACGTCGATTTCAAGACCAACGAGATCGAGCCGATCGTGGCCGATTTCGGCAGCATGGGCCTGCGCCTCTGCCTGACCGATACCGGCGGCAGCCACGCCGGGCTGGACACCTCCTATGCCCGCATCCCGGCCGACATGGTCTATGTGGCCAACCTCTTCGACAAGGGCGTGCTCGGCGACGTGGATCCCGAGGAATTCAAGGCCCGCGGCTATTCCGCCGCCGACCGGCCGATCCGCCGCGCGATGCACTTTTTCGCCGAAAACGAGCGCGTGCCCCAGATGCGCGACGCCCTCAAGCGGGGCGACGGCGAGGCCTACATGCGCCTGATGAACGAGTCTGGCCGCTCCTCGGAGGAGCTGCTGAACAATATCGTCACCAGCGCCACCGGCGATACCAAGCTGCAGCAGGGTCTGGAGCTGAGCGCGAAGCTCCTTGCGGGCAAGGGCGCCTGGCGCGTCCACGGCGGCGGCTTCGCCGGCTGCGTGCAGGCGCTGATGCCTGCGGACTACTTCGAGCGCTACAGGGCCGGCATGGAGGCCGTCTTCGGCGCGGGCAGCTGCCGCGAGCTGCATCTGAATTAGTTTTTAGTTTTTAGAGCTTAGTTTTTAGAAGAAACGAAACGACCGGGAGGGCATCACCCTCCCGGTCGTTTTCTAAAAACTAAAAACTACAAACTAAAAACTATTCCTCCGGCGCAGGATTTTCCGCGGAGTAAATATCGCGGTAGAGGCTGACGAATTCCTCCAGGCAGATGCCGTTTTCCATGATGTAGGTCGCGGCCTCCACGCCCACGTAGCGGAAGTGCCAGGGCTCGTACATCACGCCGGTCACTTCCTCCTTGTCCGCCGGGTAGCGGACGATGAAGCCGAATTCCTGGCAGTGCTGGCTCATGTACTGGTACATGGCCGTCTCCTCCAGGCTGCGGTCCTTGAACTCGTGGTAGACGTCCGTGATATCGCAGGCCAGACCCGTCTGGTGCTCGCTCGTGCCGGGAGGCAGAACGATCCAGCGGCCGTTGGAATCCTTGCCGTCGGGCGGATACTGCGCCACCTTGCGGTTATAGAGGTAGCGCTGGTCGGAATAGCTGCGGTAACCGGAGGAGAGATAGACGCTCAGCCCCTGGTCGCGGGTGTCGGCCACCATGGCCTTCATCGGCTCAATGATGCGCGAATCCAGCGGCTGGCCTTCCAGCATCTCGGGCCCTTGCGGCGCGTACTCGCCGATGGAGTTATAGTCGTTGGCGAGGATGAACTCCCAGCTGTCGATATCGATCTCCGGCGGCGCGGGCAGACCCATTGCGGCGGCGCGACCCTCGGGGCTGTCGGGATCGACGGCGGGCTCTGGCGTGACTTCCGGCGTCGGTTCGGCGCTCGGCTCCGGCTCACTGCTCTCCGATTCCACGGGGATGAAGTCCGGGATGACGGGCTCCGGGGTCTCTTCGACCGGCGCGGGGACTTCCACCGTGGGCAGCCAGCCCTCCGGCTCAAGGAGCTTCGGCGCAACCTGATAGTTGCAGTACATACAGTACACAAACACGGCCAGCAGCGCCAGGCCGAGCAGTACCCGGAAAAAGCGTTTCACACTCATGGAGTGCCTCCTGCATCTTTTTTTCTGATTTTATCATACCATCCGAAAAATGCAAGGTCAACTGAAAATTCTTGCAGCGGCGCGGGTGCTTTGCTATACTGAGAAAGAAGGGGGCGTGCATGATGAAACTGACCTGGTACGGACATTCCTGTTTTCTGCTGGAAACGGCGGAGGGCTCGGTCGTCTTTGATCCCTATGCGCCCGGCTCGGTGCCGGGACTGTCGCTGCCGGAGCTGGCGGCGGACGCGGTGCTGTGCAGCCACGGCCACCGCGACCACGGCTATGCCGAAGCGGTGCGCCTGAGCGGGAAGCAGCCCGCCTTCCGCGTGACGGCGATCGACAGCTTCCATGACGACAAGCACGGCCTGCTGCGCGGAAGAAACACGATCCACGTCGTCGAGGCCGAGGGCAAGCGCGTCGCGCATTTGGGCGACCTGGGCCATGAGCTGAAGGAAAAGCAGCTCGCCGCGCTCGGGAAAATCGACGTGCTGCTGATCCCCGTGGGCGGGCACTATACGATCGACGCGAAAACCGCCCATCGCACGGCGCAGGCCGTCGGCGCGCGGCTGACGGTGCCGATGCACTACCGCGGCG
The DNA here is from genome assembly GCA_946547105.1 of uncultured Clostridia bacterium. Lineage (GTDB taxonomy): Bacteria > Bacillota > Clostridia > Oscillospirales > Oscillospiraceae > Limivicinus. Next base: position 35,245 of record CAMNOV010000010.1, on the reverse strand, counting down.
CGGGCTTCGGCTACGAGGTGATCGGTCCGGTGGAGGAGTTCCTGGCGCTGCGCGGGCGGATCGTCCGGCTCGACGGCAGCTCCTTCGATCCGGATGCCATCGAGGGCGCGGCGACGGTCGTGCTCCGCTGTCCCTGCGAATAAAAAAACAGCGTCTCCGTTTCGGAGACGCTGTTTTTCGCTTTAAAACTTGCCGCTGCGGCCGGAGAAGCCGCCGCCGGAATGGAAGCTGCTTCCGCCGCCTCCGCCGCCTGCGCGGTGACCGGAGTCGGTCTCGATCAGCGTACGGCTTTCGGTGCGGTGGGTGAAGATATCTTCCTTCCTGCTGAGCTTCATGCTGTGCGGCACCAGATACTCGTCGGCGCGGGTGGCCTCCTTCGCGGTCTTCATCTGCGCCTTGAACACCGAGCACACGCCCAGCGCCACGGCGATCGGGATGAAGATGACGGCCAGCACGCGGGGCAGGATGATGGGCTCGCGCGTTTCGTAGGGATTGTTGTAGCTGTGGTAATCCAGCCCGTCTGGCCCGGTGACGATCTCGGCGCCGGCGTTGACGTCCTCGCCCGATTCCAGTTTGGTCAGCTGCGTATCGCAGGCGTCCAGAAAATCGTCGAAGCCGCCGGACCAGTCGTTGTTCCGGAAGTTATCCAGGAATTCGTCTTCAATGAGCCAGCTGCTCTCCCGGCTGCAGATCGTCTCGCCGCTGCCGTGTCCGGCAAAGGCGTAGTCGCGCGCGTTCATGCTCAGCAGCAGGATCACGCCGTTTTTCTCCGCGCCCCAGCCGAGATCGTAGTACTGGAAAACGCCCTTCGCGGCCTCGTAAACGTCGTAGTTGAGGCTCGTATGATCCTGCACGGTGACGACATAGAGGCTGCACTGATGCTGCTCGCTCAGCGCGGCGGCCTTCTGCTCCAGCGCTTGGCGCTGGCTGTCGCTCAGCAGACCCGCCTGGTCCAGCACGTAGGGGAAGGCTGTCTCGGCCGTCTCTTCCGGCTGTGCCGTCTCTTCGGGGGCGGCGGTCTCTTCGACCGGCGCGCTCTCCTCCGCGGGCGCGGTGTCCTCGGCCAGGGCCGCCGGCGCGAAGGCCGTCAGCAGCAGAAGGGCGAGAAGCAAAGCAAAGAGTCTTTTCTTCATGGCCGCCCTCCTCACATCAGAAACAGGATCGCGGCCAGCACGGCGGCCAGCGGCCCTGCGATGCCGAAGAACCAGGCCCACCAGCGGCCCATGGACACGGGCAGGTCGCCGATGAGCTTGCCGGTCTGTCCGTTCATGGCAAAGAGATAGGTCTTGTCGTTCCAGCGCGTGGCGAGCATCCACACCGGCAACAGGGCGTAATGCGCCTGAAAGCGCGGCATGTCGACCTGCTGGCTGACCGGCGTGCAGCTGGCGTAGGTGCCGGCGGCGGTGGCGTTCACCTCGGTGATGGAGGTGCTGCAGGCCCGGCGCACCGCGCGCTCCGAGGCCTCCTCGGCGCTCACGTCGTAGATATCCGCCAGAAAGCCCGGCAGATAGGCGGTGGAAAAGGGCTTGAGCTCGCTGTAGTCAAAGGGCTCGATCGAGTCCATCATCGGATCGGGCATTTTCTTCGAGCCGTCGGCCGGGATGCGCCGGAAATCCAGCGTGCCCGCGCGGCGGACGTCAAAGTGGTTGGTCTCGGTGATGCGGTATTTGCCGCTGGTGAAGCTGCGCACCCGGGTGGCGGCGTAGCGGATGTCCGCCGTGACGCGCCCGTCAAAAAGCCAGAAGGGGACGTAGACCCCGCGGATCTCCTCAATGTGATTGTTGTCGGTAAAGGCGCGGGGCAGCAGCTTTTTGCCTTTGTAAAAGTTCTTCAGCGCGGCGACGGCGGCCTTCTTATCCAGCTTGAAGGGGAGAACGTAGTCCGGCTTGCGCTGGCCGTGGAACTGGCTGGGCACGACCGTCGGGTTGCCGCAGTAGGGGCAGCTGGTGGCGGCGGTGGTCTCGTCGCAAAAGAGCTCCGCTCCGCAGCTCGGGCAGCTGTAGACCTTCAGGCCCTCCGCACCCTGCTGAAAGCTGTACTCCTCGGCGGCCTGCGCCGCTTCTGCGCTCTGCGCCTGGACGCCGGCGGCCTCGGCCGCTTCTTCCTTGTCGGCGTAAAGCGCCTCGATCTCCTGCACGGAATAGCTGCTGCCGCAGTATTCGCATTCCAGCCTGCCGGAGGATCCGACAAAATGCAGCGGGCCGGTACAGGCGGGGCACTGATAGTTGGTGATTTGGCTGGGCAATGAACCGGCCTCCTTTTTATTCATCCATCAAGCCTTCCGGCTTGATGGATGACGCATGTTTTCAAAGCCTCGCAGAGTTTTTCGCCGCGCACGGCGAAAAATCAATAAAATCCGTATTTTGCGGGGGCATGTACCTCGCAAAATACACTGCTCACCCTGCAAGTGTGCGAGCGTCTACCGCAAGCGAGTGCGCGCAGCAGGGTGCAATCCTCATCAACGAAAAGCCCAGCGAAGCGGGTTTTCGTTGAAGAAATCAGACGATATCGCCGTTATCGAAGGGATCGCCGCACTCGGGGCAGAACTTGGGCGGATTCGTCGGGTCGGCGGGCTCCCAGCCGCACTTGTCGCACTTGTACTGGGGAACGCCGGCGGGCTTCTTCGCGCCGCACTCGGTGCAGAATTTGCCCTTGTTCTTGGTGCCGCAGCTCGGGCAGGTCCAGCCGTCGGCCGCGGGCTTCTTCGTGCCGCAGTCCGGGCAGAAGTTGCCGCTGACGGGCTTGCCGCAGGTGGGGCAGGTCCAGCTGTCGGCCGCCGGGGCGGCGGGCTGCTGCTGGCCCATCTGATACAGGCTCTGGGCGTTGATGCCGCCGGCCTGGCCGGCCATGTTCATGCCCATGAAGGCCATCGGGGCACCGGCGCCTTCGTTGGAGGCCGCCGCCTGCATGGCCGCCGCCTGCGCGCCGACCAGGTGCGCCGCCGCCATGTTGGGATTGCGGAAGGCGGCGTTGCGCTGCAGCTCCTTGATCATGGCCTCGTCTTCCTCGCTGGCCTTGACGGAGGACACGCCGAAGGAGACGATCTCGATGCCGCGCAGATCGCGCCACTTGGCGCTCAGCACGTCGTTGAGCGTGTCGGCCAGTTCCTGGGTGTGGCCGGGCAGGGCGCTGTAGCGGATGCCCATCTCGGAGATGCGGGCGAAAGCGGGCTGCAGGGCGGTCAGCAGCTCGGTCTTGAGCTGGCCGTCGATCTGATCGCGGGTGTAGGCACTCTTCACGTTGCCGCAGATATTGGTGTAGAACAGGATCGGGTTGGAGATGCGGTAGCTGTACTCACCGAAGCAGCGGATGGCGATGTCCACGTCCAGGCCGATGTTGTTGTCGACCACGCGGAAGGGCACCGGGGAGGGCGTGCCGTACTTGTTGCCGACGAGCTCGCGGGTGTTGAAGTAGTACACGCGCTGATCCATCGGGGCCTCGCCGCCGAAGGTGAAGCGCTTGCCGATGTTTTTGAACACTTCCTTGATGCTCTGGCCCAGATTGCCGGTGAAGAGGGAGGGCTCGCTGGAGCTGTCATAGGTGTATTCGCCGGGCTCGGCGCAGAGATCGACCACCTTGCCCTGCTCCACGATGATCATGCACTGGCCATCAGCCACAGCGATCACGGAGCCGTTGGAGATGATGTTGTCGCTGCCCCGGGTATTGGAGGAGCGGCCGCCGCTGCGCTTGATGCCCTTGGTGACCAGCACGTCGGCCGGGATGGCTTCACAATAAAAATACTCTTTCCACTGGTCGGCCAGAACGCCGCCTGCCGCACCCAGCGCTGCTTGAATAAGACCCATGGTTTGTTCTCCTTTCCGTATTTCCAGGTTCATTGGGATTGACTATGCTATTTGACCACGATAATTATAGCAAATCCGAAAAATCTTGTAAATAACTATTTAAATAAAGAAAGCAGCCCCGCCGCCTTGCTTTTCGTGTCTGCCCGTGATAGAGTGGGGAAAACGAAGCTCGGCCCGCGGGCCGGAGGAGGAATCGTTATGGCTGACTTGCTGCTCGGCCGCCCCGTGGCGGACGCGATCAAGGAGGATCTGGCGCGGCGCGTCGCCGTGCTGGCGGAAAAGGGGATCACGCCGCGGCTCGCGGTGATCCGCCTGGGCGAGGACCCGGGCGACATGGCCTATGAGCGCAGCATCCTGCGCAACTGTGAAAAGCTCGGCTGCGCGGCGCAGAGCATCGCGCTGCCGCGGGACATCGGCCAGGAGGCGCTGATCGCAAAGATCGAAGAAGTGAACGCCGATCCTTCGATCCACGGCTGCCTGCTGCTGCGGCCGCTGCCTCAGCACATGGACAGCGCCAAAGTCTGTGACGCGCTCGCGCCGGAAAAGGATCTGGACGGGATGGGCTGCCGCGCGCTCGGCGCGCTCTTTGCAGGGCGAAAGGACGCCTTTGCCCCCTGCACGGCGCAGGCCTGCCTGGAGATGCTGAAATTCTATGGGATCGACCCGGCGGGCAAGCGCGCCGCCGTCGTCGGCCGCAGCCTCGTCATCGGCCGCCCGGCGGGGCAGCTCCTGCTGCAGGCCGACGCCACCGTCACCCTCTGCCACAGCCGCACCCCGGACCTGCCCGCCGTCTGCCGTGAGGCGGATATCCTCATCGTCGCGGTCGGCCGCGCCGGGATGATCGACCGTGAGCACACGCGCCCCGGCCAGGTGATCCTAGACGTCGGCGTCAACAGCGTGGACGGCAAGCTCTGCGGCGACGTACGCACCGAAGAGGCGGCCGGGATCGCCGCGGCGGTGAGCCCGGTGCCCGGCGGCGTCGGCGCGGTCACGCCGTCGGTGCTGATGGCACATCTGGTCGAGGCCGCGGAGCGCGCAATTTGAAAGATAAAAAGGAGAAGGACATGAACGAAGAAGAAGTAAAAATCGAAGAAACTCCCGCAAAAAAGAAGAAAAAGCGCCATTTTATCGTCTGGGTACTGCTGATCGCCTTTGCCCTGATGACGGTCGGACAGCTTCTGGGCGATCTGATGTGCGTCCCGCTGAATCTTCTGTTCCCCGATATGCCGGGCAGATGGGCTTTCTCGCTGATGTATCTGTCGTTTATCGGCATCGTGCTGCTGGTACTGATCTACGTCGCGCTCGCGGACAGGGAGCTCAAACCGATCTTCCGCTCCGCGCGCCGCGGCGGCATCCGGGGCAACACCCTGCGGAATTTCGGCCTGGGCGTGCTGATCGGCTTTGTGATGAACGGCACCTGCATCCTTGCCGCCTGGCTGCACGGCGACCTGCATTTTTCCGTCGGCCGCTTTTATCCGATCTATCTGATCGTCACCTTCCTGTGCGTGACGGTCCAGTCCGGCGCGGAGGAAATGATCACCCGCGGCTATATCTACGGCGCGCTGCGTGAGCGCTACCCGGTCTGGGTGGCCGTGGCCGCCAACGCGCTGCTGTTCGGCGTGCTGCACCTGGCCAACCCCGGCGTCACCGTGCTGTCGATCCTGAGCATCGTGCTGATCGGCGTCGGCCTGAGCCTGGTGATGCTCTGGTGCGAGAGCCTGTGGATGGCGATCGCGATCCACACGATGTGGAACTATACGCAGAGCATCCTGTTCGGTCTGCCGAATTCCGGCATTGTGTCGGAGGGCTCGTTCCTGCATCTGGAGGCCGCCCGGGGGAGCCTGCTGTATGACGCGGGTTTCGGCGTGGAAGGCGCGCTGCCTGCCGTGCTCGTGGAGCTGGCGCTCTGCGTCGGTCTCTGGCTTTCCGCGAAGAAGCGCGCGGCCTGAGAAACGAAAGCTCGCAGACAAACAGAAAACGACCGGGAGGCCTGGCCTCCCGGTCGTTTCAGTTGTTGTAGTCCGCTTCGCTGCCCTCGATGATCGGGTCGCCCCATTCGGTGGGATCGGCCAGCGCCAGCCGCAGCGAGATGAATTCCGGCATGTCGTCCCGCCCCCAGTTGTCAATGGGGATATAGCCCATCAGCGTCGCATAGGGCCCGACGCCGTCCTTCAGCCCGGCGCGGTACGCGGCGCCGTCGAGCGCGACGTATTCGCCCGGGAGCACCAGCAGCAGCGGCCTGTCGCAGCGGCTCACGGCCACGTATTCGATATTCAGCTTCCCGTCCTCCGGCTCCCAGCCGGTGATGTAAACGGTCGCGTATTCGTTGTCCATCACAACGTGGTCCATCGGCCCGGGGACGAATTCATAGCGCACGGCGTTCTGCTCGCCGAGCGGCGAGGCCGAGAGCTCCTCGAAGAAATACGGCTCGCGGTTGGATTCCGCCGAGGTCAGCCTGAGCGTGAAGCTCCACTGCACGGGCTCGGCAAAGCCCCAGGCCTCCATCTCCTCGCGCAGGATGCGGAAGCTCGGCTCCAGCACGCCGCCGACGGCCACGCGGTACTCCAGCTCGTCTTCGATCGCCAGCCCGTTGATGCTCTGCCAGAGGAAGCGGAAGGTCATGATCTCGTCGCTGCGGTTTTCCAGCCGCAGATGCACGACCCAGTTGTCCTCGCGGTCCACGCCCAGCGCCGTCACCGCGAGGGAGAAATCCTCCGTGTCGGCCAGCGTCTCCGCGTAGTCATAGGGAAAGCTCTCATCCGGGTCCGGCGTGGGCGTCGGCTGCGGCGTCGGGGCCGGGGTCACGCGGGGCGTCGGCTGTGGGGTGACCGGGGCGGGCGTTTCCGCCGCGGGCGCTTGGCCGCCCCCGCAGCCGCTCAGCAGCAGGGCCGCCAGAAGCAGCAGCGCAAGGATCGTTCGTTTCATAGGCGCTCCTGTCAGGTCAAAATGATATACCTCAGCATATCACATTCTCCGCCGCATTGCAAACCGGGAGCCTGATTCTTAAGCATTATGCCAGAAACAGGCGGTGGCAGAGGTGCATGCCCTCCTCCAGCCGCTCGCCCGGCAGCTGCACGCGCAGGAAGCCTTCGCCCAGCGTGCCGCCCAGCACGGGAAGCCCCTCTTCGGCCAGCGCCAGCACCAGGCGGGAGAGCGCCTCGGCCCCGGCCTCGCGCCCGACCAGGGTCAGCGTGCCCGCCTCGGGATTTCGCGTCAGCCCGGCGTAGGGCGGGCGTTCGCTGTCCTCCAGACGCCGCACGACCGAGCCGCCTCCGCCGGTGAAGGAGGAGCGCAGCGTGACCATCACGCCCTGCTCCATCGCCAGGCGCACCGAGCGGTCGTGCAGCACCTGCGAGCCTGCCTCGGCCAGGCGCAGCATATCCTCATAGTCGATCTCCGGCAGATATCGCGCCTCCGGCAGGACGCGCGGATCGGCCGTGTAGATGCCGTCCACGTCGGTGTAGATCTCGCAGCGGTCGGCCCGCAGCGCCGCCGCGATGGCCACGGCGCTCGTGTCGGAGCCGCCGCGGCCGAGCGTGATCAGATCGCCCTCCGCGTCGAGCCCCTGGAAGCCGCAGACCACGGCCACGCGTCCCTCGTCCAGCGTTTCCAGCAGCCGCCGCGGCAGCAGCAGCGCGATGCGCCCGTCCCCGTGCGCGCCGGCGGCGAAGATCCCGGCCTGCGCGCCGGAGAGGGAGCGGGCAGCCTCGCCGATGCTGTCGAGCGTGATGGCCAGCAGCGCGGCGGACTGCTGCTCGCCGGTGCCGAGCAGCGCGTCCAGCTCCCGGGGCGGCGGATCGGGCGTCAGCGTGTGGGCCAGCGCCAGCAGGTCGTCGGTGGTGTCTCCCATCGCGGACACGACGGCGATGACCGCGTGCCCCTCGCGGCGTGCGGCGGATATGATCGAAGCGGCGCGGCGCAGGCGTTCGGGTCCCGCCAGCGAGCTGCCGCCGAATTTCTGAATGATCAGCATCGCTTCTCCTCCTCGGATCGAAAACTTGCTCCATCCTATGAGCCCCGGCGCCCCGGCGTGCGGCGGAAAAAATCCGCCGGACCCCTTGCAAAATGCGGAGCGGGGGACTATAATGGCGCGGTTTGAAAGAAGGTTGAACCATGTCTGAACTGCTGTCTTTATCCGTTGCCATGTTTGCGGGCCTGATGATGACCCGTCTGCTGGGCAAGCTCAAGCTGCCCGACGTGACCTCTTATCTGATCGCAGGCGTCCTGATCGGCCCCTGCTGCATCGGCGCGCTTCATATTCCGGGCCTCGGCTTCGCCAGCGCGGAGGAGCTGGAGGGCCTGAGCCTTATCTCCCAGGTGGCGCTGGGCTTCATCGCCTTTTCGATCGGGAATGAATTTCGCCTCTCGCAGCTGCGCGAGACCGGCAAGCAGGCGCTGGTGATCGGCGTGCTGCAGGCCGTGGCCGCAACGCTGCTGGTGGATGCGGCGCTGCTGCTGGTGTGCCTCGCCGCGCCGCATGCGCTCTCCGTCCCTGCGGCCATCACCCTCGGCGCCATCGGCGCCGCCACGGCTCCGGCCGCGACCTTGATGGTCGTGCGCCAGTACAAGGCCAAGGGCCCGCTGACCGACCTGCTGCTGCCGATCGTCGCCCTGGACGACGCGGTGGGTCTCGTGCTCTTCGCCGTGTCCTTCGGCGTCGCCAAGGCGCTGAGCGCGGGCGCGGTGGATCTGATCTCCATCGTCGTCGATCCGCTGATCGAGATCCTCGGCTCGCTGCTGCTCGGCACGCTCGCCGGCATCGCGCTGACGGAACTGGAAAAGCTCTTCCACTCCAACACCAACCGCCTGGCCATGACTATCGGCTTCGTGTTCGTCACGGTGGCCCTGTCCATGCTGCGCATCCCGGCCGGTCCGGTGATGATCAGCTTCTCGTCGCTGCTGGTGTGCATGATGATGGGCAGCGTCTTCTGCAATCTCTGCCCCCTGTCGGAGGAGATCATGAGCCGCGCGGACAAGTGGTCTGCGCCGCTGATGGTGCTGTTCTTCGTCATCTCCGGCGCGGAGCTGGAGCTCGGCGTCTTCGCCAAGGGCAGCGCCGTGCTGATCGGCCTGATCTACATTCTTACCCGTTCCGCCGGCAAGTACTTCGGCGCGCGCGAATCGGCGCGCCTGGTGCACTGCAGCGACAACGTGATCCGCTACCTGGGCATCACGCTGCTGCCGCAGGCGGGCGTGGCCCTGGGCATGTGCGTCTCGGCCGCCAAGCTCCCCGGCGACGGGCCGATGATCCGCAACATCGTGCTTTTCGCCGTGCTGATCTACGAGCTGGTCGGCCCGCTGCTGACCAAGTGGGCGCTGACGAAGGCCGGAGACATCCAGCCGCGCAGCCAGGAAGTGCTCACCCGCCGCGCGCGCAAGCTGGCCGAGGCCGCCGCGAAGAAGGGATAAAGCGATTTCACTATTTATGGAATAGGATAGAGACAGCAAGGAGTAACGGATAAATATGCCAAAAAAACTGTTTAGCAAGAAAGACTGGTTACTCGCGGGAATCCTCTTTCTTTTTGTTCTTGTAATTGGTGCAGGTAGATTAGAAGAAGGACTATATACATGGGGAGATGACCACTCGGCCTATATCAATGAGGGAATCGCAATCGCGGAAGGACGCTTTGATGACATAGCAAAAATCAATTATTTTTATCATCCATCTGAGCTTCCGGATGAAGCCAAGAACGAAAGATTGGTTTATTCTTGGGGATATCCTCTCCAAATGGCTGTAGTTTATAAACTCGTTGGTTTTGACAGGACCCTGTATAGTTCAATTATCTATTATAAAATTCCGACGCTCTTGAGCTTAGCACTAACGAGCAGTGTGCTATATTTGTTTTTCAGACGACGTTTTTCTACGATTCTTGCATTTTGCGGCGCCTTGATGATCTGCCTCAATTACGAATTGCTCGGGCTTATTAATTGTTTATATTCAGATTTAGTGTTTCTATTTTTTTGCATGCTCACGCTATTGTTGATGGAGTGCTATTCGGAGCGTGTTAGTTTAAAAAAACCATCCTTTTTGCTAGCTGTTTGTTTTGCTATTTCACTTCTTTTTACTTATGAGACAAGACTGAATGGTCTAGCGGTTTGTCTCATCGCACTACTAGGTCATGGATTTGCTGTTTTGAAGGGACAAAGAAAAGCAAACAAATATTTGGGGCTACATGTATTTCCGTATATTCTTTTTGCACTTCTTGCCTTTCTGATTGAATATTTTTGGCTTGCACCAGCGACCAAAAACGTCAGCGACATTGACGGGTCACACTTTTTGGAATTCACAAGTTTTTATCTGTCAAGGACAATTGACTTTTTGGGAAATATTTATGGTCGTTTTTATTTCTTAGGTTATGTTTTAGCGGCACTTTCTGTTCTTGGCTTTGTTACAGGTGGGTTTTCGAAAAATCTATATCTACAATTATTGCTTATCGGAACAATGATTGTAAATGTCTTGCTTCCTTATCAACAAGGATTGCGCTATATAATCAATGTTTTGCCAATAGTTGTAATGAACACGTTATATGGACTACAATATATTTTGCAAAAACTGCCGCTGTGTAAAATGCCCGAAAAAACACAAAGAGTTTTACTGCTGATCCTTGGCGTGCTCCTTGTGGCTTACCCAATAAGAAGCCAGACAATAGCATCAATTAATTTGATGAAAAGGCAGAACACGATTGGAATTAATGATGTTTATTCGACGGATGCGGTTGAAATATACCGTTATATTCAAGAAGCCACGCCACAAGATGCAATTATTTGCTTTAGTAAGCCACGGTCATTGTATCTCAACACCATGCGCTTAGCCTTTCATGCAAACATAAACGGCCATCAGTTGTGTGATGCGGACTATTATCTACTTAATAAACACGAGGACTTAGACGGCGGGCTAATTAAAAAAACTGATGTTCCGATGAAACTTGTCATGGAGAATAGCGGCTTTTCTTTATATAGGATTACAAAAAACGATGTTTTGGCTGGAAGTTGAAATAATCAAAAAACTAATCGTTGACAGATTGACTTTTTTTATTTATAATAGCCACCCGGCGGTATCTGCCGCCGGGTGATTTTTTTGTCAACTACTTCGGAGAGCTTTCTCTTCGATGTTGAGTATTACGCCTGAAAGGAGTGCAGAAAAGAATGCTTCGTACCTACCAGCCCAAGAAGCTCCAGCGAAAGAAAGAGCACGGCTTCCGCAAGAGAATGAAGACTGCGAACGGCCGCAAGGTCCTGGCCCGCCGCAGAGCGAAGGGCAGAGCCAAGCTCAGCTACTGATCCCACTCATGAGCAGGTCAAACACACATGTTTTTTTCAGGGCGGAGCGATCCGCCCTATCGGTGTTTGTGCAGCAAAACGAGGTGCAAGTCTTTTGAACGTCCGGCGTACGCTGAAAAAGAACAGTGATTTCCGGCGCCTGTACGCCAGAGGAAAGAGCGCGGCCACGCCCTATCTGGTGCTCTACTGCCGCCCGAACCGGCGCGCGGAGAACCGTCTGGGCTACACCGTGTCCGTCAAGCTCGGCCACGCCGTGGTGCGCAACCGTGTCCGCCGCCGCCTGCGGGAGATCGTCCGTCTCAACGAACCGGCGCTCAAACAGGGCTTCGATATGGTGGTCGTCGCCCGTGGACGCAGTGTCAACGCGCCCTACCGGAAGCTCGAAGCCTCATTCCTCGATGCCTGCGGCAAGCTCGGACTGCTGAGGGAGGAAAACGCGTGAAACGGGTACTCATCTGGCTGATCCGCTTTTACCAGCGTTATCTCTCTCCCATGCGCCCGCCCTGCTGCCGCTTCATGCCCACCTGCTCAAGCTACGCGCTGACCGCCATCGAACGCTACGGTGCCCTCCGCGGCGGCTGGATGGCGACCAAACGCATCTGCTGCTGCCATCCCTTTTATCACGGGAAGCGCGGCATCTACGACCCCGTCCCCGAGCTAAAAACAAAAGTTTAGGAGCTAGCTATGTCTTTTTGGGAATACCTTTCCTGGCCCTTTGCCAAACTGATGGTCTGGTTCTATAACCTGACCGGCAACTACGGCCTGGCGCTGGTCCTCTTCTCCCTGGTCATCAACCTGGTCCTTGCCCCGTTCATGGCCAAGAGCAAGAAGAGCACCATGCGCACCGCCCGCCTGCAGCCCCGCATCCAGGAACTGCAGAAGCGTCACGCGGGCAATCAGCAGCAGCTCAACGCCGAGATGCAGAAGCTCTATCAGGAGGAAGGCATCAACCCGATGTCCGGCTGCCTGTGGTCGCTGCTGCCGATGTTCCTCATCATCCCGATCTACCGCATCGTCATCATGCCCATCAGCCGCATGATGTACGCCTCCAGTCCGCGCGCCGGCGAAGCCGTCGTGGAGGCGCTGAAGGATTTCTTCACCAACCAGAAGGGCCTGGAGCTTGCCAGCAGCGGCCGCTCCTCCTTCTATGTCCAGATCGAGCTGACCAACCTCTTCCACCAGTTCAAGGACGAGGCCCTGGCGGCGCTGAGCACGATGACCGACTCCGCCGGCAATGCCCTCGACCTCAGCAGGCTGATCGATATGGACCTGAGCGCCCTCGGCATCGACCTCGGCGCCACGCCGAACTTCCGGACCCTCTGGCAGGGCCCCTACACCTGGGCGGCCATCGGCCTGTTCCTGATCCCGATCGTCTCCGCGCTCGCCTCCTGGCTGAGCATGCAGGTCTCCACCAAGATGAACCCCCAGCCCGCGACCTCCGGCAACGACCAGTCGCAGGGCATGATGAAGGGCATGAACCTGATGATGCCTCTGATGAGCGTCTGGTTCTGCTATATCATGCCTGCTTCCATGGGCGTTTACTGGATCGCCAACAGCCTCTTCGGCATGATCCGCGACGTGGTCCTGACCCTGATCCTCAAGAAGAAGATCGACGCGGAGGACGTCGTCCGCGAGGCCAACCGCAGCGAGCGGGAACGTGAGCTGGAGGCCAAGCGTCTGGAGACCGAGCGCCTGCGCGCCGAGGGCAAGACCGAGCAGAACGTCAACACCAGCAAGAAGAAGATCCAGGCCAGCGAGAAGCAGAAGAGCGACGAGCGCAAGGCCGCCCTTGACCGGGCCGACCGCGCCGCGCGCCGCGAGCGGCTCGGCATCCAGGAGACGGAGAAGCCCGCCTCCCAGGTCGGCAACCGCCGCTATGCCCGCGGCCGCGCCTATGTGGAGGATCGCTACACCAATCCGGAGGCGGCCGAGGAGGCCACCGCTCTGGCAGCCCAGGCATCCGAAAACGCTCCCGCCATCGACGAGAGCGCGGACGCTCCGGCCGAAGAATGAGCTAACACAGGAGTAAGGATATTATGACAAAAACTTTGGAAAAGCGCGGCAAGACCGTGGACGAGGCGCTCGCCGCGGCCCTGGCTGAGCTTGGGATCGACCGGGACTCCATGGCCTATGAGTATGAGATCCTGGAGCTGCCCAAGTCCGGTTTCCTGGGCATCGGCGCGTCGCCGGCGGTGATCCGCGTCAGCTATGAGCTGCCCGATCCGGAGCCCGAAGCCGTTCCGGAGCCGGCAAAGCCCGCCTGCCCCGCGAAGGAGCCGAAGGCTGAGCCCGCCAAGAAGGCCGAGCCCGTCAAGAAGGCCGAAGCGCCCGCCCCCGCCGTCGAGGAGCCGAAGGCCGAGCAGCCCGAGGCGCCCGTGGATGAAAATCCCGAATATGCGGCGATCCGCAGCTTCCTCAGCGGTCTGCTGGAGCGCATGAACGTCAAGGCCGGCATTGAGATCAGTCCCCGTGAAAACGGCGGCGTGAACGTCAATCTCACCGGCGGCGGCATGGGCGCCATCATCGGCCGCCGCGGCGAGACCCTGGACGCCATCCAGCACCTGACCAACTACGTGGTCAATCGCGGCAGCGACAAGCATATGCATATCAGCGTGGACGCGGAGAGCTACCGCAGCAAGCGCGAGGAAAGCCTGACGAAGCTGGCCGAGAAGATGGCGGAAAAGGCCATCAAGTATAAGCGCAGCATGGCTCTCGAGCCGATGAATTCCTACGAGCGCCACGTCATCCACACCGCGCTGCAGAACTACGAGGGCGTGACCACCTCCTCCACCGGCGTCGAGCCCAACCGCCGCGTCGTCGTGAGCTACGTCAGACCCGAGCAGCCCAGCAACAAGCCCCAGAGCCGCGAGTGGGCTTGATTGGATACGAAAACCAGACAGAAAACCCCAATCCGCGCCGGACTGCTTTTCGCCAGACTTCGTTATCCGGAGCGGGAAATACACAAAGTATTCCTCCGCCCCGGATGCCTCGCCTGACAAAAAGCTCTCTCGCCGCTCGGTTTGGGTTTTCCATCCGGTTTCCGTATAAGGAAACGCCGATTGGTCTGCCGTTTCCTTCTAAACTTGTCAAAACTTTATGCGCCGCACAGGCACATCGGAGGTATGATTTATGTATTTTGAAAAAGTGAGAGACGCGCTGGCCGCACAGTTTGAGCTCGACCCCGACAAGATCACGATGGAGACCAACCTCATCGACGATCTCGGCGCCGACTCCCTGGACGTGGTGGAGCTGATCATGAACATCGAAGACGAGTTCGGCGTCAGCATTTCCGACGAGGAAGCCGCCAACCTGTTCACCGTGCAGAGGATCGTGGAGTTCCTCGAGAAGCTGCAGTAAAGCGTCAAAAAAACAGCGCATCCGAATGCAGGATGCGCTGTTTTTTTGCCCTTTTATATTGTACCGTGAAAAAAACTGTGATATGATGATTTTATCCTAAAAAACTGGAGGGTTCTCTATGGTTTTCGAACAAAAGATCTGGCTTGCACAGTCTGATAAAAAACTGTTCCTGCTGCCTCAGATGGCCAACCGCCACGGCCTGATCGCCGGCGCCACCGGTACCGGCAAGACCATCACCATGAAGGTGATGGCGGAGTCCTTCTCCGACATGGGCGTGCCCGTGTTCCTGGCCGATGTCAAGGGCGACCTGTCCGGCATGTGCCGCCCGGGCCGCGATACCGAGGATATGCAGCGCCGCATCGAGCGCTTCGGCCTGGAGGGCTTCCAGTACAAGGCTTATCCCACCCGCTTCTGGGACATCTTCGGCGAAGTCGGCCATCCCGTGCGCGTCACCGTTTCCGAGATGGGCCCGACCCTGCTCGGCCGCCTGCTCGGCCTGACCGAGATCCAGACCGGCGTCCTCAACATCGTCTTCCGCGTCGCTGACGACAACGGCCTGCTCCTGCTCGACCTCAAGGATCTGCGCGCCATGCTCCAGTACGTCGGCGAAAACCGCGCCGAGTACACCACCCTCTACGGCAACGTCTCCGCCGCCAGCGTCGGCGCCATCCAGCGCGCGCTGCTGGCCTTCGAGGGCGAGGGCGGCGAGCTCTTCTTCGGCGAGCCCGGCCTTGATATCCGCGACTGGATGCGCACCGACTTTGACGGCCGCGGCTATATCAACATCCTCACCAGCACCCGCCTCATCCAGAGCCCGCTGGTCTACTCCACCTTCCTGCTCTGGATGCTGACCGAGCTGTATGAGAAGCTCCCCGAGGTCGGCGACCTCGAAAAGCCCCGCATGGTCTTCTTCTTCGACGAGGCGCACCTCCTGTTCAAGGACGCCAACCGCGCCCTTGTCATGAAGCTCGAGCAGGTCATCAAGCTCATCCGCTCCAAGGGCGTCGGCGTCTACTTCATCAGCCAGAGCCCTTCAGACATCCCCGACGCCGTGCTCGCGCAGCTCTCGAACCGCGTCCAGCACGCCCTGCGCGCCTATACTCCCGCCGAGATGAAGGCCGTCCGCGCGGCCGCCAAGGCCTTCCGCGTCAACGAAGCCTTCGACTCCGAAACCGTGCTGATGGAGCTCGGCGTCGGCGAGGCGCTCGTCAGCTTCCTCGACGAGTTCGGCGTGCCCAGCATCGTCGAGCGCGCGAAGATCCTGCCGCCGCAGAGCCTGATGGGCGCGGCCGAGGAGAGCGTCGTCAAGGGCATCATCGCCGCCGACGAGTTCGAGATGAAGTACCGCCAGAGCGTCGACCGCGAGAGCGCTTACGAGGTGCTCGTGCGCGCCAACCTCGAGCTCGAGCGCCTGAAGCAGGAGGAGGCGGAGGCTGCCGCCGCTGCGAAGGAGGCTGCGAAGGAGGCCGCCGCTGCCGAGAAGGCCGCCGCGAAGGAAGCCGCCGCTGCGCAGAAGGCCGCCGAGCGGGAAGCTGCCGCTGCCGAGAAGGCCGCTGCGAAGGAGGCTGCCGCCGCGCAGAAGGCCGCCGAGAAGGAGGCCGCCAAGAAGAAAAAGGTCTTCCAGCAGGCCGCCCAGAACGCCGCCAGCTCCGTCGCGAGCAGCGTCACCACCAACGTGGTCAACGCCGTGACCGGCGGCAAGACTGCCTCGGCCGGCACCATCGCCAAACGCGCCGCCACCAATGCCCTGCGCAGCGTCATGCGCGCGGGCGCGACGGGCATCATCCGCGGCCTGTTCGGCAACAAGAAATAAGTTTTTAGTTTTCAGAAGCAAGGCAGGGGCGATTCACGGATCGCCCCTGCGGCGTTTTCAGAATCATGGCGGGAGGCTCTACTATGCTCAAACCGACCCATCTTTCTCCCGGCGACAGGGTCGCCGTGGTGTCGCTCTCGAGCGGCATCCTGGGAGAGACGAAGTTCATCCATAAGTATTATCTTGCCAAAGAACGCCTGGAGCGGGACTACGGCCTGCGCGTCGAGGCGATGCCGAACGCGCTGCGCGGCGCGGACTATCTCTACCGCCATCCGGAGGCCCGTGCGCAGGATCTGATGGACGCCTTCCGCGACCCTTCGATCCGCGCGGTCTTCTGCGCCATCGGCGGCGACGATACGATCCGCCTGCTGCCCTATATCGACTTTGACGTGCTGCGGGCCAATCCCAAGATCTTCACCGGCTTTTCCGACACCACCAGCAACCATTTCATGATGCACAGGGCCGGCCTCGTGTCCTACTACGGTCTGTCCGTCATGTGCGATCTGGCCGAGTACGTGTCGATCAACGAGTATTCGCGCGATCTGATGGAGCGCACGATCTTCCGCCCGCAGCCGCGGCTGGAGATCCCCTGCAGCGAATTCTGCGCCTTCGAGAAGGAGAAGGTGATGTGGGCGGAGGAGAACATGCATCTCCCGCGTCCGCGGAGAAAAAACACCGGCTATGAGATCCTGCAGGGCAGCGGAAAGGTCGAGGGCGAGCTGCTCGGCGGCTGCCTGGACGTGTTCGTCGAGCTGATCGGCACGGAGATCTGGCCGAAGCCCGAAGAGTGGGAAGGGAAGCTCCTGCTGCTCGAGACCAGCGAGGTGGACATGCCGGACGAGCTGCTGCGCTGGAACCTGCGCGGCCTGCAGGCGCAGGGGATCCTGTCGCGCGTCAACGGCGTCGTCTTCGGCAAACCCGCCGCGGAGGACAAATTCGAAAGCTACAAGGAAGTGCTGCGCCAGGTGATCGGCTTTGAGGCCGGTCTCCCGGAGCTGCCGATCCTCTATAACGTCAACGTCGGCCACAGCTACCCGATCGGCCTGTTTCCGCTCGGCCTGCGCTATGAGCTTGACTGCGACCGTAAGCGCCTGACGCTGCTCGAACCCGCGACGCTGTAACTTTCGTTTTCAAAAGACATCCGGGAGGACTTCCGTCCTCCCGGATGTTTTATACCCGCGTTTGTTTTTTCGCCAGCATCGCCGCGCTGATCAGCGCCGTCAGCGGGATGGCGAGGATCATGCCGATGCTGCTCGACAATCCGCCGATCAGCTCAATGGCCATATAGGCCGAGGGCAGCAGCTGATAGCGGGCCAGCCCCAGCGAATAGAGATAGATGATCAGCGTAAAGCCGCTGCCGAGGAAGGCCAGGATCAGGGTGTTGGTCATCGTGCCCACCATGTCGCGCCCGATGTTCATGCCCGCGCGGAAGAGCTCCTTCGCCCCGTACCCGGGATTGGCGGCATGCACCTCCTCCAGCGCCGAGGAGATGCTCATCGCCACGTCCATCACCGCGCCGAGCGCGCTGATCACAATGCCGCCCACCAGCAGATACCGCAGCCCGATCGGCACGCCGGCCTGCCGCAGCTGCAGCAGCGGCTCCACCTCGCTCATGCGCAGCCCGTCGATCCGGGCAAAGCGCTGGGCCGCCAGACCGAAGAGCATCGCCAGCGCCACGCCCGCCACCGTGCCGAGCATCGCGCACACCGTTTTGCGGTGTACCCCGCCGAGGATCGTAAAAGAAACAAGCGTTATGTTAACACAGCAGAGGAAAATGGTCGGCAATGTCGGCGCGCCGCGCAGCAGCAGCGGGATCAGCACCCAGAACAGACAGGCCACCGTAACGACCAGGCCGACCAGGGATTTCAGGCCGGTTTTGCCGCCCACCAGCACCGTCGCCAGCGCAAACAGCAGCACCAGGCCGAGCAGCGCGGGGATGCGGTTGAATTCGTAGACCGTCGCGCGGATCTCGCCGCTCGAGTAGGTGTTGACGATCAGCGCGGCGCTGTCTCCCTTTTGCAGGGGCACGCCGTACAGCGGGCCGATGAAGTTGCTGACCAGCAGCGTTTTCCCGGCGTACTGCCCGGTCTGCAGCTGCACAGTCAGCAGCTGTTCGCCGCGCCAGCCGCCGTCCGAGGCCTCGTCCTGCACGCTGCTGTCGCTCAGGATATCGACGACCACGCCCTTTTCATACTCGGCGTAATCGCCCGTCGTCGGCGTTTTCGCCTCGCCCGCGCCGAGCCAGAGCCGCGCGCCGACGAACAGGACGGCCGCCGCCAGCAGCAGGAGCAGCCCCCATTTTTCCCGGGAGAGCCAGGCCCCGAGGCCCGGCTTTTTTTCGTTTTTCATGCTGTCCGATCTCCGTTTTATACTGTCCGAACTGTGCTTTTCACGCCGTCCGATCTTCGCTTTTTCACGCTGTCCGATCGCCGCTTTTATGCCGCCCGATCTCTGTTTTTATGCTGTCTGATCTCTATTCTTCGCACTGGTTGATCTTCGTTTTTATACTGTTTGCCCTTGTTTTTCGTGCTTGAAAACAGCATAACAAGTCCGCCTCGCCCTGTCAAGAGACAGTCCGCGATTCGCTCTGAAAAGTTACAAAAAAGAAACGCAGAAATGACAACAAAAAGTCGGAAAAACCCGCTTAAAATCTTAATTTTCCGGCATTTTGAAATTTTGTCGCTTTTCATAAAAAAAGTGCAAAAATTTCTATGATCTTCCACGAATTTTTTGCCCTTTGCCACTGGCAAAAATCAAAGTTTCTGTTATAATAAACGATGTATACTTATGTAAACGGGAATACAGTAAAACGTGACTCCGTTACGAGGAGGTACTCCTATGATGATAAAGAAGATGAGCAAGCTCCTGTCCGTGGTGCTTCTGCTCAGCATGCTCCTTTCGCTGGTGCCGGCGGCCGCCTTTGCGGCGGACGGCAGCGCGAGCTGGGAGAAGGCCGACCTGGAGAGTATCCTGCCCGGAGACACCGTGGCCATCACGATGTCGAAGGACGGCACGACCTGGATCCTGCCGAACGCAGCGACTGGCAAAACGCCCGCTGCCGACGCCGCCTCCTTTGCGGCAGACGGCAGCCTGGATGCGGACGCGGCTGCCTATGGCTGGACGATCAAGGCCGTCGACGGCGGCTACACGATCGGCAGCGCCAACGGTTTCCTGAACCCCGGCACGGCCAACAACGGCCTGCGCGCGAACGGGGCGGAGACGGCCTGGACGCTGGACAGCGGCTATCTGAAGGCCGTGGAGACCGGCCGCTATATGGGCGTTTGGGTGGATAACGGGACTCCCAAGGACTGGCGCACCTATACGACGATCCACAACAACATCGCCGGGGAAACGCTCGAGTTCTGGCGGCTGAACGAGGATATCCCCCTTGACCCGGACCCGACCGAGGCTCCCGAGCCGACGGCGGAGCCGACCACGGCTCCCACGGAAGCGCCCGCACCCAGCGTGTACTTTGAGCGGTTGACCGAGGCGCCGGCCGAAGGCGACGAGATCCTTCTCTATCATCCGAAGTCCGGCATGGTCCTCACCGATACCGCCAGCGGCAAGAAGCTGGCCGGCACGGCCGGCACCCTGAGCGACGGCAAGCTGGGCCAGACCGAAGCGATGGCTCTGCTGAAGGTCAGCGTGAGCGGGGAGCAGTTCCGTTTCGAGCGCAACGGCCAGTATCTGAGCTCCGGCGAGACCGGCAACGCCCTGAGCTTTGCCGCCGACGGCGAGAGCGATCTGGCCAAGTGGACGCTGGAGCAGAAGGACGACGGCACCTGGGTCCTGATGAACGTGGGCGCTGCCTACAACGGCAACCACAACCAGGCGCTGGAGTATTACAACGGCTTCACGACCTATGGCGTGAAGGACACGGACGCCTACTGGTTTGATTTCTATGCCGAGGCCAAGCCGGAGCCCACCCCGGAACCGACTCCCGAGCCCACTCCCGAACCGACTCCCGAACCGACTCCCGAACCCACCCCGGAACCGACTCCTGAACCCGAGCCGGAGACCGTCACGATCGCCGAGGCCCTGGCGGGCGAGACCGGTACCGAGTTCACGGTCAAGGGCGTCGTTACCCTGGTCGACGGTAAGAACATTTATATCCAGGATGAGACCGGCGGCATCGATCTGTATTTTGATACGGCTCCGGCCGACATCAGCCTGGGCGATACGCTGATCGGCGGTGGTACGCGTGCCACTTACAGAGCTCTGCCCGAACTGAGCAAGGCCACTTATCAGAAATCCTCCGGCCTGACGCTGGAGGCAAAGGAGACGACGATCGGCGCGCTGACGACGGCGGACGTCTGCACCTACGTAAAACTGACCGACCTCGAAGTGGCCGAGGTCTACGACAATAACGGCGCTTATTCCAATCCGAACATCACCCTCAAGGACGCCGAGGGGAACACGATCCAGATCTACAAGGCCGTGATCGAAAAAACCGAGGGCGTCTGGCGTGTCAAGGTCGGCGACAAGGTCGACGTGACGCTGGCCGTCGGCATCAACAATTCGACGCTGCAGCTGCGCAATACGCTCGACAGCGAGATCACGGTCCAGAGCGACGAGCCTGCTGCGGTGGAAACGCCGACGGCGGACGTGGCCGCGGGCGAGGTCGAGAAGGGCACCGTGGTGACCTTCTCCTGCGCGACCGAGGGCGCGGTGATTTATATCAGCACCGATAACGGCGAGACCTGGACCGAGGGCAGCACCGTTACCGTCAACGAGGACCTGACCGTGCAGGTCAAGGCCGTGCTCGACGGGATCGAAAGCGCGGTCGCGAGCTTTGCCTACACCGTCAAGGCCGAGGAGCCGCAGACCAACACCTACGGTCTGACCAGCACCATTGCTGACGGCGACACGGTGATCATCTTCAACGTGGCCAACGGCCGGGGCGTGAGCTCCACGCCGCTGGAGAGCAACACCAATTATCTGACCGGCTCGGAGCTGAGCCCGGTCGACGGCGTGATCACCACCGACGACGCGACGGTGGCCTGGACGGTGACGGCCAACAGCGACGGCAGCTACACCTTCAGGCAGGCCGACAAGACTCTCGGCGGCACGCAGCGCACCAACAGCAGCGGCAGAGTCTACAACAACTTCGTGCTGACCGATCCCGCCGCCTCCGACTGGACGCTGGAGGACGCGCCCAACAGCGGCGAATATTACCTCTACCTGGGCGGGCTGCCCAGCAGCAAGGACGGCGGTCATATCTATCTGGAGTGGTACGCACAGTATACGGAGTTTTCTCTGTACGACTACGCCAACCCCGGAACGAATAACGCCTTCATCTTTGCCTTCTACAAGCAGGGCGCCGAGCCTGAGACTCCGCCCGAGCCCCAGGACAAGGGCGACCTGGTCACGGATCTGAACGAGCTGGACGGCAAGACCGTTGCGATCTACAGCCCCGGCCATATGACCGCCATCAGCTCCAAGCCCAACGGCGACTGGTACCTGAAGGCCAACTCCTGCACCGTAGAAGACAACAAGGTGCTCAACTTCACCGAGGACTTTGTCTGGACCGCGAAGAAGAACGACGACGGCACCTACAGCTTCTACGCCTACGGCGACGAGAGCCGCAGCATCACCGTCTGGCCCAGCGGCACCTACGCCGAGCTGAGCCTGAACGTGGCGACCTACCCCAACAACACCTGGACGCTGACCCCGGCCAAGACGGAGGACTGCTTCTACATGAACAGCCCCACGGTCTCCAGTGACAGAGGCCCGGCCTACGTCGAGGCCTACGTCCGCAACGAGACGGAGGTCTTCTCCGGCTACTTCACCGCTCCCACCAACAGCAGATTCACCGAGAGCGAGTTTGCCCTGCAGTTCTATCTGGTCAATCCCGAGGACGCGGTCGAGGCTGTTGACGACGGCGAATGGGACGGCGTGCTGGAAAAGGGCAAGCAGTACCTGGCCTATAACGCCACGGCGGCGTCCTCCATCGGCCTGTTTGCCGAGGCCAACTACGCCATGAGAGCGATCCCGACCGAGATCGTGGGCGACAAGGCCAAGGCCGGCAACGGCGCCTACGCCTTCACCGTCGACTCCATGGGCCGCTACTACACCTTCAAGGTGGGCGAGCAGTACTTCGCCACCAACGCCAGCGAGGAGCTGCTCTTCGTCGACGCCAACGAGGACGGCAGCGCCCCCGAGGAGGCCAAATGGTATCTGACGCCTAAAGAAGGCGGCTACATCATTTATAATAAGGAAGTCACCTACAACGGCACGCCCGTGTGCGTCGAGTATTACTCCAGCGTCTTCTCCGGCTGGACCTTCAGCACGAAGAACGATATCGGCATCTACCTCTTCAATTTCTACGAGCCGACCGAGGATACCAAGATCTACAACAACATCGTGCAGGATCCCGGCGTGATCTTCGACTGCGAGGACTCCCGCTACGTCGAGCAGGATTACAACTGCTCCTTCTCGCTGGACGACCTGGCCGATGAGATCGAGACCCTGACCATCAGCTACACGGCCGGCAGCAAGAGCTGCACCGTGACTGACTTTACCCAGTCCGCCGACGGCAAGCTCGTGAGCTTCACGCTCCCGGCCGCGGACATCGACGGCGACGGAGCCGACAAGCTCGTCATCAAGGTCGAGGTGAAAAACAGCTACAGCATCGAGTACAGCGGCGAAAAGAGCGTCGAGATCATCGACAAGCCCTTCTTTGAAGAGCTGACGCCGGCGCCCAACGCGCAGACCGGCGAAAACCTGAAGCCCGTGATCTCCGCGAAGATCGGCAACGCCGGCAAGGACCCCGTCTTCACGATGACCGTCAACGGCGAGACCGTTGAGGCGACGTTTGAAAACGGCGTGCTGAGCTACACGCCTGCCGAGGATATGACCAAGGGCCGCGCGACGGTGCACATCACGATCAAGCGCAGCGACGGCATCGAGGCGGAGCAGAGCTGGAACTTTACCGTGGGCACCTCGGAATACCAGCTGTACTTCGGTCAGCTCCACTCCCACACCACCTACTCCGACGGCTCCGGTACGCTGGAAACGGCGCTGGATTACATCGCCGCCCTGCCGGAGAGCGCGAACGTCCAGTTCGTGGCCTTCACCGACCACTCCAACTACTTTGACACCACCAGCGCTGCCAACCCCGCCGACGCGCTCAACGACAAGAGCCTGATGACCGACGCCAGCCGCGCGCTCTGGGAAGAGTACAAGGGCGCCGTCGAGCAGTTCAACGCGAGCCATCCCGACCGCCTGGCCATCGCCGGCTTTGAGATGACCTGGTCCGGCGGTCCCGGCCACATCAACACCTTCGACAGCGACGGCCTTGTTTCCCGCAACAACGCCGAGCTGAACAACAAATCCGGCGACGCCGGCATGAAGCTCTATTACCAGACCCTCAACAAGGGCAGCAGCCTGAGCATGTTCAACCACCCGGGCACGACCTTCGGCAACTTCACCGACTTCTCCTACTGGGATGAAGCGACGGACGCCCACATGTTCCTGGTCGAGGTCGGCAACGGCGAGGGCCAGATCGGTGCCGGCGGCTATTACCCGAGCTATGAGCAGTATACCATGGCCCTGGACAAGGGCTGGCATGTGGCGCCCACCAACAACCAGGACAACCACAAGGGCCGCTGGGGCAATGCCAACGACGCCCGCGACGTCGTCCTGACCGATGACTTTACCGAGCAGGGCATCTACGACGCGATCCGCGCGCTGCGCGTGTACGCCACGGAAGATAAGAACCTGGAGATTTTCTACACGATCAACGATCAACCCATGGGAACGATCTTCAGCGAGGAGAACGCCCCTGAGAAGCTGAACGTCGTCGTTACAGTTTATGATCCGGACGACAGCTTCAGCAAGGTGGAGCTCATCGCTGACAGCGGCAAGACGGCCTATACCTGGGACGACGCGGAAGCGCTTGCCTCCGGCGAACTGACCGCGAAGCTCGAACCCCAGTACACCTACTACTATGTCAAGGTGACGGAGAAGGACGGCGATCTGGCTGTGACCGCGCCGATCTGGGTCGGCACGACCGTCAAGCTCGGCATTTCCGATGCCAAAGCGGCGTCTGAGCCTGTCTATATCGGTGAGGAAGCCACGCTTGTCACCACGCTCTTCAACAACGAGGACAAGGCGGCCACCGTCAGCTCCGTGATCTACACCATCAACGGCAGCGAGGTGCTTGGCACCGACGCCACCGGCTACAGCGTTCCCGCCGGCGGCACGAAGGATGCAGAATTCAAGTACACCTTCACTTCCGCCAAGCACTATGTGATCACCGTGACGGCAATCTTTGAGCTGGACGGCGAGACATACGAAAAGACGCGCACCCTGGAGCTCGACGTTCTCGATAAGGACGCCGGGACCGCAACGATCGCCGAAGTGCGCGAAGCCTCCAAACCGGACGATACCGGCTACATCTTCACCATCGAGGGCGTCGTGACCTCCAACGCCTCCGGCTACGATAAGGACACCGCGTTCTTCGACTGCATCTACGTGCAGGACGACACGGCCGGCATCTGCTGCTTCCCGGTCTCCGGCGAGTACAAGATCGGCGACAAGGTCCGCATCGTCGGCCACACCGATTTTTACCAGGGCGAGCCCGAGCTGCAGGTCGAGACGATCGAAGTGATCGGCGAGGGCAGCGTTGCGCCCACCGAGATCAAGGCCTCCGAGCTCAACGACCGCTCCGCCGAGGGCAAGCTCGTCACCGTCAAGGGTACGGTCGACAGCTTTGAGCTGGCCAACGGCCTGATCCAGACCATTATGGTCAAGGACGCCGAGGGCAATCTGGCCCGCGTGTTCATCGACGGCTACATCACCACCTCGAAGGAAGTGGAAAACTGTGAAGTCGGCGCCGAGGTCGAGGCCACCGGCCTTGCCTCCTACGACGACACCTTCAACGCACCTGAGGGACCCTTCCCGCGCCTGCGTATCCGCGATCGCGCGGACGTGATCTGCACCATCCCCGCGCCCGAGAAGCCCGCGACCCCGACCGTCGAGCCGGCGGCCGGCGAGGTCGAGAAGGGCACCGAGCTCAAGTTCAGCACCGAGACCGAGGGCGCCGAGATCTGGTACAGCACCGACGGCGGCGAGACCTGGACGAAGGGCGACAGCTTCACCGTCAACGAGGACGTGACCATTCAGGTCAAAGCCGTGAAGGACGGCGTGGAGAGCGAGATCGCGATCTTCGAATTCACCGTGAAGGAAGAAGAGCCCGTCAAGCCCGCGACCCCGACCGTCGAGCCGGCGGCCGGTGAGGTCGAGAAGGGCACCGAGCTCAAGTTCAGCACCGAGACCGAGGGCGCCGAGATCTGGTACAGCACCGACGGCGGCGAGACCTGGACGAAGGGCGACAGCTTCACCGTCAACGAGGACGTGACCATTCAGGTCAAAGCCGTGAAGGACGGCGTGGAGAGCGAGATCGCGATCTTCGAATTCACCGTGAAGGAAGAAGAGCCCGTCAAGCCCGCGACCCCGACCGTCGAGCCGGCGGCCGGTGAGGTCGAGAAGGGCACCGAGCTCAAGTTCAGCACCGAGACCGAGGGCGCCGAGATCTGGTACAGCACCGACGGCGGCGAGACCTGGACGAAGGGCGACAGCTTCACCGTCAACGAGGACGTGACCGTTCAGGTCAAGGCCGTGAAGGACGGCGTGGAGAGCGAGATCGCCTCCTTCGCGTTCACCGTCAAGCCGGTCGGACCGCAGTACCGCGTCGTTGTCGGCGAGGAGGTCACGGTCCCCGAAGCGCTCAAGACCAGATACGCCAGCGTCGCGGCCATGAAGAACGCCATGATGGCCACCGTGAAGAAAGCGACGGGCATCGACAGCTTCAAGGGCGACAAGCTCTACGAGCTCACCGTTGAAGTGGACGACGGCAGCGGCTGGAAGCCCGTGACGGCGGAGACCTTCCCGAAGGACGGCGTGCTGTGCACGATGCCGATCCCCGAGGGCGCCTCGCAGGAGGATGAATTCTACGCGCTGCACATGTTCGGCGAGGACTGCAACGGCCACAAGGCCGGCAATGCGGAAATGCCCGACGTGACCAAGGACGGCAGCAGCCTGAGCTTCACCATCAAGGGCATGTCCCCGCTGCTGCTGGTCTGGACCGGAGACGACGAGCCTCTGCCTCCGCAGGAAGGCATCGTCATCACCCTGGACGCCAACGGCGGCAAGGTCTCCAAGACCCGCCTGAACGCCAACGCCGACGGCAGCGTGCCCGCCCTGCCCACCCCGCAGGAGCGCGACGGCTACATCTTCGGCGGCTGGTATAACGACAAGGACGGCGGCGAACAGGTCTTCGAGGGCGACATCCTCACCGAGGACGTCACGCTCTATGCGCACTGGTTCGAGCTGCGCGTGACGATTACGGAAAACGCCGTGGTCCCCGAAGCGCTCAAGACCAAGTACGCCAGCGTCGACGCGATGAAGACCGCCATGCTCAACACCGTCAAGCGCCGCCTCGGCACCACGACGGTCAAGGGCAACAAGCTCTATGAGCTGACGGTCGAGTACTTCAACGGCAGCGAGTGGCTGCCGCTGGACGCCGATCTCTTCCCGACCAAGGGCGTGAAGGTCGGCCTGGCGATCCCGAGCGGCGCGGCGACGACGGACCGCTTCGTGGTCCTGCACCTCTTCGGTGAGGACGTCAACGGCCATAAGGCCGGCGAGGGCGAAATGCCCACCATCACCAAGAGCGGCAGCACCCTGAGCTTCACCGTGAAGGGCACCTCTCCGCTGCTTCTGGTCTGGACCGGCAGCAGCGGCGGCAGCGGCGGCGGCGGCACGACCCCGAAGACCGGCGACGAGTCGAACCTCGGTCTCTGGATCGCGCTGATGGCGGCTTCCTCCGCGGCGATGGCCGCGCTCGTGATCGAGCAGAAGAAGCGCAAGAACAGAGCCTGATTCCAAAATCAAACGAAAGTGCCTGCGAGAGATCGCAGGCACTTTTTATGTCTCTTGACGGGCTGTGATATACTGTTTCATATATAGAAAGAAAGCGTGATGACAATGATCAAGGAAGTCAGGATCGAGCGCGTGGAGGATCTGATCCCGCTGCTGTCGGACCAGCCCTACCGGCCCGATCTGGGGCGCAACCGCAGCCTCTACGTCTACCGCGGCATGGCCAACGCGGACTTCACCATGGTCACCAGCCTCCGGCGCAACTGCAAGGACCTGCAGCGCACGCTGGAGCCGGCGATCCTGAAGAATTTTGCCAAATACGCCGTGATGGAGGACCCGTCGATCGCGCAGTCCGTCTGGCTGCAGATGTTCCTCGGCCAGCACCACGGCCTGCCCACGCGGCTGCTGGACTGGACGCAGTCGGCGCTGGTGGCGCTGCACTTCGCTGTGAGTGAGGAGAACCTGGAGCGCATGGAGGACCACGACTGCATGGTCTGGCGCACGGACATCAAGGAGCTGCACGCCCTGCTGCCGCCGCGCTATCAGGAGATCATGGAGGCCAACAAGGCGGAGGTCTTCTCCGTCGAGATGCTGGGCCGGGCCGCGGCGGATATCGCCGCCTATGACCGCGACATGGGCGACCGCGCCATGGTCGTCATCGAGCCGCCCAGCATCGACTCGCGCATCGTTAACCAGTATTCCTTCTTCTCCGTCATCCCGATGGACATGGAGGACGTGGAGGGCTTCCTCGACCGCTATACGCAGAACACCGTCAAATACGTCATCGACCGGCGGCTCCGCTGGCGCGTGCGCGACATGCTCGACCAGCTCAACATGAGCGAGCGCCTGGTGTATCCGGGGCTGGACGGCCTGTCCCGCTGGATCGCGCGGCACTATTTTGTGAAGGAAAAAGGGGAGGACAGCCTGAAAAAGCTGTAATACGATTCCTCAATAAAAAGGCATATCACTTTTCGAGCAGAATTTGTGTCAGACGAGGCGCCTTTCGCAGCGAATATCGATTTATATTTGCAAGAAAGGCAACGAAGTATGGCTCAAATTCTGCCGGAAAGATTTTGCGGTTTTTGTTGGGGAATCGTATTTTGTCTCTTGACAATCCACAAAAACCCGATATAATAATATGGCCTGCCCGTATGGGCAGAGCTATCCTTGCTCCCGGCAGCGACCGGGGGCCAAAAGACCAAAAGGAGGTGCAACCATGGCAAAAGCAAGCGAAAAGTACGAAGTGATGTACATCATCAATCCCAACCTGAGCGAGGAAGAGACCGCTGGGATCGTTGAGAAGTTCAAGGCACTTGTGGAAGCAAATGGTACGCTCGAGGAACTGGAGGAGATGGGTAAGCGCAAGCTCGCTTACGAAATCAACTACATTTCCGAGGGTGTCTATGTGCTGATGAAGTTCACGAGCGGCCCCGAGTTCCCCGCCGAGCTGGACCGTATCCTCGGTATCACCGACGGCATCCTGCGTCGCCTGATCACCCTGCGTGCAGAGTAAGGAGTGGCGAACATGCTGAACCACATTGTCATTATGGGCCGTCTGACCCGTGACCCGGAGCTCAGATACACCCAGAGCCAGACGCCGGTGGCTTCGTTCACCGTGGCCGTGGACCGCGATTTCGGCGGCCGCGACGGCGGCGAGCGGCAGACCGATTTCATCGACTGCTCCGCCTGGCGTTCCACTGCCGAGTTCGTCAACAAGTATTTCCGCAAAGGCAGCATGGTCGTGGTGTCCGGCCGCCTGCAGTCCCGCAAATGGCAGGACCGCGACGGCAACAACCGCACCAGCTGGGAGATCAACGTCGACAACGTTTACTTCGGCGAAAGCCGCCGCGACAGCAGCGACGGAAACTATGAGGCACCCCGCGCCAACGCTTACGAGTCGAATCGGAGCGGCGGATACGACGGCGGCCGGAGCAGCAGCTATGAGGCTCCCCGCACGGTCAATCCCGCGCCCTCTCCCTTTACCGACCTGGGCGATGACGACGGCGAGCTGCCGTTCTGATTTGATCGATTGCGAAAGATTCTTTTCACAATCGAAAATCGTTGATACTAATAAAGGAGGATACCGCTTTGGCTTTCGATAAGAACAACCCCAAGAACCGCAAACGCCGCAAGGTTTGCCAGTTCTGCGTGGACAAGGCCACGTTCATCGACTACAAGGACACCGCGAAGCTGCGCCGTTATCTGTCCGAGCGCGGCAAGATCCTGCCCCGCCGCACCACCGGCGTGTGCGCCATGCACCAGCGTGAGCTGACCGAGGCGATCAAGCGCTCCCGTCAGATCGCTCTCCTGCCCTACGTGCTCGATTGATACTGAACTCTGATAAAAAGCTCGAAGATTTCTTCGAGCTTTTTATAGCCGCCGCAGCGGCGTAGAGTTCGTATGAGGCGTCTTTTGCAAAGCCAACCGCACCTTGTGCGGCTCTTGGGATTTGCAAAAGCTTTTCTTGAAATTATGATTTCAAGAAAAGAACAGCGTCATTGCGAAACGAAGCTCCCGTACCGATGCCGGTACGGGAGTTTTTTATTTAGCCTCCCTTTCGCAAAAGGGAGGTGGCCGGGCGAAGCGCGGCCGGAGGGTTTCTTCAGCCACCTCATCCGTCACGGCGCTTGCGGGAGCCGCGCCGCGCCACCTTCCCCTCAAGGGGAAGGCGACAGATTTGGAGGCTCTCTTATGTCAGCTTCGATGACAGCTCCCTTCTGCGGAAGGGGGCCTTTTTTGCTTGTGCCTGCGCCCGTCTTGTGCTATGATAAATATTGGAAGAGAATCAACCACGGTTTATATAGATCATGAAACAGGAGGAATCGGACATGCACAAAAAACTATTGAGCATTTTGCTGACGCTCGCCATGCTGCTGAGCCTGCTCCCCGCGGGCTACGCGACGGACATCGAAATCGTGGACGAGCCGGACCTTGAGATCTTCGCCGACGACGTGCAGATGATCGACGGCATGGAGATCCACGTCAACCCCTTGTACCGGGATCAGATCTCCGCGGAGGAGCTCGCCGCCTCGCTGCGGGAAGCGGCGGAGACGGAAGCAGTCACCTACAGCTGCGGCAGTATCGAGGAGGCCGCCGCGGCCATCCGCGAGGGTATGAAGGCTCGGGAGACAAACATCACCATCCAATATACCGGCAGCGAGAGCTTTGACTACCGCGCCGTACTGGATCTGGCGATGGCGCACACCGGCAATCCCACCGAGGGCGACTATCTGCGCTTTCAGTACGGCGGATGGAGCATCCGCTACAGCTCAACCGAGTACCGCTACCAGCTTACCTATTATACCACAGCCGAGCAGGAGGCCGAGCTGGACGCGGCCGTGAGCGCGAAGCTGAATGAGCTGGCCCTCGGCGGCAAGACCGAGTATCAGAAGATCCGCGCCGTTTATGATTTCATCACCGCGAACACGGTCTATGACTACGAGCACCTCGGCGACAGCTCCTACAAGCTGCAGTACACGGCCTATGCGGCGATGCTCAACAAGACCTCCGTCTGCCAGGGCTATGCAAACCTCCTGTACCGTCTGCTGCTGAGCGTCGGCGTGGACGCGCGCATCGTCACCAGCGAGACCCACGCCTGGAACATCGTCAAGATCGGCGACTGGTATTATAACGTCGACTCGACCTGGGACGCGGGCAACAACGGCAATTATTCCTGGTTCCTCAAATGCATGGACCACTTCACCGGCGAGGACCATGTGCGCGAAGCGCCCTATTCCGAGGAGCACTTCCTGACCGATTATCCGATGAGCCCGACCGACTACAGCGTGGGCGACAATCCGATCACGCTGGAAAAGGAAGAGCTGACGCTCTATCTGGGCGGCGATCCCGCGACGGTCCGCTTTACGATCGACCCGACCTATGATTTCTCCTACGTCAGCTTCAGCTATACCAGCGGCATGTTCAGCCTCTCCGGCAACTCCTATGCCGTTACCATTACGCCGCTGAAGGTGGGCGGCGGCGTGGTCAACGTGCTGCTGAAGGACGAGGACGGCGGCACCCTTGCCAAGGCCACGATCTACGTGACCGTTCTGGAAGCCGAGCCGGAGCCGACCCCGGAGCCGACCCCGGAACCGACACCGGAGCCGACACCGGAACCTACGCCTGAACCCACCCCGGAGCCGACCCCGGAGCCGACGCCGGAACCCACGCCGGAACCGACACCGGAGCCGTACCCTGTCACCGGCCAGTGCGGAGAGAATCTGTATTGGACGCTGGACGAAGCGGGTACGCTGACCATCACCGGCACCGGGGATATGTGGGGCTCGATCGGCGTGCAGGGCTACGGCGGCGCGTGGTCGGCATACGGGGCGCAGATCCGCACGGTGATCATTGAGGACGGTGCGACCAGCATCGGAGCCGAGTCCTTTAAAAACTGCGACCAGATCACAAGCGTCGTCATCCCGGACAGCCTGCTGACGATCGACGACTATGCCTTTTTGAATTGCAGCGCGCTGGAGAGCCTGTCTCTCGGCGAAGGGCTCGTCGGCATCGGCTATGAAAGCTTTTCCGGCTGCTCGTCCCTGCAGAGCGTCAGGCTTCCCGACAGCGTGACGGGCCTCAGCCACGGCGTCTTCAGCTCCTGCAGCAGTCTGCGCAGCGTTGCGATCGGCTCCGGCCTGCAGTCGCTTACCGCCGGCGATTTTTTCTATTGCAACAGTCTGACGGAGATAACGATTTCCGAGGAAAACCCCACCTACTGCAGCATCGACAACGTCATTTTCTCCAAGGACGGGAAAGAACTTATTTGCTGCCCTAACGGCAGAGTCGGGGAATACCGGATCCCGGACGGGACGGCTTCCGTCAATGCGTACGCCTTTGCAAACTGCGCCGCGCTGACAGCTGTAACGGTCCCGGACAGCGTGACGGAGATCGGAATCTTTGTATTTGAAAACTGCGGCAGCCTGACCGAGATCCGTTTCGAGGGCCATGCGCCGGCTTTCGGCGAACGCTGCTTTGAAAACACCACCGCCACGGCCTATTATCCGGGCTTTGACTATAGCTGGACCGAGAACGTGATGCAGGATTACGGCGGCCATATCACCTGGGTGGTTGAGGCCGTAAACGGTCTGCCCATCGACGAGGCGCACTTCCCGGACGAGATCTTCCGCGCCTACGTGGCGGAGGAATTCGACTGGGACAGCAACGGCTATCTCAACGACGAGGAGATCGCGGCCATCACCGAGATCGACGTCAGCATGATGGGCATCGGCTCCGTGCGGGGCATCGAGTTCTTCCCCGCGCTGACTTCGCTCACCTGCTCGATGAACAGCCTGACGGAGCTGGACGTCATGCATAACCCCGCGCTTACCTGGCTGGACTGCTTCGGCAATGAGCTGACGAATCTGGGGCTGTCCTGCAATCCCGCGCTGGAGTTCCTCGACTGCTCCGACAACAGCCTGACGGCGCTGGACGTAATGCAGAATCCCGCCCTGACCAGCATCGACTGCAGCAATAACGAGATCACCCAGCTGGACGTGATGTACAATCCCGCGCTCGAAGGCCTGTTCTGCAGTGGAAACAGGATCAGTGTGCTCCATCTGGACAATCCTGCGCTGCTGGTTCTGGACTGCTCGATGAACGCGCTGAGAGGACTTGGCCTGTACGAGACTCCCTCGCTTGTGATCCTGGAGTGCTACGGCAACGACATCGCCAAGCTGAATCTCTCGGAATGCCCGACGCTGGTGGACGTTGTGACGAACGGTACGTACGAGCAGCTGCCGGACTACGACAGCTACAGCAAGGATTCCAATTTCGTCCACGTCGACCCGGCGACGACGCTGATCACCGACGAGCCGCTCGAGCGCTTTACCATCACCGTGACCGACTACACGAAGGGCAAGGCGCAGACGAGCCTGGACCTCACGGCGAGCTACCGCGACCTGGTGAACTTTACGGTGACGAGCGAGGGCGACCGGGCCGTGCTGGTCGCAATCAGGCAGGAGGACGGGCTGCTTTCCCGCGTCTACTGCACGGACGACGAAAACGGCGAGCACCAGTTCAGCCTCATCGTCTACTCGGACAAGGAGCTGGTGATCGCGTTCAAGGGCGACACGAATCTGAACGGCAGCATCGAGATGCGCGACGCGACGCTGGTGAGCCAGGTGAAGAGCGGGGCGTACTCCAACGGCGGCGGGCTGTCGAGCCTGACGGCGGACATCAACGGCAACGGCCGCGTGGAGACCCGAGACGCGACGCTGATCTGCCAGGCGAGAAACAGCGCCTACATCGCACAGTGGTAAAAGAAAGACAAAAAAGAGGATCTGCATATCTGCAGATCCTCTTTTTTCTTGAAGGAACAGGCGGCCTGTGCTATGATAAAAATTGGAAGTTTATAAACTGCCGGTTATGCAGGATGAAACTGGAGGAATGGCCATGCTGAAAAAACTGCTGAGCGTTCTGCTGACGCTCGCTCTGCTGCTGAGCCTGATCCCCGCGGGCTTTGCGGCGGACAACGAGATCGTGGAGGAGCCCGTAGGGGCCGACGCCCCCGGCGGCCCGCTTGACGAGATCGTGATCGACGACACCGCAGAGGTCGACGTTCCGCTTGAACCGACCTCCGATTCCGGTACGCTGGATAACGGAATCACCTGGTCGCGGGACAACGCGGGGAATCTGACGATCAGCGGAAACGGCCCGATCCCGGATTATCGCGGAACGACCGGCGATACAGCGCCATGGTATTCGAACTGGGAAAGCGTGACAAGCCTCACGATCGGATATGGGATCACCAGGATCGGAAACTACGCCTTTTACGGGCTGGACATCAGTACGGTCACGATCCCATCCTCGGTGACCAGTATCGGCGATCATGCTTTTTGCGCCTGCGAGAAGCTGACCAGCGTATCGATCCCAAACTCCGTAACGAGCATCGAGGCGTCCGCTTTCTCCGACACAAGACTGGTGAGCGTCAGCATACCGTCGAGTGTTACCTCGCTGAGCGACAGTGTTTTCCACAGCTGCTACAGCCTGAAATCCGTTTCTCTGCCCAACACGCTGAAAACCATAGGGGAGAGCGCGTTTTCCCATTGCTGGTCCCTGACTGACATTAGCATACCGGGCAGCGTCACCAGCATCGGCGGCGGGGCTTTCTACGAATGCAAAAAGCTGAAAACGATATCGATCCCGGACAGCGTCACCAGTCTCGGTAACACGATCTTTGAAAGCTGCGAGTCTCTGGAGAATGTAACGCTGGGAAAAGGCATCACGGAGATTCCCTATCATATGTTCTGCAAATGCTCCACGCTGTCTAAGATCAACATTCCGGGGAATATTGTTTCCATTGGGGTCTGCGCTTTCGCCGCCAGCGGTCTGCAAAGCGTGAGCATTCCAAGCAGCGTCCACACGATCGCCGAAGGCGCCTTTTCGGAATGCCCCTTCGAGAGCATTTATTTTCCCGACAGCGTAAAGTCTCTGAGCGGCTGTCTGAAGGGCTGCAGCAATCTGAAAAATGTGAGATTGCCGAGCGGGCTCAGCACGATTCCGAGCTCCATGTTTTCCATGTGCTCCAGCTTGCCGGGCGTAACGATCCCGAATGGCGTAACAAGCATCGAGGTCTCTGCCTTTTACTACTGCGTCGGGCTGACCGACATAACGCTCCCGGACGGCGTTCAATATATCAAAGGATATGCCTTCAATAATTGCGACAGCCTGACAAGCGTAGTCATTCCGGAAAGTGTAACTTCTATCGACGTAGTTGCCTTTGCCGAATGCGATAAGCTGTCGACGATCCGATTTGAAGGAGCTGCGCCGGAGATGCTCAGCGGGTGCTTTGGCGAGGTCACCGCCACCGCTTATTATCCGGCCTTCGACCCGAGCTGGACGGACGAGGTCAGGCAGGATTACGGCGGCCACATCACCTGGGTGGCGGATACGTCGAAACCGGCCAGCGGCCAGTGCGGCGATAAGCTGTTCTGGACGATGAAAGGCAATACCCTCACCATCTCCGGCACGGGGGCCATGTGGGCCTTCGGGTATAATTCCACCCCGTGGTATGAATTCCGCAGCAGCATCGGAAGCGTCGTCATCGGAGATGGCGCGACGAGCATCGGCAGACACGCCTTCTACGACTGCACCAAGCTGACGAGCGTGA
>CAMNOV010000009.1 GCA_946547105.1 uncultured Clostridia bacterium | reverse complement strand
AGTTTTCATCCAGATAGGCCGTCCGAACAGCAAAGCCTACTTCTGTTTCAACCTTCTGATCAGCAGCCTTGAGCGCCTCGGTCACGCCTTCTTGCTCGGCCAATCGGCAGGTAAGCAGTTCCATTCGCCCATCACAGGCTTCGTCGATCTCCAGTAGATGCGGATACAGTTTTCCGGACAGCAACAGCTCCGAATAAAGAACGGGATGCTGTTCTTTCAGATAGTGTTTCATCATCCGGCCATATTTCCCGATAGGTCTCTGTTCCACCTTTCCGATAGATAGGTCCGGAAGGAGCACGTCGCAAATCTGCGTATAAGTACCGCCGCTCTGCTCAAAAAAGGATTTCTGCGTTTTCATGGGTTATACTTCCAAAATCATATATGGAAGTATCGTAAGCGTGAGTTTCAGTATTTTGTATCCTTAAGTGAGTGAATCCCCTCGCGCTCCCCCCACTGCTCGATTCGGCAGCGAATGATGCTTCTTGAAAGACGCAAAAGAGATCCGGAGCTTTTGCTCCGGATCTCTTTTATTCTAAAAACTGAAAACTAAAAACTGAAAACTTATTTCCGTTTGGCGCGCTTGACGGACTCGGCGATCACCAGGATCGCGATCAGACCGACCGAGCCGCCGATCACGGCGCTCATCGGAACCTTGTTGATGATCCGGCCCTGGTTGACGGAGACCTGCTTGGTCTCGCGATAGCCGCAGACCGTGCAGACGCCCTCCTGGGTGGCGACGCTGTTTTCCACCGAGAGCGTTTTCCAGCTCATGCTGTGCGCGGCTTCCTCGCTGCGCTCGCCGCAGGAGCAGGCGTGCCAGTGGCGGGTCTCGTCCGCGGTCCAGACCGCGTCGAACAGGTGCTCGTGATCCTCGGGAACGGGAGCGGGCGCAGCGGTCTCGGCCGGCTGCTCACTGGGCACGGGGGTCTCCTCCGGCTTCTCGGTGGGCGTGGGCGTTTCGCTGGGCTCCGGGCTCTCCTCGGGCTCCGGGGTCTCCTCCGGCTCGGTCGTCGGGGCCGGGGTGTGGTTCGGGTCGGCCTCGACCTTGACGGTGACGGGGTTGCTGCGGGTGACGGTACCCTCCACGCCGGAGAAGACGGCGCGGACCTTCCAGCCGTTCATATCCAGCGGGACGTTGTAAATGATGATCTTCTCCTTGCCGTCGTTTTCACAGCGGCTGTTTGGGAAGGTCTTGCCGACGTCCTTGGAATCAAAGACCGTCTCCCCGTCGGGGCTGATGAACTCCCAGGTCAGACCGGTGGCGTAGACTGCCGTGGAGACGTAGGACACGAAGCTGCCCTCTTTGATGGTCTCCTCGCCGGGGTGCTTGATGATCCGCGGCGCATAGACCAGGGCTTCGTACTGCCGGGTGAGCGTGATGTATTTGCCGTCGGCGGATACGCTGCAGCTCGTGGCGGAGTTGTTCAGATAGGCGTTCGCGCTCGGGGAGAAGATGTAGCCGTCGTCAGCCTTGGCAACGATCTCCATCCGGTAGGTCGTGTAGTCGAAGGCGCTGTTGCCGGGCAGCCTGTTGCCGAGCAGATCGTACCAGGACAGGCTGACGAGGGAGGCGTTCTTGGAGCTGACGGCAGCCGCAGGCTCGCTGACGGCCATCATGACGACGGGCGTCCGGTTAAGCTGGACAGTGATCTTGTTGAGCACCTTCGGCTCCGGGGTGGGCGCGGGTGTCGGGGTGGGCGCAGGCGTCTCGGTGGGCTTGGGCTCTTCCGTGGGCGCAGGCGTCTCGGCGGGTGCTTCCGTGGGAGCGGGCGTCTCGGCGGGCGCTTCCGTCTCGGCCGGGGTATCGGTGGCCATGGCGGCCGGAGAGAAGACAAACAGCGAGGCCAGCATGGCAACCAGCATCAGGATCGACAGGAATCGTTTCATGGGTAAACCCCCCTATCCAAAGGACATCGGAGCATATAATACTCCATCTTTCTTCCATTATATCCGCTGCGTTTTCGACGGTCAAGAAGAATGTTCAAATTCCTGTTGAATTTTGTTGGCGACAGGGACCGGGTGCGGGAAAAGATTCTGTTTGCCAAATACGGCGAACTGTAATACAATAAAATATACGGCTGCGCCGCGGATCGAACGGACGCGGCCTAAGAGAAGCAAAAGAGGAACAGGCATGATCTATTATCAGGCGGGACAATGCGATATCGCCGTGATCGGCGCGGGGCACGCGGGCATCGAGGCCGCGCTGGCCGCCGCGCGGCTCGGCATGGATACGGTCTGCTTCACCGTCAATCTCGACAGCGTGGGCAACATGCCCTGCAACCCGGCCATCGGCGGCACCGGCAAGGGACATCTGGTGCGGGAGCTGGACGCGCTCGGCGGCGAGATGGCGAAGGCTGCGGACAAGGCCTGCATCCAGTACCGGATGCTCAACCGCGGCAAAGGCCCGGCGGTGCATTCGCTGCGCGCGCAGGCGGACCGGCGGCGCTATCAGGAAGTGATGAAGCTGACGCTGGAGCGGCAGGAGCACCTGCGCCTCAAGCAGGCGGAGGTCGTCGACATCGGCGTGGAGGACGGGCACGTCTGCTCCGTGACCACGCGCACCGGCGCCGTCTGGCGCTGCGGGGCGGTGATCATCGCCTCCGGCACTTACCTGGACAGCCGCACCATCGTGGGCGAGGCCATCAAGGCCGAGGGGCCGGACGGCCTGTCGGCGGCGATCCCCCTCGCCGAACGGCTGCGGGCGCTTGGTCTGCCGATGCGGCGCTTCAAGACCGGCACGCCGCCGCGCGTCAACGCCCGGACGGTGGATTTCAGCCGGATGGAGCTGCAGGAGGGCGACAGTGAAACCGAGCCCTTCTCCTTCGAAACGAAGGAGCGGCCCGTCAACCGCGCCGTCTGTTATCTGACCTATACCAACGAACGCACCCATGCCATCATCCGCGCCAATCTTGACCGCAGCCCGATCTACGCCGGCGTGATCGAGGGCGTGGGGCCGCGCTACTGCCCCAGCATCGAGACCAAGGTGATGACCTTTGCCGACAAGCCGCGGCATCAGCTCTTCATCGAGCCGATGGGATTGAACACCGAGGAGCTCTATATCCAGGGCTTTTCCTCGTCGCTCCCCGAAGAGGTGCAGCTGCAGATGCTGCACACGATCCCGGGGCTGGAGCGGGCGGAGATGACCCGCCCGGCCTACGCCATCGAATACGACTGCATCGACCCGACGGCGCTGTCCGCAACGCTTGAGTGCAAGGCGGTGGCCGGGCTCTACGGCGCAGGCCAGTTCAACGGCTCCTCCGGCTATGAGGAGG
The DNA here is from genome assembly GCA_946547105.1 of uncultured Clostridia bacterium. Taxonomy (GTDB): domain Bacteria; phylum Bacillota; class Clostridia; order Oscillospirales; family Oscillospiraceae; genus Limivicinus. Next base: position 39,046 of record CAMNOV010000009.1, on the reverse strand, counting down.
CGGCGGCGCAGGGTTTTGTGGCGGGCGTGAACGCCGCACGGAAGCTTCGCGGCGAGGAGCCCTTCCTCCTGCGGCGCAGCGACGGCTATATCGGCACGCTGATCGACGATCTGGTGACCAAGGGCACCAATGAGCCCTACCGCATGATGACCTCGCGCAGCGAATACCGCCTGCTGCACCGGCAGGACAACGCCGACGAGCGCCTGAGCGCGATCGGCCTTCGCATCGGGCTGGTGAGCCCGGAGCGGCACCAGGCGGTCCTGGACAAATACGAGGCGGTGCGCCGCGAGATCGCGCGCCTGGAGAGCACGCATCTGGCGCCGTGTGAGGCGCTGAACGCGCTGCTGGCCGGGCGGGAGACCGCGCCGGCGGCCTCCGGCGTTTCGCTGGCGGATCTGATCCGCCGCCCGCAGCTGAGCTACGCCGACCTTGCGCCCTTCGACCCGGCGCGCCCGGAGCTTCCGCGCGCGGTGGCCGAGGAGGCGGAGATCATGCTCAAATACGAGGGCTATATCCGCCGCCAGCTCAGGCAGGTGGAGGAATTCACCCGCATGGAGGAGCGCCCCCTGCCCGCCGACATCGACTACGACGCGCTCGGCGGCCTGCGGCTGGAGGCGCGCGAGAAGCTGAAAAAGATCCGACCCGAGAATCTCGGCCGGGCCAGCCGCATTTCCGGCGTGTCCCCGGCGGATATCTCGGTGCTGATGGTCTATCTGGAGGGCAGACGCCATGGCTAAGGTCGTTCTGGGTTTTTCCGGCGGGGTGGATTCCGCCGTGTGCGCCGCCCTGCTGAAAAAAGAGGGATACGAGGTCCACGGCCTGTATCTCGACAATACCGACGAAAGCTCCCGCCGCGACGCGGAGACAACGGCGGAGTACCTCGGTATCGAGCTGCGGGTGCTGGCGATCAAGTCGGAGCTGGAGGAAAAGGTCTGCCGCCCCTTTGCGGCATCCTATCTCCGCGGCGAGACGCCGAACCCCTGCATCCTCTGCAATCCCACGGTCAAATTCAAGGCGCTGCTCGCCGAGGCCGAGCGCATCGGCGCGGAGAAGATCGCCACCGGGCATTACGCCCGCGCCGAGGGCGGCGCGCTCTATAAGGGCAGGCCCGCCAACGACCAGAGCTATATGCTCTGCCGCCTGACGCGCGAGCAGATCGCGCGGGCGGTCTTTCCGCTCGGGCGCTATGAAAAAACGCAGGTGCGCGCGCTGGCCGAGGAGCTGAAGCTCCCGGTGGCCCATAAGCCGGACAGCATGGAGATCTGCTTCATCCCGGACAAAAATTATATCCGCTGGCTCTCCGAGCGCGGCCCGCTGCCGCCGCCGGGGGATTTTGTCTTCCACGGCGCGGTGATCGGCAGGCACGAGGGCATCCACCGCTACACCGTCGGCCAGCGCCGACCGGGTCTGCATGAGGGGCGCAAGCTCTATATCAGCCGCATCGACGCGGAGCGAAACGAGATCGAGCTGGCGCTCTGGGAGGAACTGTTCCAAACGGAGGTCCGCGCCCGCGATTTCAACTGGCTGATCGAGCCGCCCCTCGGACGGAGCATCCCGGCCACGATCCGCGTGCGCCACACCAAGTGGGAGGAGCCGCCGTGCCTGGCGGAGGCGGACGAGGCGGGCGGCATGTTGGCCCGCTGCGAAACGCCGGTGCGCGCGCCGGCTGTCGGACAGTCGGCGGTACTCTACGACGGCGAGCGCGTGCTCGGCGGCGGATTTATCGTGTGAGGCACTTGTCTGCGCAGCCTGCGCATGCTATACTGAAAAAAACGAAACGGAGGACGCTGTGATGGCCAAAGAAAAGAAGGCAAAAAAGCCCATCCTGTGGAAGGACCGCAAGCGTACCTTCCTCGGCCTGCCCTGGAGCTTTACCAAATATAAGGTGGACGAGGATCGGCTGTATCTGGAGACCGGCTTTTTCAACAGCACCGAGGATGAGGTGCGGCTCTACCGCATCACCGACGTGACGCTCAAGCGCAGCTTCGGCCAGAAGCTGCTGGGCATCGGCACGATCCACTGCGACAGCTCCGACGTGACGATGAAGAATTTTGACATCAAAAACGTCAAAAACCCCAAAAAGGTCAAGGAGCTGCTGTCCCGCCTGGTGAACGAGTCCCGCCTGCGCAACCGCGTCTACACCAGCGAGCGCATCAGCGGCGAGCCGCACGAGCACGAGGGCGAGCTGCCTCCGGAGGATTTCGACCATCCGGACGAGGCGCCGGAGAAATAGGGCGTTTGGCCGGTTCTTCACCGATAAAAAACAGAACGGGGGATGACGTGACATGAGTCGGATCGTCAGTTATGCGCTGATCGCTCTTCTTGCTTATCTGCTTGGTACCTCCAATCTCGCGTATTTTATCGCGCGGCGACGCGGCATCAACATCCTGCAGACCGGCACCAACAACCCCGGCGCATCCAACGCGATGATGCTGATGGGCTGGAAAATGGGGATCCTGGTCGGGCTGCACGATATCGGCAAGGCCTTTCTGGCGGCCTTTCTCGCCGGGCTGCTGTTTCCCGAGCTTCCCTTGAGCCGTGAGGTCGCGGGAGCGGCCTGCGTGCTGGGCCATATGTTTCCCTTTTATCTGAATTTCCGCGGGGGCAAGGGCTTTGCCTCCACGCTGGGCATGATCGCGGCGCTCAACTGGCGCTTCGTGCTGCTGCTGGGCGTTGCCATCATCGTGGTGGTGCTGATCACGGACTATATCGTCACCGGCACGGTGCTCACGGTGCTGTCTTACCCGATCTACTGCCTGGCCACGCACCAGCTGATCGCCGCGGCGATTTTGGCCTGCATCGCGCTGATCATCCTCTTTAAGCACCGGGGCAATTTTGTCCGCATCTGGAAGGGAACGGAGGTCGGCCTGCGCCGCGCCCACAAGGGCGAGCTGCGCGTGGACCGCGAAGGATGAAGCTGCTGCTGGTATACGGCCGCCTGCGCGACGGCGGCGCGATCGACGCTGTGACAGAGAGCCTGCGGCAAAGCGGCGTGGAGACGGAGATCTTTTCACCGCTGAAAACGGAGGATCTGCTCTGCTCCGGCTGCGGCGCCTGCAGGGGCGCGGGGATGTGCGTCGCCGATCCCCGGGGGAAGGAATTTCTGAAGGCGGCGGCCGACTGCGATGCGCTGCTGCTGATCGCCGGCGGCGGGCTCTTCGGCCTGGACGTCGATATGAAGAACCTGCTTGAGCGGGCCGCGTCCCTGGCACAGCGCCGGGACGGCGATCCGCCGGCGGGAAAGCGGGCGGCCGCGCTGCTGTTCTGCCGCGGCAGCGGGCGGAAAACAGCCGATCAAATGGCGGCGCTGCTGCGAAAGCTCGGATGGCGGCTGCCGGAGAGCGGGGGACTGCCCGTCCTCGCTCCGGATTCACCGGAGAAGGAGCAGGCGCTCTGCGCGCTCGCAAAGCGTTTGACAGAATACGGAGAACAGGAGACAAGCAAATGAAACAGGACATGCCGTCCCTCGATCAGTGGCTGCGGGAGGCCAAGGCCGATCCCGGCGCCGCCGGTTGCGGGATGTATCTGATGCATAACGGCACCGTGCGCCAGACCGCGCGCGCCAAAGTCCGCCAGGGGGAAGAGAATACGAAGCCCGTGCGCGGGATGCTGTTCAGCTATGACAGGGCGCGCGTGGAGGAAGTTATCGCGCAGACCCGCGCGATGGACGGCGTGGGCTATGTGCGCGTCTGGCTCAACGAGGGCGAGCTCGGCCTGGGCGACGACATCATGCTGGTACTCGTCGGCGGCGATATCCGCCCCCATGTGATCGACGCACTCCAATATCTTGTGGGCCGGATCAAGAACGAATGCGTCCGCGAGCAGGAGATCTATGATGCATAAACGGCGGAAGCGATGGATATTCCGCAGCGAAAAGGGCAGGCCGGAGGGCCTGCCTTTTTCTTGAGTTTACGCCCTTTTTCGCCCCTTCCCAGCGGCGCGCAGAGCCGCATTTTTCCTGCATAAAACCATTTTTACACCCATGGAACAGAAAGAAACAAAAAGTTGAAGCACACTATATTTTGTGGTCATAATAGTTACAAAGCGGATTTTATTCCTACATTTTGCGTTTTCCTCTTGACAACGGACGAGCCCGGCGCTATGATAGCACACGAACGCAAAAGGAGAGAGAACATGCTGATTTCGGGTCTGCAAAAGTTGACGCTGCTGGATTATCCCGGCCATGTGGCCTGCACGGTATTTACCGCCGGCTGCAATTTCCGCTGCCCCTTCTGCCACAACGCGCCGCTGGTGCTGCCGGAGCGGATCGAGGGCGATCCGAACGGCGAGGAGACGGTGCTGCAGTTTCTGAAGAAGCGGCAGGGGATCCTGGACGGCGTGGCCATCACCGGCGGCGAGCCGCTGCTGCAGCGCGACATGGCGGACTTCCTCTGCAAGATCCGCAACCTGGGCTTTGCCGTGAAGCTGGACACCAACGGCTCCTTTCCCGACCGGCTGATTGAGCTTGTCGAGGCGGGCCTGGTGGACCGCGTGGCGATGGACATCAAAAACAGTCCCGCGCTGTACGCGAAGACCGCCGGCCTGAAGACGCTGGACCTCGGACCGATCGAGCGCAGCAAGAACTACCTGCTCGAGGGGCACGTGGAGTACGAATTCCGCACCACGGTGGTCAAGGGCCTGCACACGGCCGAGAGCCTGCAGAAAGCGGCCGAATGGATCCGCGGCGCCAAAGAGTATTATCTGCAGCAGTTCAAGGACTCCGGAGACATCATCGATCTCAATGGTCTCGGCGCTTTCAGCGACGAGGAGATGCGCGGCCTGGCCGCCAAGATCCGCCCCATCCTTCCGACGGTTCGGCTGCGGGGCGTGGACGAAGAAAACGATATCAAATAAGAGGGGATAGAGAGACATGTATCAGGTAGTAAAACGCGACGGCAAAGTCGTAGAATTTGACATCACCAAGATCGCTGCGGCCATCCAGAAGGCCTTTGAAGCGACCAACACAGAATATAACGAGAGCGTCATCGATTTTCTGGCGCTGAAGGTCTCGGCGGACTTCCTGCCCAAGATCAAGGACGGCAAGGTCGCGGTCGAGGACATCCAGGACAGCGTGGAGGCTGTGCTCTCCCGCGGCGGTTACGAGACGGTCGCCAAGGCCTACATCCTCTACCGCAAGCAGCGCGAGAAAATCCGCAACACCCGCTCCACTTTCCTTGACTACAAGGAGACCGTGGACAAGTATCTGAAGATCAGCGATTGGCGCGTCAAGGAGAACTCCACCGTCACCTACTCCGTCGGCGGCCTGATCCTCTCCAACTCCGGCGCCATCACCGCCAACTACTGGCTCAGCGAGGTCTATGACCAGGAGATCGCCAATGCCCACCGCAACTGCGATATCCACCTGCACGACCTCTCGATGCTCACCGGCTACTGCGCCGGCTGGAGCCTGAAGCAGCTGATCCAGGAGGGTCTCGGCGGCGTGCCCGGCAAGATCACCTCCTCCCCGGCCAGCCATCTGTCCACCCTCTGCAACCAAATGGTCAACTTCCTCGGCATTATGCAGAACGAATGGGCCGGCGCGCAGGCCTTCTCCTCCTTCGACACCTACCTGGCTCCCTTTGTCAAGATCGACAACCTCAGCTACAAGGAAGTCAAGCAGTGCATCCAGTCCTTCATCTACGGCGTGAACACCCCGTCCCGCTGGGGCACGCAGGCGCCCTTCTCCAACGTGACGCTCGACTGGACCGTCCCGGCCGACCTGAAGGATCTGCCCGCGATCGTCGGCGGCAAGGAAGTCGACTTCACCTACGGCGACTGCAAGAAAGAGATGGACATGGTCAACAAGGCCTTCATCGACATCATGATCGAGGGCGACGCCAACGGCCGCGGCTTCCAGTACCCGATCCCGACCTACTCCATCACCCGCGACTTTGACTGGTCTCCCACGGAGAACAACAAGCTCCTCTTCGAGATGACTGCCAAGTACGGCACCCCCTACTTCTCCAACTACATCAACTCCGATATGGAGCCGAGTGACGTGCGCTCCATGTGCTGCCGCCTGCGCCTCGACCTGCGCGAGCTGCGCAAGAAATCCGGCGGTTACTTCGGCTCCGGCGAGAGCACCGGCTCCGTCGGCGTCGTGACGATCAACATGCCGCGCATCGCCTATCAGGCCACCGATGAGGCCGACTTCTACAAGCGCCTGGACAAGATGATGGACATCGCCGCCCGTTCCCTGAAGGTCAAGCGCACCGTCATCACCAAGCTCCTCGACGCGGGCCTCTATCCCTACACCAAGCGTTACCTCGGCCACTTCAACAACCACTTCTCCACCATCGGCCTGGTCGGCATGAACGAGGCCGGTCTGAACGCCAAGTGGATCCGCGCCGACATGACCGATCCCAAGTGCCAGACCTTCGCCAAGCAGGTGCTGGATCACATGCGCGAGCGCCTGAGCGATTACCAGGAGCAGTACGGCGACCTCTACAACCTTGAGGCCACCCCGGCCGAGTCCACCTCCTACCGTCTGGCCAAGCACGACAAGGAGGACTTCCCCGACATCATCACCGCGGCCGAGCCCGGCGGCACCCCCTACTACACCAACAGCTCCCACCTGCCCGTCAGCTACACCGACGACGTGTTCGCCGCGCTGGACATCCAGGACGATCTGCAGACCCGCTACACCTCCGGCACCGTCTTCCACGCCTTCCTGGGCGAGAAGCTGCCCGACTGGGAGGCCGCTGCGCGCCTGGTGCGCAAGATCGCGGAGAACTACCGCCTGCCGTACTACACCCTGTCTCCGACCTACTCGGTCTGCAAGGATCACGGCTATCTGACCGGCGAGCAGTTCACCTGCCCGCACTGCGGCAAGCCCACCGAGGTCTACAGCCGCATCACCGGCTACTACCGCCCGGTGCAGAACTGGAACGCGGGTAAGACCCAGGAGTACAAAGAGCGCCGCGAGTATGTGATCGCCAACTCCCACCTGACCCACGATGGTCCGATGGCCGAGGAAAAGGTCGAGCAACCGGCCTCCTTCGCCCCGGAGAAGGACGTCAAGGGCGGCCGCGCCATCCTCTTTGCCACGCCCACCTGCCCCAACTGCCGCATCGCCTGCCAGTACATGGACAAGGCCGGCTTCGCCTATGAGAAGCTGATGGCCGCGGAGAACGCGGAACTGGCGAAGATCTACGGCGTCAAGCAGGCGCCCACGCTGATCATCACCGACGGCGACAAGTTCGAGAAGATCGCCGGCGCCGGCGCGATCAAGACCTACGTCAGCACGCTGGCCCAGTAAGCAAGAAAAAAGCAGCGAGGCAGGGGCAAGCCCCTGCCTCGTCGCTGTGCGGATCAAAGGCTCCCTTTCGCAAAAGGGAGCTGTCGCGAAGCGACTGAGGGTTTCTCCGCAAAAAGGGAATGGAGGAAACCCTCCGCCGTCCGCCGGGTATGAGAAAGCGGACGGCACCTCCCTTCTGCGGAAGGGAGGCTGTTTTGTGTTGAAGGGAGATCGAAGAATGTACGATATCATCATCATCGGCGGCGGCCCCGCGGGGCTGACCGCGGCCACCTACGCCTGCCGCGCGGGCAAGAGCGTGCTGGTGATCGAGAAAAACGCCTTCGGCGGCCAGATCACCTGGAGCCCGAAGGTGGAGAATTTCCCGGGCTTCGTGTCCGTATCCGGCACCGAGCTCGGCGACAAGCTGCTCGAGCAGGCCATGGCCCAGGGCGCCGACGTGGAGCTGGAGGAGGCCAAGGAGATCCGCCGTGAGGGCGAGGGTTTTGCCGTCCTCTGTGATTCTGGCATGCGCTTTGAGGGCAGGGCGCTGATCCTGGCCACCGGCGCGAAGCCCCGGATGCTGGGCGTCGAGCGCGAGGAAGAGCTGGTCGGCAGCGGCGTGTGCTACTGCGCGGTCTGCGACGGTGCCTTCTACGCGGGGCACCCCGTGGCGGTTTGCGGCGGCGGCAACAGCGCCCTGCAGGACGCGCTGCTGCTCAGCGAGAGCTGCAGCAAGGTCTACCTCATCCACCGGCGCGGCAGCTTCCGCGGCGAGCAGAAGCTGGTCGAGGCGCTGGAGCAGCGCGAGAACGTGGAGTTCGTGATGAACGCCGCCGTGACGGCGCTGCAGGGCGAGGAGGAGCTGTCCGGCCTCGTGCTGGAGCAGGAGGGCGTCCGCCGTGAAATCGCCGTGGACGGCCTTTTCGTGGCCATCGGGCACCAGCCGGACAACGCCGCCTTCGCGGACTTTCTGGCGCTGGACGGTGCGGGCTATGCCGACAGCGGCGAGGATTGCCTGACCGAAACGCCGGGCCTTTTCGTGGCGGGCGACTGCCGCAAAAAATCGGTGCGGCAGCTCACGACCGCCGCGGCCGACGGCGCGGTGGCGGCCCTGGCCGCGGTCCAATATCTCTCATAAAGAAAAAATAAAAAGCGGTGGATCCGACGGATCCACCGCTTTTTTCGTTGAAACTCATCAGCCGTAGGAGTGCAGGCCGGGCAGGAGAGTGTTGACGCCGGCAAAGGTGAAAAACACCACCGGCACGGCGATGATCACGTACCAGGCCAGGAAGCTCGCGTCCTTTTTCCGGCGCAGCCGCAGGTGCAGATACACCGCGTAGATGATCCAGGTGATCAGCGCCCAGGTCTCCTTGGGATCCCAGGTCCAAAAGGCGGACCAGGCCTGTTCGGCCCAGATCGCGCCGGAGAGGATGACGATCGTGAGGAACAGGAAACCGAAGCCGACCAGCCGGTAGATCAGATAGTCCATCTGCGCCAGGCGCTTTTTGCCTGCGCCGCCCTTTTTCTGCATCAGGATATAGCGCAGTCCGACGCAGCCGGCCAGGATGAAGGAGGCGTAGGAGAAGACGGCGGAGCCGATGTGGATGCCGAACCAGGCGCTGCGCAGCGCGGGCATCAGTTCGGTGATCTCCTTGGGCTGCAGCGCGGCGTAAGTGAGGACGAGCAGGGCCGCCGGCATCGCGGCGACGCACAGCCACTCGGCGTGCAGCTTCCCGCGCACGACGATCAGCAGCAGCGCGATGCCCCAGGCAAAGGCGTTGGCAAACTCAAACTGGTTCGACAGCGGCAGCCGCCGCGCGATCACGCCGCGCAGCACCATGAACAGGGTCTGCAGCGCAAAAGCGAGCACGAAGAGCCACCAGGCGCCCTTCGTCAGCGTGTCCTTTTTGAAGGCCGTGCCGGAAAACTGCAGGATCACGGCCAGAAAATACAGACCGAGCACGATGAAAAACAGAATGTTCATACGGAGTCCTCCTTATTGTCATCCTGCAGCAGCGTCTGCAGCTCGATGCGGGTGCCCTCCGGCTTCGGTCCGCCGACGGCGTAGCCCTTATCGTCGACCTTGACCAGCACCGGCGGCAGGAAAAAGGTGATCGTCAGCCCGGCGATCATCAGCGCAAAGCAGGCGATCAGCAGGGCGTTGACCAGCTGAGGCGTATGCTTGATGCGAAGACCGGGGTAAGACACGGGATCGTTGAAGGTAAAGAGCAGCGGCTCGATCTCGATCACGTCGCCCGGCTGAAACAGGCGCATGGCCTTGTCCTCGCCCTCCACGGTCTGCACGTAGTAGACGGGGTGGGGATAGCTGCGGTCGCCGGTGTCGACCGGCAGGATGTTTCCCTCGGGATCCAGGATATAATCCGGATACAGCGCGACGAACCAGACGCCGCTGACGTTGTCCATCGAGAGGAAGGACAGATCCGTCATCGTGAAGGTGTCCGAACCGCCGTTCTGGAGATTGGTCACGGTGATGGAGCCGGCCGTGCCGTAGGTCTGCTGATAGACCTTGTAGGGGCCGAAGCTCATCGGATGGTTGACGCTGATCCTGCCGCTTTTGCTGCGCCCGTCTGGCAGGGTGATCGTCAGCGCGCTTTCAAAATCCAGGCGGCCGTTTTCGTCGGCGGCGCGGAAGGAGGCGACGGAAAAGCTGGCGGCGCCGTCCGAGGAGGGGAGCAGTACGCTCTCGCCGGGCATGCAGTCGCGGTCGAAGACCTGCGGCAGATACAGCGCCGCCGCGCCGAAGAGCACGGTCAGCAGAATGGCCAGGTGCGTGATGAAGCTGCCGTAGCGGCCGAAGCGGCGCTTGTAATAAACCCGGGTTTCACCGAAGTTCGCGCGGCGGCAGCCGGTATCCGTCAGGTGCTTCTCCAGCAGCTCCCGCCCCGCCCGCGGCAGCTCGGTGACCGGCAGAGAGGCCGTGTCGGTCAGCTCGGTTTTCGAGGCCCTGGCGACGGAGAAAATGCGCAATACGGAGCAGAGCGTCAGATTCAGACACAGCAGCACCAGCAGCAGAACGAAATACCAGCTCTTGAAGATCCGGTGAAACTGAAGGACCAGCAGCGCGGGGTGGATGTTCGGATAATTCTCCACGTACCAGCTCAGTTCCTTCCCCTGGGGGATGACCGAGCCGATAATGGAAAATACGGCGATCAGGATCAGCAGCAGGATGCCGAAGCGCATCGAACGGAGATAGTTGAGGATCTTTTTCATACGATCGTCTCCAAATAGAAAGCCGCCCGCCCAAGGGGGCGGGCGGCGATTTCGTGATGGAAAGGGAAATCAGCGCTGGAACATGCCCAAGGCCTGGTTGCAGAGCTTCTCGGCCATGTCGAGGCAGTAGTCCGTGAGCTTCGGGTTGTGCACGCCTTCGGCGTTCTCGACAAAGACGAAGTCCCAGTAGAACTGCGCGTCTCTGGCGAGGGAGCGGACGGCGGCCAGATCGGCATCGCTGAGCTCATTGTCCTCCACGGCCTTGGCCAGGCGCTCGGTCAGAAATTCGAGCTCGTAGCCGATGGAGTAGGTCCGGGCCTCAATGCGCGCCTGTTCGGCGCGGACCTCGGCAACGAGGTCTTCATGGCACTTGGAGCACTCGTTTTCAATCAGAGCGGGATTGTCCAGTGGGCTGATGAGGCTGTGGTCTTTGTAAACGGTGCCGTCTTCAGCCTCGGTCATGGCCATGTGGCAGTCGGCGCAGGTGTAGTCGCCGCGGTGCTGGCTGCCCTCGCCCAGGAAGGTCTCGATCTCGGGGTGCTGTACCTTGATCTGACGCACGCCGGTGCGCGGATTGGTGTAGTCGGCGAAGGGCTCGCCGTCCGGGAAGTTGGCGCCGTTATTGTAGAAGGCGAGGATCGCGTCCGGGCTCATGCTGGCCAGACTGTCGTGCGGCAGGGTGGTGGCGCCGCCGTTGCCGGGATCGAAGAAGTACTCGTTGTGGCACTGGCCGCAGGCGAGGGTGGCGGCGTCGATGCTCTCAAAGTCCTCGCCCACGCCGTCGATCAGATAGGTGTGGGTCACCGTGACGACACCGGGGGTATTGGCATGGCAGGTGTAGCAGCTGATGGGCTCGGTGAGCACGTTCACCAGCTCCATGAAGGAGCCGCCGTAGACCTCGATGCCCTGCTCGTTGACCATGTTGGTGAACTGCGGGGTCTTGCAGGTCCAGCAGCTGGCCTTGGAGTTTTCGCCGGTGCGCTTGGTCTCCACGACGTCCTCCAGCGTATAGGCGTGGCCGCGGGCGGCCTTGTAATCCTTGGAGAAGCCGTAGGGCTCATAGAGGATCTTCAGCATCGGGTAATCGACCAAATAGTCGGTCACCTCGCTGTTTTCCTTGGTGGAATCCCAGCTGGCGTAGATGTAGGGGTACTGCTCGGACCAGTCCTTGGCCAGGGTCACGGTGACGCCGGAATGGGTCTGCACCTTCTCGGCCACGGTCTCGACCTTGACGACGGAGCCGCCGAAGATCACGGGCTTGATGCCGCCCTCGTCAAGGGCGTTGATGATGGCGGATTTGATGCCGTTGGAGCTGATGGTGGCGCCGGAGATGGCGTCGACCTTCAGACTCTGCGCCTGGAAGATCTTGGCGGGCAGCTGCTTGATGGCTTCGGTGCCGATGCCGTCGGTCTCCTTGTGCTCGTCGACCTTGATCTGGTAGATCATGTTCTCGTCGGCAACGACGGTCACGGTGATATCGTCGTTGCGGCCGGGTGCGGTGCCGACCAGGGTGAGCGCGCTCTCAGGCACCTCACTGTCCTTCACGCCGGCACGGGCGGGAATGCTCGCCACGATGACGCTGACGACGGCGACAACGACCAGAAACAGCGCGCAGCACAGGCCGATCAGATCGGCGCGCGCCTGCCTGCGGAGCTTTTTGCTGTCGCTGTGCAGGTTCTGCTTGAGCTTCTTCCACTTGTTCATGGCTGTCCTCCGATAAAAATCGTTCGATTTATCGACAGTATATACAAATTTGATTTTACTTGATTTGCCCTCTTTTGTCAAGAGACGACAGGCCCTTCATGCCCTCAGTTGTCGGCGCGGTTGTAGCCGTTTTTCATGCGAGCGCTCGCCTCGGCGAGCACCTTGTTCAGCGTGTCGACGGTCTGCTCCTTCGCCATGCGGCAGAGGGCTTCGTTTGCCTCGGCCGTCAGCGAGAAATCGCCGCTCTCGGTCATTTTGCGGTCATATTCCAGCAGCAGACGGCGGCCCTTGACGAACACGGCGTTCTGGTAGCGCTCGATGTTCTGGATGCAGGCGGCGTAGTTGGGGTCGGTCAGCGCGCCGATCAGGCGGCTGCTCCAGTAAAAGTTCTCCGTGGAGGTGTCCAGCGTTACCTTGCTGACGTAGTCCGGCATTTTGGCGACGTTCGTATACAGCGGCAGCATCGCGGCGAAGGTCGTCGAACCGAAGCTGAGCCATTCGACGCCCTGCAGCTCATGCGGCACGCCGCTGCGGATCTGGCAGAGGGCGGTGACGCCGGTGCGGTTGATGCCGATGGAGCGGTACATGCCGCGCTTGCCGCTGTCCTGGCTGGAATAAGGGTTGTAGGGCGTGCCCTGGTAATGGGAGGACAGGAGGTATTTTACGTCCTCCACGGCGACCTTCCGGTCGGGCACCATGGCCCAGGGGATGTTGTCGCTCTCCGGACCGAACTCGGCGTCCGGGCCCTCCCAGCGGTGGGAGAAGGGGCAGAGATAGCGGCCCATGAACCAGGCGCGCGGGGTGTTGTAGATGTGGTCCATGTCGGTGTGGGAGCCGAAGACGTCGCGCGGGTTGAAGGCGCCCTTCTGGTTCAGATCCAGGCGGTTCGAGCGGATGAACTCGCGCAGATCGGCGGAGCACATATGCTCCTTCTGCGCACCGAGGGCGTCGTCCAGGTCGAAGCCGTCCATCCCGAACTGGTTGGGGTTGATGACGACGACCTCGTCCGGCACACGCCGGGCGATCCAGTGATGGCCGCCGATGGTCTCCATCCACCAGACCTCGTTTTCGTCGTTGAAGGCGACGCCGTTGGATTCATAGGTGCCGTAGCGCTCCAGCAGTGCGGCCAGGCGCTCCACGCCCTCGCGGGCCGAGCGGATATACGGCAGCACCAGCACGACAATGTCCTCTTCGCCGATGCCGCCGGGCACTTCTTTCTCGCGGCCCTTGGCCTTTTTCAGCTCCACCAGGGGATCGGCGGCGAGCACGCGGGGATTGGAGGTGATGGTCTCGGTGGCGGTGATGCCGACGTTGGCCTCGTTGATGCCGGTGGCGGCCCAGATGCCGTTCTTCGGATCAACGCTGGGGCAGCAGGTATAGCGCAGCGGCTGATCCGGCAGCGTGATCTCCACGTGGGAGATCACGCTCTTGTAGCGCTTTTTCTGCTGCTTCGGTTCGACCACGATCAGTTTCTTGACGTCAAAATGACCGTCGTCCGTGCGGGCGATCATCGTGGAGCGGTCATGGCTGGCCTTTTTGCCGACCAGAACGGTTGTGCAGGGCATAACATATCCTCCTTCGGCGCATGGGATCATGCGCATGTTTCGATGGCTCTACTGTAGCACAGATCATGCCGCGATTCAACCGGACGGCGTCCGGAAAAGCGGGCGCTTCGCGCAAATTTTGTGCAGTATACCGGGGATTTCTCGCCGACTTGCTCTTGTATTCCGGCGGGATCTGGTGTATCATCACTTGACATCAAAAAATGGATCAAAGGAGGGCCGATCATGAGCAAGGAAGCACTGGAACAGTATGCGAAGGCCCTGAAAAGCGGACAGAAGTATTATAAGACGGCGGAGAGCCGGGGAGAGGATCCCTATCCCGCCGTGCTTGACAATCTGCTGGAGGACCGGCCGATCCTCCGCCAGGAGGAGCTGGGCCTGGTCAATATCCCGGCCGAGCTGATCGTCGGCACCAAGACCGCCGGGCGGATGGCCGCCCTGGCCGGCAACTTCATGCCGCTGCTCGGCGCGGATTCGGAATTCGGCATGAAGTGGATCTCCCTGTGTGATGCGCATCTGAGCGAAGAGGGCATCCGCGACCCGATCAAATGCTTTGAATACCTGGGCAAATTCTATGTCCAGGAGGGCAACAAGCGCGCCAGCGTGCTCAAGAGCTTTGACGCGCCGAGCGTCCCGGGCCTCGTGACGCGCATGATCCCCGCGCCCGGCGAGGAGCCGGAGATCAAGGCCTATTATGAATTTCTGGACTTTTACCGCCTGTCCGGGCAGTACAGCGTCAGCTTCCGCAAGCCGGGCGCCTATGCCCGCCTGCAGGCGGCGCTGGGCATGGAGCCCGACCACGTCTGGACCGAGGAGGAGCGGCGCAGCTTCCGCGCGGGCTTTACGCATTTTCGCGACGCGCTCGACAAGCTGAAGGCCGACGATGCGGACATCACGCCGGCCGAGGCGCTGCTGACCTGGCTGGAGGTCTATTCCTTCGCAGACATCAAGGAAAAGACCACGGCGGAGCTGAGCAAAAATCTGGAGCGCCTGCTGCCCGACATCCGGGCGACCAAAGAAGACGCGCCGATCGAGGTGTCCACCCAGCCGGCGGAAAAGGAAAAGAGCATCGTGTCCAAGATCCTGAACGTGACGCGGCCTTCTTCAGTCACGGTGGCCTTCATTTACGGCTTCCCGATGGAAAAAAGCGCCTGGACCCGCGCCCACGATCAGGGCCGGCAGGAGCTGGAGGAAAAGCTCGGCTCGAAGGTGGACGTCAAGGTCTTCCTGGCCGAGAACCGGGACTATGAAAAGGCCATGGAGATGGCTGTGGAGCAGGACGCGAAGATCATCTTCGCCACCACCCCGCCCATGATCGACGCCTGCCGCAAGATCGCCGCGAAGTACAAAAACGTCAAGGTGCTCAACTGTGGGCTTTCGCAGCCTTATCCCGGCGTGCGCAGCTACTACAGCCGCATCTATGAGTGCAAGTTCGTCGCCGGCGCCGTGGCCGGCGCGATGGCGGACAACAATCTGGTGGGCTATGTGGCCAATTATCCGATCTTCGGCACGCCCGCGAGCATCAACGCCTTCGCCCTCGGCGCGCGGATGGCCAATCCCCGCGTGCGGGTGAAGCTGGTCTGGTCCTGCACGGGCGGCGACCCGATCGCCGAGCTCAGGCGCAGCGGCGTCACCGTCATCTCCAACCGCGAATCCGGCGACGAGAGCACGGCGCACTGCGCGCTGGACTACGGCCTGTATCAGCTGGAGCCGGACGGCGGCCTGCTGCCGCTGGCGATGCCCTGCTGGCAGTGGGGCGCGATGTACGAGCAGATCGTGCGCTCTGTGCTCGACGGCAGCTGGGAGGAGAGCAGCAAGGCCATCAACTACTGGTGGGGCATGGCCAGCGGCGTCGTAGACGTGAAGCTGAGCGAGAGTCTCCCGGCGGGCGTGACCAGCCTGGCGGAGATCCTGCGCAAGGGCGTCCTCAACGGCACGGTCGATCCCTTCTGCGCCGAGATCCGCGATCAGAGCGGCGCGCTGCGCTGCGACGGCAAGACCGCGCTCAGCCCGGAGGAGATCATGCGTATGGACTGGCTCTGCGACAACGTGGACGGCGCGATCCCCGGCTTTGACGAGCTGCTGCCGCGCTCCCAGGGCCTGGTGCGGCTGCTGGGGCTCTACCGCGAGAGCCTGGCGCCGCAGAAGCAGGAAAAGCAGCTATGAAGATCCTGCTGATTTCGGACCGGGAGGAGCCCTATCTCTGGGATTATTACCGCCCGGATCACCTGAACGGCGCCGATCTGATCCTCTCGGCCGGCGACCTGAAGGCGGCCTATCTGGAATTTCTGGTCACGATGGCCAACCGCCCGCTCGTCTATGTGCGCGGCAACCATGACGACCGCTACGAAACGCACCCGCCCGAGGGCTGCGACTGCGCCGAGGACACGATCCTGAAGGTCAAGGGCCTGCGCATCCTCGGCCTCGGCGGCAGCGGCCTGTACAGCGGCGGCCAGAACCAGTATACCGAGCGGCAGATGCAGCGGCGCATCCGTCGGCTGTGGTGGAAGATCCGGCGGGCCGGCGGGGTGGATATCATCCTGACTCACGCGCCCGCGCAGGGCTACGGGGACGACGAGACGCCTGCACACCGGGGCTTCGAGGCCTTCCTGCCGCTTATCGACAGGCTGCAGCCCCGCTATTTCATCCACGGGCACGTGCACCTCAACTACAACAATCAGTCACAGCGCATCTATCAGCGCGGCAATACCACGATCATCAACGCCTTCGGGCGATATATGATCGACACGGACGAAGAACCGCCCCGGGACTGAGATCCCGGGGCGGCTCTTCATACGAATTATGGATCATTACGAAACTGTAAGGAGTGAAAGTGCAGCAAGCAAAGCCTTCCCCTTGAGGGGAAGGTGCCCCAGTTCGCAAACTGGGGCGGATGAGGTGGAAACAAACAGCCAAAGTACAGCATTGTGCAAGCGGCAAGGATGGCACCTCATCTGTCTCGTCCCTCGCGGGGGATCGGGCCGAGCCGCCTTCCCCTCAAGGGGAAGGCTTTTTTCCCTACGGAAGAATTATGGCAGTCTGCGGTAGGTCTTGGTGCAGCGGCGGATCTTGCGGGCAAGCGGCGCGTCGATCGCGTCGGGCCGCATGCGCCACTGCCAGTTGCCCGTGGCGGTGCCGGGCGTGTTCATGCGCGCCGGGGCGGGCAGCTCCAGCACGTCCTGCATCTGCATGACGAACAGCTGCGAGGCCGTGGACATGCCGGTGCGGATCATGGCCCAGCACCAGCTTTCGTCCTCCGTCTTGTGCATATACTCGGCGGCATAGCGGAGAGTAGCCCTGTCGGTGCTCTTGAGCCAGCCGTTGACGACCTCGTTGTCGTGCGTGCCGACGTAGCAGACGCTGCGGTTGACGCAGTTGTGGGGCATGTAGTCGGATTCGCCCTTCGCATCGAAGCCGAATTCCAGCACCTTCATGCCGGGCAGGCCGGAGTCGGCCAGCAGCTTCTTCACCTCCGGCGTCATGAAGCCGAGATCCTCGGCGATGAAGCGGAGCTTGTGGAACCAGCTCGTCAGCACGCCCACCAGATCCATGCCCGGGCCGGGCCGCCAATGGCCGCGGCGGGCGGTCTTGTCGCCGTAGGGCACGGCCCAGTAGCTCTCAAAGCCGCGGAAATGGTCGATGCGGATCACGTCGAAGAGCTTCTCCGCGCCCTCAATGCGGCGGATCCACCAGCCGAAGCCGTCGGCCTTCATTTTGTCCCAGTCATAGAGCGGGTTGCCCCAGAGCTGGCCGTCCTCGGTGAAGGCGTCGGGCGGGCAGCCCGCGACCTCGGTGGGCAGGTTGTTTTCGTCCAGCTGGAAAAACTGCGGCGCGCTCCACACGTCGGCGGAGTCCAGCGCCACGTAGATCGGCACGTCGCCGATGAATTCGATGCCCTTTTCGTGCGCATAGGCACGCAGCGCCTTCCACTGGCGGAAGAACAGGAACTGCAGGAAGCACCAGAAATCCACGTCGTCTCCAAGCTCGCGGCGGTATTTCTCCACGGCCTCCGGCTTGTGCAGGCGGATGGCCTCGTCCGGCCACTCCACCCAGCTGACCATGCCGAAGCTGCGCTTGACGGCCATATAGAGGGCGTAATCCTCCAGCCATGCGGCGTTTTCGCGCCGGAAGGCGGCCACTTCTTCGGCCAGCTTCTCTTTGCCGCGCGCATAGGCCAGGCGCAGCACCTCGAAGCGGTTTTCGTAGATCCTGCCGTAGTCCACGCGCTCGGGATTATTGCCCCAATCGCGCCCTTCGATCTCGCTGCGGCGCAGCAGGCGGTCCTTCACCAGCAGGTCAAGGTCGATGTAATAGGGATTGCCCGCAAAGGTGGAAAAGGAGGAATAGGGGCTGTCGCCGTAGCTCGTGGGGCCGAGGGGCAGCAACTGCCAGTATTTCTGGCCGGCGGATCTCAGAAAATCAACAAAGCGATAGGCGCTCTTGCCCATCGTGCCGATGCCGTAGGGCGAGGGCAGGGAGCTCATCGGCATCAGGATGCCGCTTTCGCGGACCATAAGAATCACTCGCTTTCCGAAAAAAGATCGGGAAAAATCTGATTCAGTTTAGCGCTTTCCCCGGGAAAAATCAACGCCGCGGCTTTTGCCGCGGCGTTTTTTGTCATTTTCAATAAATTCGTGCCCCGATTTTATTCATGGCGCACAATTCCGAATTCCGAACTCCGAATTCCGAATGTTCATGGCCCGAGCAGCCATAGCTTGGTCACGCCGAAGGCCTCGCGGATGAAATAGTTGAGCATCACGAAGAAATAGCCCCAGGGCGCGGCCACGCCGGCTGCCTCCGCGCCGAGTCCGCGGGAGATCAGCTTGGCCCGGTAGAGATGGTATGCGCTGGAGACGATGGCGACCCTGCCGTCCGGCTCGTCGCCGCGTGCGCGGATGATATCGTAGGACTTGGAGAGGTTTTCCAGAGTCGAGGTGGCCTCCGGCTCCATCAGCACGCGCTCTTCCGGGATGCCGTTTTCGATCAGCCAGTCGTGCATGGCCTGCGCCTCGGTGACCGTTTCACCCTTGCCCATGCCGCCGGAGACGATGGCGACGGAATCGGGGTATGTATTCAGATAATCCCGCGCGCCCTCGAGGCGGCGCACCAGCGTCAGCGAGGGCTGATCACCGTAGACCGCCGCGCCCAGCACGACCAGATAGTCGCGCTCCGGGTCTTTGTCGGTGCGCGCGTTTTTGATGATCGGTACCTCCACGGCGCAGAAATACAGCACGCCGAGGCAGGTGAGGATCAGCACGACGCGCCACCAGACCAGCGGCAGCAGGCGGTGCAGCAGCAACAGCGCCGCGATGAACAGACACAGATAGCCCCAGTAGGCATAGCCGCGCAGCGCAAAGCGCAGCACCGCGGCGGCGCCGGTCAGAGCGCCGACGGAGGCGGCCAGGGCACTGTCGTTTTTCTTCATATGTTCAGTTCCTCCCATTGTTCATAAAGCGCGAGCAGCTGCTCGTCGAGCGAGGCGCGCTCCGCGTCGATCTCCATCAGCTTCTGGTAGTCGGCGGAGTACATTTCCGCCTCCTGATCCAGCTCCTGCTGCCGCGCCTCGAGTCGGGCAATCTCGCGCTCGACCTTGGCGGCGGCCTTCGCCGCATTCGGCGTCTTCGGGCGCTTGTCGGCGGGCTTTTTCTCGGCCTTTTCGCGCTTTTCGTTCTGCTGGAAGACACTCTGCCGCTCCTTCCAGGCGAGGTACTCCCGGTAGCCGCCGCGGTAATCGGTCAGCACGCCGTCGGCGATCGCCCAGATGCGCGTGGCGAATTTTTCGATCAGCCAGCGGTCGTGCGAGACGAACAGCAGCGTCTGCTCATAGTCCGACAGCGCGTCCTCCATCCATTCGCGGCTGGCGATATCGAGGTGGTTGGTCGGCTCGTCGAGGATGAGGAAGTTGATGTCCCGCCCCATCAGCAGGCACAGGCAGAGCCGGCTGCGCTCGCCGCCGGAGAGCGCGCCCACGGGCGTGAACACGTCCTCGCCGCGAAAGCCGAAGGCGGCCAGGCGGTCGCGCGCCTCCTGCGGCTGGCAGCGCCCGTCGTAGAGCATGATCTCATAGGCGCTGCGCGCATCGTCGGAAAAGCGCACCGTCTGCGGCAGATAGGCCGTGCGGATGGCGGGGCCGCGCTGCAGGTAGCCGGCGTCCGGCGTCTCCTCGCCGAGAATCAGCTTGACGAGCGTGGATTTGCCCGCGCCGTTGTCGCCGATGAGGGCGATGCGCTCGCCCCCGGCGACCGTGAGGCAGAGGTCGTGAAAGAGCGTACGCTGCCCGAAGGACTTCGACACGCCGTCGATGACCAGCACCTCGTCGCCCTCAAACTCGCGCTGTTTGAACTTGACGTTCATCTTCCGCTGTTCGACGGGCTTTTCGCTCTGCTGTAGCTTCTCGATGCGCTTTTCCATCGAAAAGGCGCGCTTGTGCAGCTTGTCCGCGCCCATGAAGGCCCAGAGGTGCATCTGCTCGGCAGCGCGCTGCAGCTGCTCGATCTTGGCCTGGTCCTTTTCGTATTGCTTCAGCTTTTCGTCAAAGCGGCGCTGCCGCTCCTGCACGTAAAAGCTGTAGTTGCCGCTGTAAAATTCCGCCTTGCCGTCGAGGATCTCGATGCTGCGCTGCACCACCTTGTCGAGAAACCAGCGGTCGTGGCTGATGGCGAGCACGGTTCCCTTGAAATGCAGCAGATAGTCCTCCAGCCACTCGGTGGCGTGCAGGTCAAGGTGGTTGGTCGGCTCGTCGAGCAGGAGGATATCGGTGTCCTCCAGGATGAGCCGCGCAAGGTTCACGCGCGTTTTCTCGCCGCCGGAGAGCGTCTCAAAGTCCTGCTCCCGCATGGCGGCGGGGATATCGAGACCGTTGGCTACGCGGTTGCGCTCCACGTCCATGTCGTAGCCGCCGAGACGGCGGAAGTCCTCGCTCAGGCGGTCGTATTCGCGCAGCAGGGCAGGGGAGTCGTCGTGCTCGAGCTGTTCGGCCAGATCCTCCAGCCTGTCGCCGATGGCGTAGAGCCGCCGGTGGGCGTCGCGCAGCACGTCCTCCACCGTCCAGCCCTCGGGGTAGACGGGGATCTGGGAGATGAGGCCCAGGCGCTTGCCCGGAGCGATCATCACCTCGCCCTCGTCGTAATCGTATTCGCCCGAGAGGATGCGAAACAGCGTCGTCTTGCCGCAGCCGTTGGGGCCGAGGATGCCGACGCGCTCGCCGCTCGTGACGGTGAAGGACAGCCCGTCGAGCACGTTGCTGCCGATCTCAAAGCTTTTGACCAGATTTTGTACGGATACGTCGATCATATCGCACCTGTGATTCAAAAAACTGAAAACTGAAAACTAAAAACTAACGTACTGCCTGCTGCAGCACGGCGTTGGCTACGGGACCGGCCGCGTACAGGCCGCCGCCCCCGTTCTCCACCAGCACCACAAAGGCGTAGGGGTGCTCCTCGTCCGCCAAAAAGCCGACGAACCAGGCGTGGCTGCTGCCGTCGCCGAGCTCCGCCGTGCCGGTCTTGGCGCTGAGGTTCAGACCCGGGAAGTTGTACGCCCCGTCGTAGTGGGACGCGACGTTGTAGTTCATCATGGCGGCGAGCCGATCCGCCGTGTCCTCTTCGACCAGACGCGTGAAGGGGCCGCTGCGCCCGGCGATCAGATGGGGCTCGGCAAGCTTGCCGCCGTTGGCCACTGCCGCGACGAAGCGCAGCATGGCGTAGGGGTTGACAAGGTCGGTGCTCTGCCCGATGCCGGACCAGGCCAGCTCCGGGTCGCCGATGAAATCCAGGGGATAACTGCCGGCAACACTGGGGATGCCGTCCAGATCGTGCCGGTCGAGCAGCCCATAGCTGCGCGCATGAGCGATCATGTTCTCCTGCCCGACCTTGACGGCGATCTCCGCGAAGGCCACGTTGCAGGAATTGGCGAGCGCCTGCTCGAAGGTCTGTGTGCCGTGCTCGCCGGCGCAGACGATCCTGACGCCCGCGATCTCGGTCTCGCCCTCGCAGGTGAAGAGGCGCGCGTCCATGTCGGGCACGGTTTCGATGGCCGCGGCGGCGGTGACCAGCTTGAACACCGAGCCCGGCGTGAAGCTGGACGTGAGGCAGCGGTTCAGATACGCGCCCTCCGGCGGCTCGCCCGTATCGAGCGGGTCGACCGAGGGGGCGGAGACCATGCACAGCACTTCGCCCGTCTTGTAATCCATCACCATCACGGCGCCCTTGCGCCCGCCGAGCGCCTCATAGGCCGTCCGGCAGAGGGCTGCGTCCACGGTCAGCTGCAGATCGACGGCTTCGGAGTGGGTGGTGCCGGTCAGCAGGCTGTAATTGTGCATGTCGTCCCAGAAGCAGGTCAGCGCGCCGGTGCCGCTGCGGCCCCAGTAGTCGCCGGTGACGGCGTAGCAGGCGGTGCGCGTGGCCGCGTCCTCGGCATAGCGGTTTTCCACCGCGTCGAAGCTGGCAAGCAGACGGCCGCTGCGGTCGGTCAGCGCGCCGCCGGAGCCGGAATTGGCCCGCGCGAAGGACAGCGCCCAGTCCCGGCCGTCGTCCACATAACGGATCGTATAAAGCGCAAGCCCCGCCACGATGAGCGCCGCCAGCAGCAGCAGGGAAAAAGCGCGGTGCGTGATCCTTTTCATGCGCCCGCCTCCTTTGCCGTGTCCCCGGGGAGCACGCGCACGGGATTGACCACAAAGCTTGCGTCCTTGCGCGTGTCGGAGCCTTTGAGGAAGGCCATCAGCATCCAGCAGCTCAAGAGCGACGAGCCGCCGCGCGAGACGAAGGGGAAGGTGACGCCGGTGAAGGGCAGCAGATCCATCGTGCCGAACACGTTCAGCGCCGTCTGCGTCAGCAGCATCGCCATCGCGCCGCAGGCGGCGATCGCGTACCAGGCCGAGCGGCCGTAGCGCGCCGAGCGTACCGCGAAGAAGGCCAGCGCCATCACGGCCAGTACCATGCAGATGGCGATGATGAGGCCCTGCTCCTCGCAGACGACGGCAAAGACCATGTCGGTATCCGCCGCAACGATGTTTTTGAGCCAGCCGGAGCCGGCGCCCTTGCCGAAGAGACCCCCGGCCGCGGCGGCCGACATGGCCCGGGCCTGCTGATAGCCCGCGCCGTAGATATCCTCCCACACGTGGCCCCAGGCGGCAAAGCGCCGGGCGATGTGCGGCTTGACGGTGACGGCCAGAAAGCCGGCCATGCCCGCGCCGGTCAGCGCCAGCAGCACCGTGGCGATCGAGCCCGAGCGCAGGAAGGAAATGACCAGAAAACAGACGAAAAAGACCAGTGCCGTGCCAAAATCGCCGATCAGGGCCAGCGCGATCACGCAGACGGCCGAAAAGGCCATGAAAACAAACAGGTTCTGCTTGCGGTACAGGCGGTCGAGCGTGGAGGCGCCGACGTAGAGATAGAGCACCTTGACGAATTCCGAGGGCTGGAAGGAATAGCCGCCGATGCTCAGCCAGTTGCGCGCGCCCATGACCTCCTCGCTGAAGACCACATTGACGGCCAGAAGGGCCAGGGCCGCTGCGGCGGCCAGGCCGCGCGCGGCCGTCACGCGCCGGAGGCTGCGCAGCCACCAGCCCATCAGCAGAAAGAGCACGACGCCCGCGATCGTCAGCAGCATCTGCTTGAGCAGATCCTCCGGTACGGAGCTGGCTGCTACGGACAGGCCGAGACTGCTGAGATAAAAGGCGAGCGTTTCGATTTCAAAGCCGGAGCGGCCGAGCAGCCGCATCGAGGAATAGCAGAGCCATTCCAGGGCGAGCAGCGCCGCGAAGGCGAGCGCGATCATCGCCAGATTGTCCGTGCTGCACAGCGCGTGCTGCAGCAGCAGGAAGATCTGGAACACGCTCAGCTCCAGCAGCGTCCCGAAGGGGGAAACGCGCTTGCCGGCGGCGGTGCGCTTATCCTCGAGCTGCCGGCGCTTTTCGGTGGTCATGTCCCTGAAGCGCAGATTCGTCCCACCGACGTTGATGACGTCGCCGCTGTGCACCTCGGCGCCGTGCGGGCTGATCTTGATGCGGTTGACCCACACGCCGCCCTTGCTGAAGATATCGTACACGGTCCAGACGCCCTTGCCGCTGCGCACCAGCACGGCGTGCGCACGGCTGACGCCGTCCCGGTCGACCCGGATATCCGCGCTGCGGGAGCGGCCGATGAGGTTTTCCCAGTGCGTCACGGGCAGCTGCTCCTTCCCGAGCTGCAGCCAGGCCCAGACCTCCGCCTCATAGCGCTCGGAAAGCAGCGAGCGCAGGCAGCGGACGATGATCAGCACCGACAGCAGAATCAGCACGGACTTGGACAGGATCAGACTGTGGGACAGCACGGCGTTCAAGGAAAATCTCACCTCGCTCTTTTTGATAATTATAGTTATTATACCATGCCGGGCCTTCGTTTACAATAAAACCGGCCGAATCTTAACATATGAAGACCGGGGGCTGCGTGCAGCCCCCGGTCTTTTCACGATATGCATATCAGGCCTGGAATTCGTCCCGGATCTCCTGCAGGCAGCGCTGCGCCTCCTGCACGTCCTCGTCGGTGACGGCGGAGGCCTCGGCGTAGCGGGCCTTCAGGTACAGCTCGCGCAGCGTTTTCGCCGCGGGGGAGAGGTTGACCTGCTCCGCCTCGTCCAGAATGTCCAGCGAGGTGCTGTCCTTCTGGATGCGCACGCCGTTTTGCTGCATCAGCTCCATGTACTGCCGGTAGATCCGTCGGATCTGACCTGCGTTGCCGCGCACGGGCGCGGCAGCGGCGCCGCGGCGCTTCCGGCGCGCGGGCACGGTCTCCTCCGCCTCCTCAAAGTCGAGATCCCCGGCGTCCTCGTCCCGGAAGCCGCGGCGGGCGTGGCGGATGATGAGCAGCACGGCCAGCAGCAACAGCAGACCGAGCACCACGTAGCCGCCGATCGTGGCGGCGCGCTCGATCAGCGGAGAGTTTTTCCACAGGCGATCGCCCAGATCATCCATGGTCGAGTTGCCGTAACCGGCCGGCTCCTCGACGAAAACGGGCGCCGGGGGAGGCGTCGGCGCAGGCGTGGCCGCGGGCGCGGTCAGGGTGTCCGAGCCCGGGAAAAGCAGCTGGAACAGCCAGATCACGAAGTTTCCGATCGGGCGGAACAGGAAGTTCACCACGGGCCGGATGGCGCCGAGCAGCAGATACAGCAGCAGCGAGCTGCCGATCGCCAGCACCGGCACGCCGACCACGGCGCCCAGATTCGCAAGCTCCCAGCGCAGGCCCATGTTTGCATTCATCTGCATCCCGCGCATGGCGAACACGCCGAAGCAGAGAAACAGCAGCGCGTAGATCATGCCCGGCCAGGAGATGACCGTGCCGTGCATGACCGTGTACTGCGCAACGTTCGCGGCCAGCGCGCAGAGGCAGACGACCAGCATGACGCGGTAGCTGCGGCGGTATTCGTCCGGCCACAGGCGAAAGCTGCCGATCGTCAGCACGAGGACGACGTAGAGCCAGCCCAGGGCCGGGAACACGAGCGGGAAGGCGAGCGGGGCTTTGAGAAAGCACAGCCCGGGCAGCAGGCTCAGCAGCAGGCGCAGGAGCCTGTACGGGCAGTGCACGGCGATGAGCGACACGAGCAGGCAGGCCGCGGCGAACAGCGCCATCGGCAGCTGCCAGGGGCGCAGGGCGGGGAAGATGCTGAGGATCGAGAAATAAAAGCAGAGGTCGGCGAAAATGCGGTAGGCTGCGACTTTTTTCATGGATTGAGCTCACCTCCGACGAGCAGGAAGGCTTCGCGGCCGCTGCAGCGGAGCAGGCGCGGGAGCGCGGCCTCCACCGCGGCGCTGCGGACCGGCGAAATGACGATGCAGCTGCTGTTTTCCCGCGGGTGACGGACGTAGCGGTCGACCAGCGTGGAAAACCCGTAAAAAGCGCCCAGCCGGGACAGACCGATCCGGCGCTGAATATAAAAAATATGGTTTCGGCCCAGGCCTTCGTTGAGGGAGAAGATGTCGCCGTTGGAATAGAGGCCGTAGGGGACGTGCTGCTCCTCCAGCTCCTCGCAGACGCTGCGCAGCAGCTCCATGCAGTGCTCCATCGCCGGCTGCGGCGCCGATTCCATGTTCACCAGGATGCTGACGTTGCGATCCACGGTATAGTCGTTCTGACGCACGATGAGCCGGCCGGTTTTGGCCGTCTGCATCCAGGAGATCTGCTTCATCGGCTCCCGGCCGCTGTATTCCCGATAGCCGCGGAGCATGCTGGGGTCGTCGAACAGAAAGCGGCGCACCGAGAGATCGCCCAGCGTGCCGCCGTGCGTGTCCAGCTCCGGCAGCTCGCGGCGGCGGGCGGTGCAGACCAGGCGCAGCCCGGTCTCTCCGCTGCTGACAACGGGGCTCAGCCCCATGAAATCGCTGCGCTCAAGATAATAGCGCCCGATCTCGTACAGGCCGCGGCGGCGGCAGGACAGGCGCAGCTTGCCGCTGAACCTGCGGTAGGGCAGCAGATAGAAGTGGTGGTCGATCCGCGTGCCCAGAAAATCACGGTGCACGTGGCTCCCCTGCCAGCTTTCGTCCTCGCAGAGGCTCAGCTCCGGGTCAAGCTGCAGGCTCAGCCCCGCGCAGAGCACCGGGAAGGGGCTGGTGTTGAGCACGGAATAGCGCAGCGTAACAGCTTCGTCCGGCTCGGCGAGCCTGGAGTCGAGACTGAACTCCACGTGCAGATGCCGCAGTTCCTCCCGCCGGCTGAGGATTTCGGTCAGCGCCAGCAGAAGCAGCGTGCAGACCAGGACAAAAATGATCATAGCTTTTCCAGCGGCACCTCGACCTCTTCCAGAATGTTGGCGATGAAGCGGTCGTTGTCGAGATGGATGTTGCTCACCAGGCTCACGCGGTGGGGCAGCACGGCCATCGCCTCGCGCTTGACGTCCTCGGGGATGACGTAGTCGCGGCCGTTGAGGGCGGCGAGGATCTGGCTGGCGCGGTAGAGGGCGAGGCTGCCGCGGGTCGAAACGCCGTTGAGCAGCAGCTCGCTGTGCCGCGCGCGGGTGACGATGTCCATCATATAGGCGGCGATATCGTCGCTGACGCGCACCTGCGGATAGCGCTGCCGCAGCGCGGCCAGCTCTTCGGCCGAGACCACCTGCGACAGTCCGTCGATCAGCTGCCGCGTCTCCGGTCGGCGCATGACGCCGATCTCCTGCTCGCGCGTCATGTAGCCCAGGCGCAGGCGCATGAAGAAGCGGTCGAGCTGCGCGTCGGGCAGCGGGAAGGTGCCGTAGGACTCCAGCGGGTTCTGCGTGGCCATGACCATATAGGGCTCCTGCAGGCGGTAGCTCACGCCGTCCACGGAGATCTGCTTTTCCTCCATGACCTCCAGCAGCGCCGACTGGCTGCGCGGCGTGGCGCGGTTGAGCTCATCGGCCAGGATCAGATTGGCAAAGAGCGGACCGGGCCGGAACTCGAATTCGCCCTTTTTCTGGTTGAAGAAATTGATGCCGGTCAGATCGGAGGGCATCAGGTCCGGCGTGAACTGGATGCGCTTGAAGCTGCTGCCGATGCTTTTGGCAAAGGCGCGCAGCAGCATCGTCTTGCCGGTGCCGGGCACATCCTCCAGCAGAATATGACCGCCGGCGATCAGACAGACGATGACCTGCTCGATCACCTCGTCCTTGCCGACGATGACCCTGGCGCAGTTGTCCGTCAGGCGGCGCTTGAAATCAACAAAGGCTCCGGTGTCCATGCCTGTTCCTCCTGTGGATTGAATACAACCAATATAACATAGCTTTGGCAAAGAATCTACCAAAAAAGATACCGGACGAAGAATTTTCGTCCGGTATCGCTCAAACCAGCTGCAGCCACTCGGCGCGGCAGGGGCCGATGCGGCCGGAGAGCAGCGCGCAGCCCGCGGCGGCGGCGTCCGCCTGCCAGGGCTGCTCGCTCTGGCTGCGGTTGAGCACCAGCAGCCAGGCGCCGTTTGCCGCCGGCGCGCCGAAAACATCGGCCTCTTGGTTTACATAACGCAAAACCGTCAGCACCTCGGGGGAGCAGGCGGCGAACACGGCCTCGCCGGTCTGCAGGCAGGGATTTTGATTCCTGCGCGCGGCGAGCGCAGAGTAGAAATCGTACAATTCCCTGTCTCCCTCGCGGAAGGGCGCGCGGTTGAAGGGGTCGCCGGTGCCCCACATGCCCTGCTCGTCGCCGTAATAGACGCTGGGCACGCCGGGGATGGCGAACTGCAGCGCGGCGCAGAGCTTTTCGCGGTCGAGGGCCTGCGCCAGATCCTCCGCGCGGAAGGGATAGCTCAGCTGCTCGACGCGGCTGAGCGCGCGCAGCGTGGTCGGCGCGGCCATCGCGGTGCGGATGCGGTCGACGTCGTGCGAGCCCAGCAGGTTCATCAGCGAATAGTAGAGGGGCTGCGGATAGTTCAGCTGCTGGCCGATCAGAAAATCGCGCAGGCCGTAGGCGTCGCTGCGGCCGTGGATAAAGTCCAGCATCGCGCTGCGGAAGGGATAATTCATCACGCTGTCGAGCGCCTCGCCCAGGGCGTAGCGGCGGCGGGAGCCGTAGCTCTCCTTGAGCACCGCGTCCTCCCAGACTTCGCCGAGGATCGGCGCGTCCGGCTTTTCTTCCTTGGCGGCGCGGCGGATCAGCGCCAGCACCTCGTCCGGCAGCTCGTCGGCCACGTCCAGCCGCCAGCCGGCGGCGCCGCGGCGCAGCCACTCGCGCACCACACTGTTGCGGCCGCTGACGACGTAATCCTGCCAGCTTTCGTTGCGCTCGTCCACCTCCGGCAGGTCCTTGAAGCCCCACCAGCAGCGGTAATCGTCGGGGAAGCGGCGGAATTCGTACCAGTCGTAATAGGGCGAGTCCTCGCCCTGACAGGCGCCGCGGCCGGGGTAGCTGCCGGTGCGGTTGAAGTACACGCTGTCGGCGCCGGTGTGGGAGAACACGCCGTCGAGCATGATGCGGATGCCGTTTTCTTCTGCGGCGCGGCACAGCTGTTCAAAATCCTCGTTCGTGCCGAGGATCGGGTCGACCTTCCGGTAGTCGGAGGCGTCGTAGCGGTGGTTGGAGCGTGCCTCCACGATGGGGTTGAGGTACAGGCAGCTCACGCCGAGGGCCTTCAGATAGGGGAGAGCGCGCTCGATGCCCTTGAGCGTGCCGCCGTAGAAATCGTCCGGGCTGTAATCCTTTTCAAAGGGGCGCGGCTGCCAGCGCACGGCCTCGAGGGTGCTGTGATGCAGCTCGGGCGTCTGGCCGAGGGCGCGGTGATAGGCGATGCCGCGCTGCGCGGTGCCGTCGTCGGAAAAAGCGAAGCGGTCGGGGAAGATCTGATACATGACGCTGCGGCGAAACCAGGCGGGCGTGTCGAAGTCCGCGCGGAAGACCGTCAGCCGGAAGCCCTCGCCCCGCGTATCGCGCAGCGAGCCGGCAAAGCCGCCCGTCTCGGGGCAGAGCCAGCGCTCGCCCTTGGCCGTCTGCAGGCGGAAGGCGTACCAGAGCGCGGCGGGCGTTTCCGGCGCGGGGAAGCGGCAGGCATACCAGGCGCCCTCGCGCGTCATCGGCAGCTCAAGGCTCACTTCATCGCCCCAGACAAGCAGCGCGGCGGATTCGACCGTGCCGCCCAGCAGCCGGAAGCGCAGCGAAAGATCTTCTCCGCAGCGCACGGCGCCAAAGGGCGCGCGATAGTCCTCCTGCCGCGCGTCGTGCACGGCGGCGGGGATATTATCGGGATTGTCGCGCAGCAGCAGCGCCACCCGGGCGCTGCGGGGCTGCAGGGGCTGCAGCAGCCGGAGTTCTTCCTCGTCGATCACATCGTCCGGGCAGCAGCGCAGCACCAGCGGCAGCGCCTCCTCCAGCTTCATGCCGCAGTCGTCCAGCAGCAGGCGCAGCAGCTCTGTCGCGGTCAGCCAGCAGCAGCCGGCGGGGAAGCGCTCGTACAGCCGGTCGAGCGGCAGACCGCCGTCGAGGCAGCTGTGGGCGGCGAACCAGGCCTCGGCCGCCGCCTGAAAATAGCGCAGCAGGAAATCCTCCGGCGGGGCGCACAGCAGCCGCTCGCACATGGCGGGATCGCCGCCCGCGGGGTGCCAGCGCTCGCCGTCGAACACGGTCTCCACCTGCTGCCGGTCGCGGTAGCTGATGAGCAGGCGGTAGTCTTCCGACCACTGCTCCACATAGCTGCCGCCGAACCAAACGCGGCTGGAAGCGCCCGCAGCGGCTCCTCCGTGGGAAGAGCCGCTGTGGGCGGAATATCCGGTTTTTCCTTTTTCGCCGATCACAGCATCCAGAGATAAGTCCTGGCGTACTCCTCAGCGGAGAGCGCAAAGCCGAAATCGGCGGCCATGGCATGCTGGATGAGGCCGTTCATGATCTCATCGTTGCTCCAGCATTCCAGGGCGCGGTACATGGTTTCCTTCAGATCGTAGGCGTCGTAGCGGGAGAAGGTGAAGCCGGTGCCCTCGCCGGTGAAGCGGTTGTAGGGCTGCACGGTGTCGCGCAGGCCGCCGGTCTCGCGCACGATGGGGATGCTGCCGTAGCGCATGGCGATCATCTGGCTCAGGCCGCAGGGCTCAAAGCGGGAGGGCATGACGTAGAAGTCGCTGCCCGCGTAGATGAGGTGCGCCAGGTCTTCGTTGTAGCCGATGTAGGAGCAGAGACGACCCTTCCAGCGGTTTTCGGCATTGCGCATGAATTCCTCGAAGCGCTTGTCGCCGCTGCCGAGCAGCACGAACTGCATGTCGGACCAGGTCATCATGTCGTCGATGATGGCCGCGACGAGGTCGAAGCCCTTCTGCTCGGTCATGCGGGTGACCATGGCGAACACGGGCGCCTCGGGGCGGACCTGCAGGCCCAGGCGCTCCTGGAGCGCCGCTTTGCACTTGGCCTTGCCGCGCAGGAGGCCGCGGTTGTAGTGGGCGGGGATCAGCGGATCCTTGTGGGGATCGAAGAGGTCCTTGTCGATGCCGTTGATGATGCCGGTCAGCTGGCCGCTGCGGGCGTTGAGGATGCCCTCCAGGCCCTCGCCGTAATAGGAGGTCTTGATCTCCTCGGCGTAGCTGGGGCTGACGGTGTTGATGCGGTCGGCAAAGACGCAGCCGGCCTTGAGGAAGTCGGCGCAGCCGTTGAGCTCCATGAACTCCGGCGTATAGTAGCGGCTGTCCACACCCAGCAGGTCCTCGACGTAGTCGAAACCGAACTTGCCCTGGAAGGCGATGTTGTGGATGGTCAGCAGGTACTTGAGCCGCTCCTGCATGCCGCCGACGTACTGGGTGTGGGCCAGCATCGGGAGCATGGCGGTGTGCCAGTCGTTGCAGTGCACGATCTCGGGCGCGAAGTCCAGCGCCGGGATCGCGTCCAGTACGGCGCGGCAGAAGAAGGCGTACTGCTCGCCCTCGGGCTTGTCGCCGCGGTAGATTTTGTCGCCGAAATACTGCTCGTTGTCGATCAGATAGAAGACAACGCCGTCCACGACCAGCTTTTCGACGCCGACGTAGGCCAGGCGCCAGCCGAGCTGGCTGTAGAAATGGCAGAGATGCTCGGTTTGACCGGCATATTTATCCTTGATGACACGGTGATACGGGGTGATGACGCGTGCGTCGATATCCAGCGCGCGGAAGGCCTTGGGCAGCGTGCCGACCACGTCGGCAAGGCCTCCGGTCTTGGACAGGGGCATGCACTCGGCGGCGGCGAGGAGCACCTTCGGCATCTCCTTGCGGCCGCGTTCCTTCAGCATATCACGGAATTCCTTTTTCATTTGCTTTTCCTCCCTTTGGGACTCTTCTTAAAAATGTAATAGACGGCGGACATGGGCGGCAGATCGATGGCCGCGGAACAGGGCAGATTGACAAAGGGCTCGCTGCTGGCCTTGATCGGTTCGCTGCGGTGGACACCGTTGCCGCCGAAGCGATTTTCGTTGCTGCTGATGAGCTCGGTCAGCGTGCCTTTCTCGGGCAGGCCGATGACGAAGCCCTCAATGGGCACGGGGGTGAAGTTGCAGGCGCAGACGAGATAGCTCTTCTGCTGCGGCGCCATGCGCATGAAGGCGACGGCGCTGCGGTCGCGGTCATTGACGTTCAGCCACTGGAAGCCGTCCCAGCTGTGATCGATCTGGTACATGGCCGGGGTCGAGGTGTAGATGCGGTTGAGCTCGCGCACAAAGCGCTGCATGGCCGCGTGCTTGGGGTATTCCAGCAGCAGCCAGTCCAGCGGCTGCTGCCAGTTCCACTCGATGAACTGGCCGAATTCCCCGCCCATGAAGCCCAGCTTCTTGCCCGGGTGGGCAAACTGGAAGGCATAGAGCGTGCGCAGGGAATCGAACTTGCGGTCATAGTCGCCGCTCATCTTGTCGAGCATCGAGCGCTTGCCGTGCACGACCTCGTCGTGCGAATAGGCCAGGATGTAATTCTCGGAGAAGGCGTACATCATCGAGAAGGTCAGCTTGTCGTGATGGTAGCGGCGGTAGAGCGGGTCAAGGGCCATGTAGTCCAGCGTGTCGTGCATGAAGCCCATGTCCCACTTGAAGCTGAAGCCGAGGCCGCCGACCTCGGGCGGGGCGCTGATGAGCGGGTAGGCTGTGGATTCCTCGGCAATGGTGATGGCGCCGGGATAGTTGGTCAGTACCGTGTGGTTGAGCTTGCGCAGGAAATCCACCGCGCCGAGGTTGATGTTGCCGCCCTCGCGGTTGGGGGTGTATTCGCCGTCGCGGCGGCCGTAGTTGAGGTAGAGCATGGAGCTGACCGCGTCCACGCGGATGCCGTCGATGTGGTACTCCTCGAAAAACTTGCAGGCCGAGGAGACCAGGAAGCTCTGCACCTGGTCGGAGGCGTAGTCGAAGATCAGCGTGCCCCACTCGGGGTGGTTGGCCATGCGCTCCTCCTTGCACTCGAACTGCGGGCCGCCGTCAAAGCGGGCCAGACCGTGCTCGTCCTTGGGGAAGTGCGCCGGCACCCAGTCCATGATGAGGCCGATGCCGTTCTGGTGCAGCTTGTCCACCAGATAGCGGAAGTCGTCCGGGTCGCCGTAGCGCGAGGTCGGGGCGTAGTAGCCCGTCACCTGATAGCCCCAGGAGCCGTCGTAGGGGTACTCGGTGATGGGCAGCAGCTCCACGTGGGTGTAGCCCATGTCCACGCAGTAGGCGGCCAGCTCATCGGCGATCTCGCGGTAGACCGGGCGGAAGCCGGGCAGAGCGCGCCAGGAGCCGACGTGCACCTCATAGATGCTCATCGGCGCGGTCATGAAGTCGCGTTTAGCGCGTTTGGCCATATACTCGCCGTCGGCCCAGGTAAAGTCGCTGTGGTCATAGACGATGGAGGCCGTTTCGCTGCTGTGCTGGCTGAAGGCGGCGAAGGGGTCGGACTTGAGGATGCGGCGGCCGTCGCAGCCCTCCACGCAGATCTTGTAGTGCGCGCCGTGCCAGACGCCGGGCACGAAGGCGACCCAGCAGCCGCCGGGCACGCGCTCCATCGGCGTGTCGTCCCAGTGCCAGTCGTTGAAGTCGCCGACGACGGTGACGCTGCGGGCGTTCGGTGCCCAGACCAGGAAGCGGTGCAGCTGCAGCTCCGGGATATACCGGCAGCCGAAGCTGAGCCAGGCCTTGGTCGCGTGGCCGGTGTTGAACAGATAGATGTCGTCCGAGGGGATATAGGGCAGCCATTCGCTGTTCATATGATTGCTCCTCTCTACGGTAAACGCTGATCAAACGCCGCTTCGGCGTCCTGCGGCCTTTTTCCGCCGCAATTTTGTCTCAAATCTTGAAATACACAAAGTATTTCTGCGATTTTTCGCCTTCATTGCGACAAAAAAATACGCGCAATCCGCTCTCGTGGATTTGATCATCGCTTACCTATATCTTGAGTTCATGAATTTCCAAAAAACATTATACCGCGTTTGTATGAGTTTTCCAAGAGGAAATTTTCCGCGGAAAAGGGAAGCGGAACGCGGGCTTTTCCTCTTGCTTTGCGGAGAAAATTTTTATATAATGATCATCGCTCAGCGAGAACAATCGAAGAAACGATCGTTCTCGCTGCAAAACTGCGGTTTTGCAGCACATGATTTTTTAATCATGTGCGCGAGGCTCATTGCAATGAATATATGGCAAAACAGCCGGGCTGTTTTGCTGTGCCGCAAAGCGGCCCGGTGAAACGCCCTGCGGCGTTTCACCATCATATAGTCATTATAATGAGCGGGTGCCGCAAAGGCACGGTGCAAATGAGGGAAAACCATGAAAAAAACCATTTCGATCCTGCTGTGCGTCCTGCTCCTGCTGGCCGTGATTTCCGCGGCGGCCTTTGTCATGAGCCAGCGCGCGGCGGTCTATCATCCGGCGGAAACGCCGCTTCCGGCGCTGAGTACGCCGCAGACGGAGCCGACAGCGCAGACGGAGCCCGCATCGGAGCCCACGCCTGAGCCGACCCCGGAGCCGACGCCTGAACCCACGCCGGAGCCGACGCCCGAGCCGCAGCCGGAATACTTCACCTTCCACTATATCGGCGATCTGACGCTGACCAATCATCAGCATTCGACGGACTTCGCCAAGCGGATGGACGGGGATTACAGCTATCCCTTCGCCAATGTCCGGCACTTCTTTGCCGACGACGAGTATACGATCGGCAATCTGGAGTGCAGCTTCTCCGACCGGAACCTGTATTCGGAAAAGACCTTCGCCTTCCGCGCGCCGACCGAATATGCCAACATCCTGCTGGAGGGCGGCGTGGACTTCGTGACCACGGCCAACAACCACACGGACGACTTCTTCGAGGCCGGCAAGCAGGATACCTGGGAGACGCTGGAGGCCTATCACATCCCCTACGGCAAGAACGATGAGGCGCAGATCGTCACCACGCCGCACGGCCTGCGGCTGGGCATCTACTGCACCTTCAGCGCCGCCTACGGCGATTTCCGGCCGGATCTCGACAAGGCCCTGGCCGCGATCGAGCAGCTGAAAAACGACGGTGCTGACTATATCATCTGCGCTTTCCACTGGGGCATCGAGCTGCATGTACGGCCGGAGCAGTCCGCCGTCGACATCGCCCACGCCTGCATCGACGCGGGCGCGGACATGATCTACGGCTCGCATCCGCACTGCCTGCAGCCGGTGGAGGAGTATAACGGCGGCCTGATCCTCTACAGCATGGGCAACTTCTGCTTCGGCGGCCACACCGAGCCCAGCGACCCGGACACGGCCATCGTCGAGGTGACGATGAAGCGCGACGTCGACGGCACGGTGACGCACGACGGCTACCGGCTCATCCCGTGCTGCGTGTCCAGCCGCCCGGTGCTGGAGGACTACTGGGGCTATATGTACAACGACTACCGGCCCACGCCCTATGTGGAGGGCACGGAGGCCTATGACCGCGCGCTGAGCAAGATCGACGGCAGCTACACCGGCGGCAACGGCGAGGCCGATTACAGCAGCTGGCACGAATCGCACGGATGAGTTCCGTTTTTAGTTTTTAGCAAAAAAGGACTGTGGATGTTCCGCAGTCCTTTTTTGTTATTTCATCAATGCTTCGGTGATCTCCGCCTGCGTGGCCCGGCAGCTGCCCTGGATCATCTCCGGGCTGCCGCCGCCGCGGCCCTGGATGGCGGCGTTGAGCTCACGGCTTTTCGCGCGCAGATCAATATGGCGGCTGCCGATGACATAGCGGTATCCGGCTTCGTCGCTGCCGGAGAAGGCGGCCGCAAATCCGCCGCATTTTTCCGCGAGGGCGTTGACCAGCTCCCGCAGCGCGACGTCACCCAGCAGGGAGTCGAACACGCAGAGATTCCCCTCCGTCTCGGGAAAGTCCGCGGCCATGCGGCGGGCCAGCTCGTTTTCCAGCGCGGCGGCGCGCTCCTTGAGCTTCGCCTGCTCGCCCAGCACGCGCTCCACGCCCCCGGCGATCTTCTCCCGCGGCACGCTCAGCAGCCGCGACACCGCGCCCGCGCTTTCGAGCCGGCGGCGGTAATCGTCCAGCGCGTCCAGCCCGCAGATCACCGTCAGACGCATACCGCCCCGGTGCCGCTCGGCCGAGAGGATCTTCACCATGCCCACCGCGCCGGTGCTCTTTACGTGCGGCGCGCAGCAGGCGCAGAGGTCAATGCCCTTGATCTCCACCAGGCGCACGGCGCCCGTCAGCTCCTTCTTGCTGCGGTAATCGAGCGCCGCCAGCTCCTCCGCCGCCGGATACCAGGTGCGGATCGGCAGATCGGCGCGGATCGCCTCGTTGGCCAGCGTCTCGATCCGCTGCAGCATCGCCTCGTCCAGTTCGCCGCTGAAGTCGATGGTCATGCAGTCCGCGCCCATATGGAAGCCCACGTTGTCATAGCCCGTGAGCCGGTGGGTCACGCCGGAGAGGATGTGCTCGCCGGAGTGGTTCTGCATGCGGCGCAGGCGCTGCTCGGCGTCGATCTCGCAGAGGACCTCCGTCCCCGGTTCGATGGGGCGGTCGGCATAGTGCCAGATGCGCCCCTCGCGTTCGTGCACGTCGCTGACAAGGGCCTCGCCGATGCGCCCGGTGTCGGCCAGCTGGCCGCCGCCTTCGGGGAAGAAGGCCGTGCGGTCGAGCTCCAGCGCAAAGCCGCTGTTCCGCTCCTCGCAGGCGCAGACGCGCGCGCGGAAGGAGAAGAGCAGGCTGTCCTGATCGTAAAGCTTTTCCGTCATCGCGCTCACAGCTCCCGGATGATCCGGTCGGCAATCTCGAGGCAGATGCCGGCCGAGCGGCCCACTTCGCGGTTGAATTCCTCCGCACCGCCGGTGATTGCGTCGGACACGGTCTTGACGAGCAGGCAGGGCACGCCGCGTCTGGCGCAGGTCAGCACAATGCCGGCCGCTTCCATCTCGCAGATATCCGCCTGCCAGCGCTCGTGCAGCGCGCGTTTTTTCTCCTCCGTGCCGATGAACTTGTCGGCGGAGGCGCAGATCACGCGCCGCAGCGAGGGCTCGATCGCGCAGGCCTTGTCCACCAGCTCCGGCGTCGCCGGAATGTAAGGGCCGGGATACTGCATATAGCGGCCGGACTCGACGCCGGTCCAGTCGGAAATATCAAAGTCATAGTGCACGACGGACTCGACGACGACGGTGCGCGCCATGGCCATTTCCGGCGTCAGCCCGCCGACCACGCCGAAGTTGACGACCAGATCAACGCGGAACACGCTGATCAGCAGCTGCGTGGCCGCCGCGGCGGAGATCTCGCCCGCCCCGGCGTTCACGGCGTAGACCGTGTAGCTCTCGTTTTCGTAGCGCAGCACCTCAAAGCCGTCGACGAGCTGCTTTTCCTGCGGCGCGCCGTAGCGGGCGAGCACCGCGTCCATTTCCACGGCGACCAGAAGACCGATCTTTTTCATCTCAATTCTCCTTCTTTTTGCGAAATACCAGCAGCTTGCTGATGATATAGTTGCCGACGATGACCAGGATCGCCGCGATCACGGTGGAGACGTACACGCTGACGCCGAGCACGTTGACCAGCAGCAGATTCGTCAGCCAGCCCAGCACCATCGTCACGAGCCGCGAGCCGACAAAACTGACCGCCTCGGAGAAAATGTGCGGATTCTTGCTGCGGAAAACCCAGATCCGGTTGGTGGGGTAGGCGAAGGCGATGCCCGCTGCGTTTTCCACGACCGAGAGCACCGTGTTCTGCACGGCACTCGGCGAGGCGGTCCCGGCGTAGAAAGCGAAGTTCCAGAGGAATTTCGCCGCCCAGGACACCAGCGTCGTCATGCCGCCGATGAAGAGGTACACCAGCACTTCGCGGTGCTTTTCCCAGAAGGGCCAGAGCGGCCTGAGCGGCTTCCAGCTCATGATGCGGTCGAAAATATCTTTTTCTTCGTTCATACGATCGTTCCTTTCAGCGTTTCGCCCTCGACGGAGTCGATGCGCACCGGGCAGATCTGCCCGCGCAGCCCCTCTCCGGGCGCCTTCACCGGCAGATAGGTGTCGCTGTGGCCCTGCCAGAGGCCGTCCTCTTCCGTCTCAAACAGCACGGGCAGGGTCTGCCCGACGCTCTGCGCCATAAAGGCCGCGCGCATCTCGTCGACCGCCTGCTGCAGCTCGTGCGCGCGTTTGGCCTTGAGCGCGCGGGTGCACTGGTTCGGCATGCTGTCGGCCGGCGTGCCCGGGCGGCGGGAATAGGGGAAGACGTGGATATCCGCAAAGCCGACACGGCGGATGAAGGCCAGCGTCTCGGCCTGATCCTCGTCCGTCTCGCCGGGAAAGCCCGCGATCACGTCCGCCGTCAGCGCGCAGCCGGGGAAGTACTGCCGCAGCAGCTCCGTACAATGGAAAAACTCAGCGGTGTCGTATTTGCGGTTCATGGCCTTGAGCGTGTGGTCGCAGCCGGACTGCAGCGAGAGATGGAAGTGGCGGCACACCTTGCCCGTCGCCGCCAGACGGCGGCAGAAGTCCTCGGTCACGACCGTCGGCTCGAGCGAGCCGAGGCGCAGGCGCATCCCGCCCGAGACCGCGGCCACGGCCTCGATCACGTCCGCCAGACCGGGCCTGCCCGGCAGATCCACGCCGTAGGAGGCCACCTCGATACCGGTGAGCACCAGCTCCCGGTAGCCCTCGTCCCGCAGCCGCGCGGTTTCGGTCTGGGCCGCCTCGATGGGGAGACTCCGCAGCCGCCCGCGGGTATAGGGGATGATGCAGTAGCTGCAGAAGTTGACGCAGCCGTCCTGGATCTTCAGCATGGCCCGCGTCCGTCCGCTGACGGCCCCGGCGGGCAGTTTTTCAAGCTCACGGCGCTCGAAGGGCTTGTCCACGGCCCGGCAGGGCGTGCCGTCGGCGACGGCCTTTTCCACGGCCTCCACGGTTTTGGCCCGGTCTGCCGCACCGAAGATGACGCTTGCGCCGATCTCCTCGGCCTCGTCCGGCTCCAGCTGCGCATAGCAGCCGCAGACGGCCAGCACCGCGCCGGGGTTTTCGTCGCGCAGGCGGCGGATGGCCTGGCGGGACTTGCGTCCGCTCTCGGCCGTGACGGCGCAGGTGTTGACGATCACCGCGTCGGCGATCTCGCCCGCGGCGGCGGGCCGGTGCCCGTGGCTGAGGAGGATGCTCTCCATGGCCTGGGTCTCATACTGGTTGACCTTGCAGCCGAGAGTCGCTATAATATAGATCATTGAATCTCTCCTAATAAAGAGGCTTTTCTATGGAACACTATCTGGATAACGCCGCCACGACGGCGGTCTGCCCGGAGGCGGCGGAGGCAGCGCTCCAGGCCATGACGGTCTGCTACGGCAACCCCAGCTCCACCCACGCCAAAGGCCGGGAGGCGAAAAAGCTGCTCGACCGCGCCCGCGCGCAGGTGTCCACCGCGCTGGGCTGCGCGCCGGGCGAACTGGTGTTCACCTCCTGCGGCTCCGAGAGCGACAACTGGGCCATCCTCGGCGGCG
>CAMNOV010000008.1 GCA_946547105.1 uncultured Clostridia bacterium | reverse complement strand
TGCCGTTGGCCTTGCAGCCCGCGCTGATGCGGGTGATCCAGAGCTGACGGAAGTCTCTCTTCTTCTGCTTGCGGCCGACGTAAGCATAGCGGCCGGACTTCATCAGCTGCTCGTTAGCCATCTTATAGTGACGGGACTTGTTGCCCCAGTAACCCTTCGCCAGGCCAAGCACCTTGCTTCTGTGCTTGCGGGTCATCATTGCGCCTTTAACTCTAGCCATTGATCTTATCCTCCTATACTCAGCTCAACCCTTATTTGTAAGGGATCATTTTCTTGATCGCAGCGACGTTGGTATCGTCGGCATAGGTGCCGGAACGCAGACGACGGCAGCGCTTGGTGTCCTTCTTGGTGAGGATATGGCTCTTGAACGCGTGGGCGCGTTTTACCTTACCGGTCTTGGTGAGATTGAATCTCTTTTTTGCACCGCTGTGGGTTTTCAGTTTGGGCATGACGTTTTCTCCTTCCGTACTGTCACAGGAAATCCTGTTATTTCCTTAGTTGTTGGTTTCCTCAGCCTGGGCGGGCTTCGGCGCTTTGGGCTTGGCGGGCTTTTTCGGCGGGGTGACGGGCTTCGGCGAGAGGAAGATGGACATGTTGCGTCCCTCCAGCTTGGGCGCCTTGTCGAGGTTGGCGATCTCGGCGCACTTGTCCGCAAAATCGCGCAGCAGTACTTCGCCGATGTCGGTGTGAGCCATCTCTCTGCCGCGGAACCGCACGGACACCTTCACACGGTCGCCGTCGCCCAGGAACTTCTGCGCGTTCTTCAGCTTCGTGTTGAAGTCGTTCGTGTCGATGCCGGGAGACATGCGGATCTCCTTGACCTCGATGATACGCTGGTTTTTCTTGGCTTCTTTTTCCTTTTTGGTCTGCTCGAAGCGGTACTTGCCATAGTCCATCACGCGGCAGACGGGCGGATTGGAGCCCGGCGCGATCTTGACCAGGTCGAGGTCGTGCTCGATGGCGATCTTGAGCGCTTCGTCAGCGGACATGATGCCCAGCTGCTCGCCGCTGCTGCCGATCAGGCGCACTTCCTTGTCGGTGATCTCTTCGTTGATCTGATGAGCCAAGTTTGCGATTGTCAAACACCTCCGTAAAAGTCGCGGTACGCAAAATAAAGCGCGGATGCACAGCATCCGCGCGTAAAAACACCGTTGATCCCACCGGGGTGGGCAATGCTTTTATTGACCGCAGCTGGCCTGATGCCGCCGGGTGAGGACGGGGATGCCGTACCTTCTTTGTTTTAAGCCTTGTTAATATAACAGACGCTTCCCCCGTTGTCAAGTCCTTTTTCAGCTTATGCGGGGAAATTAGTTTTTAGTTCTTAGTTTTTAGTTTGTAGAAGCAAACTTCTGCGCGCCGAAAACCAGGATCTAAGCACTCAGTAATTTTCGTTCGGGGCGCCTTCGGCCTTTTCCAGCTCCATGGCGGCCTTCACGATGCGGCTGGTGCCGAGACGGTCGGCGCCGAGGGCGATCATGTCCTCCGCGTCCTGCAGGGTGGCGATGCCGCCGGCGGCCTTGACCTTCACCTCGGGCGCGACGTTTGCGCGCAGCAGGGCCACGTCCTCGCGGGTGGCGCCGCCCTTGGAAAAGCCGGTAGAGGTCTTGATGTACTCGCAGCCGCAGTCGGACACGATGTGGCAGAGGCGGATCTTCTCCTCCTCGGTCAGCAGGCAGCACTCGATGATGACCTTCAGCACCTTGCCGCGGCTGGCCTCGCGCACGGCGCGGATATCCTTTTCCACGTCGGCCCAGCAGCCGTCCTTGACCATGGAGAGGTTGATGACCATGTCCACCTCGTCCGCGCCGTTCTGGATGGCGTCGGCGGCCTCAAAGGCCTTGGCGGCGGAGGTCATGTAGCCGTTGGGGAAGCCGATGACCGTGCAGATCTTCAGCTGATCGCCGACGTAGCGCTTCGCGCCGGCCACATGGCAGGGCGGGATGCAGACGCTGGCGCAGTTGTATTTGATGCCCTGGTCGCAGAGGCGGCGGATCTCTTCGCTCGTGCAGTCCACGCGAAGCAGGGTGTGGTCGCATTTTTCAAGAATTTCTCTGATTTCCATGAAACTGGCTCCTTTTTCACAAGTTGACAGTATTATACCCGTTTTGCCGGGCATATTCAAGAGCCTGCGGCTAATAGGATGAAGCATCACTCTGTTTGTGAGGTGCGAAAGCGATGGAACTGATCCAGGGAAACAATATCGTGCGCCTGGTGGGCACGGCGGCGGGGCGGCCGTGCCTGTCCCACGAAAGCCGCGGCGAGGCCTTTTACCGTCTGCCGCTGACCGTGCGGCGGCTCTCCGGTGCGGAGGATGAGCTCCCGCTCCTGCTGCGCCGCGGCTTGTTGGAGAAGCTGGAGCTGCGGGAGGCGGACAAGCTCTGCGTAAGTGGGGAGCTGCGCAGCTTCAACAACCGCAGCGGCGAGGGGGCCCGGCTCGTCATCTCGGTCTTTGCCCGCGCGCTTCAGTTTTGCGAGGGCGAGGACGAAAATTCCGTCCTGCTGCGCGGCGCGCTCTGCCGGCCGCCCACGCTGCGCCGCACGCCGATGGGGCGGGATATCTGCGATCTGATGCTGGCGGTCAACCGTCCCTACGGGCGCTCGGATTACCTGCCCTGCATCTGCTGGGGGCCGCTGGCGCGGGAGATTTCCCTGTGCCCGACCGGCACGGCGCTGCAGCTTGCCGGGCGCTTCCAAAGCCGCCCCTACATCAAGATGACGGCGGAGGGACCGCTGGAAAAAGTCGCCTATGAGGTCTCCGCCGCGGAGATCGATCGGGCGGAGCCTTAGCCCAGCAGCTTCAGCCCGGCGATCCCGCCGCAGATCAGCAGCACGCAGACGACTTGCGCGGCATTCAGCGTCTCCTGAAACAGCAGCACGCCCAACACCGAGGTGCCGACGATACCGAAACCCGTCCACATGGCGTAGGCCGTGCCGAGGGGCAGCTTTTTCAGCGCCAGGGACAGGAAAAGCGCGCTCGCGAGATAGCCGACGGCGGTGATCAGGCTCGGCAGCAGCCGGGTAAAGCCCTCCGAATACTTCATCGCGATCGCCCAGCCCACCTCGAACACGGCGGCCAGCAGCAGATAGAACCATTCCATTCCATTGTCCTCCTTCAAAAAATAAAAACGCCGGATCTCACGTCTTCAAAGGCCTAA
Source organism: uncultured Clostridia bacterium (assembly GCA_946547105.1). Lineage (GTDB taxonomy): Bacteria > Bacillota > Clostridia > Oscillospirales > Oscillospiraceae > Limivicinus. The sequence goes on along the minus strand of CAMNOV010000008.1, from coordinate 43,443 downwards.
CGACGTGAGTTCTGGCGTTTTGGCTGCCCGGCGGCAGCGAAGCAATGATAACAGGCCCGGCGCCCTTTGTCAAGAAGCCCGGGCTCGTCTCTGTTCCGCTTTCAGGATGCGGATCCGGTTTCCGCGCTCTGCGCATAAGCGGGGTTGGGGCGCAGCGTGGCAAGCTGGGCCGCGGTGCCCGTGACCTGGCTGCTGTTGGTCTGGCCGCTGATATAGCGCCAGGCGATCCAGATGCCGAGCGCCATGAACAGCACGAGCTGCAGCAGCTCGCCTCTGATTTCCGAGAGGAATTCCGGCATAAAGATCAGTTTCGCGGCGGCGGCCAGCGCTTCGCCGACCGACACGCCGTAATCGCGGACAAAATAGAAGATCATTTCACAAAACGGGATCATCGGAATAGCCAGCAGGCTGAGGATGATGACGATGGCGATCGAGCCTTTGCTCATCTTTCCCTTGAACAACTTATAGCCGAACATCGCCGCCAACGGCACCAACGCAAATAGGAGCGCATAGATCCGCTCGGTAAACACGATGCCCAGCACGTTGAGGACCACGCCGAGCAGCATCCCCAGCAGCGCGCCGACAATGCCCAGCGCATAGCTGCCGTTGGCCTGGTTGTCCTCTGCCTTTTCGCGGGTGCGCAGGTCCTTTTCCCGGATCGCCGCCGCGCAGACCGGCTGATAGCAGAGCGTCCCCTCCGCGACCACCAGGCAAAGGCTGTCCGGACGGGCCGCGCCGGTCACGGCGCAGGTATCCGCCGGAGCAATGCTGTTTTCGCGCAGCGCCGCCGTAAGGGTGTCCATCCGTTCGGCAAAGCGCGCGGCCAGGTCTTCTGCCTTGGCAAAGGAAACGGAAATGGTAATCACCTTTTTCCGGATCAGCTCCACACCGCCGATCTTCAGTCCCGGCTCCTTCAGCGCGCGGTTGAGATTCCGGCGAAGGCCGCCCGGCACCTTTGCCAGCCGCACCGCGACATCCACATAATACGTCTTTGCCGTCAAGGGGCGCAGGGAGACCGCATAGCCTTTCCATGTTCCGAAACAAACCGAGCCCTCGTTCTCAAAGCCAAAGCGCTCCAGCGCCGCATAAAGCTCGTTAGCCATCTGTCGTGTCCTCCTGTATGTTTTTGGGATCACTGAATAACAATATAGCATAATCCTCTGTATGAAACAAGAGAAGTGCTTTACTTTGATTATAGTCTCTTTTTCGACCATAGTCAAGTTAAAAACTATTCCCATAATAAAGTGTGGAGGTGAGCTCTCGATGATTTCATACGCACGCTTTTGGGAGACGCTGCGGGCCTCCCGGGAGTCAACCTATACGCTGATCAACCGCCATCGGATTTCAAGCTCTACACTGGACAAGCTGCGGAATAATCGCCCGGTGAATACAACAACGATCAACGATCTCTGCCGCATTTTGAACTGCCGGGTTGAGGACGTGATGGAATACATCCCTTCGGATCAGGATCAGCCCTTATAAAGAGACCGTGCGGCGCATGAGCCGCACGGTCTCTGCTTTTTGTTGAAGGATGATTATTGGATCTCCAGTCCGGTGAGCCAGCGGCGCATCATGTCAAAGAGATGGTTGCCGGCCATGCGGCGGATGAAGCTGCGCGTGCGGAAGGCGCCGAGGTGCAGCTCGCGCACCCAGGTCTTCCCTTCCACGGCCATCGACACGAACACCGTGCCGACCTCGTGCACGCCGTCGCCGTCGGGCCCGGCCAGCCCCGTCACGCCGAGGCCGATGTCCGCGCCTGTGATCGCGCGCACGCGCTCGGCCATCGCTTTGGCGACCTCATAGCTCACGGCTCCCTTTTCCTCGATGAGCACCGGGTCGACGCCCAGCACTCCGGCCTTGACGCCGTTGGTGTAGCTCACGACGCCGCCGAGGAAAAAGGCGCTCGCGCCGGGCAGCTCGGTAAAGCGGCGGGCGATATCGCCGCCGGTGCAGCTCTCCGCTGCCGCAAAGGTCGCAGGGCGCTGCTTGAGGATCTGCAGCACGGCCTCTTCCAGCGTCTCCACGTCCTCGCCGTAGACCACGTCGCCCAGCTTTTCGCGCACATGCGCCATCACGGGGCGGATCATCGCCTCGGCATCACGCTCGCTTTTCGCCTTCGCAGTCACCTGCAGCAGGCAGTCGCACTCCTTGGCGTAAGGCGCCATGCTGGGGTTCGTCATCTCGTTCATCTCGTCGCGGAAGATCTGATCCACGGTGCTCTCGCCCATGCCGAAGATGCGCAGCGAGTGGCTGACGATCAGCTCGTCCGAGAGCTTCTGCAGATACGGGATCGCGCAGGCCTTGAACATCGGCACGCACTCGCCCGGAGGGCCGGGCAACATGACGACGATCTTGCCCTGCGCCTCAAAGGCGCAGCCGGGCGCGGTACCCCAGTCGTTGTGGAAAACGGTGCAGCCCTCCGGCAGATCGGCCTGGGCAAAGTTGTTGGGCGTGAACTCCCGGTCGGGGCGGATATAGTCGTAGAGCCCCTGGTACTCCGCCTCGTTGCGCTTAAGCTCCAGGCCGAAGGCCTCGGCCAGCACCTTTTTCGTCAGATCGTCGCAGGTCGGCCCGAGGCCGCCGGTCGTGATGATCACGTCCGCGCGGCTCTTGGCGATCTCCACGCACTCGCGCAGGCGCACGGGGTTGTCGCCCACCACGGTGTGCCAGCGCACGTTGACGCCGATCTTGCTCAGAAGCTCGGAGACGTCGCGCGCGTCGGTGTTGGTGACGTGGCCGAGCAGCAGCTCGGTGCCGACGGACAAAATTTCGGTGTTATAGCTCTTCATGATCGAGTTTGATCCTTTCTATGCCGGCGAGGGCCTCCTCCACCAGCGCCTGCACGTCCAGCGCGGCCTCCACTTCCTCCACCTCGCTGATCTTCGGGCGGGTGCGGGGGTGGCGCGGTGTAAACACCGTGCAGCAGTCCTCGTAGGGCAGGATAGAGGTGTCGAAGGTGCCGATCCTGCGCGCCATCTGGACGATCTCCTCCTTGTCCATGCCCACCAGCGGCTGCAGGGTCGGCAGATGGGTCACGGCCTGGGTGGAGGCCATGGCCTCCATGGTCTGGCTCGCCACCTGGCCGAGGTTTTCGCCGGTGACGATGGCCTTCGCGCCGTTGGCCTCGGCGATGCGCTCGGCAATGCGCATCATGAAGCGGCGCATGATCAGCGTGAAATACTCCTCCGGGCACTTGTCGCGGATCTCCTCCTGGATGTGCGTAAAGGGCACGACCTCCAGCGTCATGCGGCCGGTGTACTCGGTCAGCAGGCGGGCCAGCTCAATGACCTTTTCCTTCGCCGCCTGGGAGGTATAGGGGAAGGAGAAATAGTGGATCGGGATCAGGCGCACGCCGCGCTTGGCGATCATGTAGGTGGACACGGGGCTGTCGATGCCGCCGGACAGCAGCGTCACCGCTGTGCCGTTGGAGCCGACGGGCATGCCGCCCGCGCCGGGCACCGCCGCCGCGTGGACGTAGGCCGCAAGGTCGCGGATCTCGATATACACGGTCAGCTCCGGCTCGTGCACGTCCACCGCCGTGCCGGGATAAGCCTCGGCCAGCTCTCCGCCCACATATTGACTGAGCTGGATGGAGGTCATCGGAAAACTCTTGTCGCTGCGCTTGGACTCCACCTTGAAGCTCTTCGCGACGAGCATGTCGTCGCGCAGGTACTCGATCGCGCGGCGCGCGATGGCCGCGGGATCCTTCTCGCAGGCGGCGGCGCGGCTGAGCTTGATGATGCCGAAGACCTTTTTCAGCGCCTCAAAGGCCGCGTCGATATCGGCGCTCTCGTCCTCCGCCTCCACGTAGACCGTGGACTGCAGGCAGTAGACGCGGAATTTGCCGAGCGGCGCGAGCCGACGGCGGATATTGCCCATGAGTTTGAGCTCAAAGCTCTTGCGGTTGAGCCCCTTGAGCACGATCTCGCCCAGTTTGCAAAGAATGATATCGGTCATATACAAATCACCTTTCCTTTTTGGCTTCCCCTGGAGGGGAAGCTGTCAGCGGAGCTGACTGATGAGGTGGAACGAAAGCTGGTATATCACCTCATCCGGCCCTTCGGGCCACCTTCCGCGCCCCTTTTGTCCGCTGCGCGGATATTTCCCCCGCCGGGGGAATCATCCCCTCAAGGGGAAGGCTTACTCTCTGAAATCGTAGGTCCGGTACTGGATCGCCTCGGCGACGTGTTCCGGCTCGATCGTTTCGCTGCCCGTGAGATCGGCGATCGTGCGCGCCACGCGCAGGATGCGGTCGTAGCTGCGGGCCGACAGGCCCATCGCGTCGAAGGCCTGGTGCATCAGCTCCTCGCCCTCGGCAGACAGCGCGCAGAACTGCCGCAGCTCCTTCGTGCCGAGGTGAGCGTTGCACATCGTGCCGTCGCCGCCGAAGCGCTCGCGCTGCACCTGGCGCGCCGCGTTCACGCGCGCCTTGATGGCCGCCGAAGGCTCGGACGGCGTGCGGCGGCGCAGCTCTTCATATTCGAGCGCAGGCACCTCCACGATGAGGTCGATGCGGTCGAGCAGCGGCCCGGAGATGCGGCTGTGATAGCGCCGCACATCCGCTTCCGAGCAGCGGCAGCGCCCGGAGGGGTGCCCGTACCAGCCGCACTTGCAGGGGTTCATCGCGCACACCAGCATAAAACGGCTGGGGAAGGTCACCGTGCCGGCCACGCGCGAGACGGTCACTTCGCCGTCTTCGAGCGGCTGGCGCAGCACCTCCAGCGCCGCGGGATTGTATTCGGGCAGCTCGTCGAGAAACAGCACGCCGTTGTGCGCCAGGCTGATCTCGCCGGGGCGCGGCGAGGAGCCGCCGCCGGCAAGCGCCGTGGCCGACACGGTGTGGTGCGGGGCGCGGAAGGGCCGCGCGGCCACCACGGGGTGCTTCCGATCGGTCAGTCCGGCGACGGAGTAGATCTCCGTGCAGGCGATCATCTCCTCGCGGCTCATGTCCGGCAGGATGCCGGGCAGGCGCTTGGCCATCATGCTCTTGCCCGCGCCCGGCGGGCCGACGATGAGGATATTGTGCCCGCCCGCGGCCGCAATCTCCAGCGCACGGCGGACGTTTTCCTGTCCCTTGACGTCGGAAAAGTCCGGGAGGCCGGTCAGCTCCGGCGTCAGCGCTGGCGCTTTGGCCGCCTCGATCGGCTTTTCGCCGCGCAGATGGCGGATGAGCTGGGCGGCGTTTTCCACCGGATAGACGGTCACGCCATTGGCGAAGGCTGCCTCGGCGGCGTTTTCCGCCGGGACGAAGAGCCGCTTCACGCCCGCCCGCTCGGCGGCGACGGCCATCGGCAGCGCACCGCTGATCGGGCGCAGCTCGCCGGTGAGCGACAGCTCGCCCAGGAAGGCGCAGTCGTCCTTCGGCGCGTCGATCTCGCCGCAGGCGGCGAGGATGCCGATCAGCATCGGCAGATCGTAGAGCGTGCCGGCCTTTTTGCGGTCGGCCGGCGCGAGATTGACAGTGATGCGGCTGACCGGGAACTTGTAGCCGTTATTTTTGACGGCAGCGCGCACGCGCTCGCGCGATTCCTTCACCGCCGCGTCCGGCAGGCCGACGATGTCGAAGGCCGGCAGGCCGTTGGTGATATACACCTCCAACTCCACCGCGTAGCCGCCGACGCCGCTGACGCCGAAGCTCCTGATTTTGGAAAACATAAGCTGTCCTCCTTATGCTGAAAAGGCCCCCTTTCGCAAAAGGGGGCTGTCAGCGCAGCTGACTGAGGGTTCTCTCTCCGGTCGGGAAAGGAAACCCTCCGGCGTCCGGCAAACAGCGCCGGACGCCACCTCCCTTCTGAGGAAGGGAGGCGGATTTATTCCTCTTCCTTCGCGGTGACGGCGATGTGCAGCTCGTCGAGCTGCTTCTGCGTCACCTCGGAGGGCGCGTCCATCATCAGGTCCTGCGCGTTCTTGTTCAGCGGGAACGGAATGACCTCGCGGATCGTGTCCACGCCCGCCAGCAGCATGACCATGCGGTCCACGCCCGGGGCGATACCGGCGTGCGGGGGCGCGCCGTAGCAGAAGGCGTTGTACATGGCGGGGAATTTCTTCTTCACGTCCTCCTCGCCCAGGCGCACCATCTCAAAGGCCTTGACCATGATCTCGGGATCGTGGTTACGAACAGCGCCGGAAGAAAGCTCCACGCCGTTGCAGACCAGGTCGTACTGGTCGGCCATGATGCTCAGCGGGTCGATCTCGCCGCGCTCGGCCTTCAGCAGGGTCTCCAGGCCGCCCTTGGGCATGGAAAACGGATTGTGGCAGAATTCCAGCTCGCCGCTCTCCTCGCCGATCTCGTACATCGGGAAGTCGGTGATCCAGCAGAATTCGTAGCGCTCCTTGTCAAAGTGGCCGGGAACGGCAGGGCCGAAGGTCTTGATCGCAACGCCGATGGTCTTGACAGCGAGGGGGCCGGCCGCGAGCAGCACCAGCGTGTTGGGCGCGAGATCCAGCATGGCCTTCGCCTTGTCCGCGTCCACAAACTTGGCGACGCCGCCGGCGATGGCGCCGGTCTCGTCGGTCTTGAACCAGTAGCCCTTCGCGCCGGACTGCACTTCCACCTCGGCCAGCAGCTTGTCGATCTGCTTGCGGGTCAGCGTGCAGCCGGAAACCGGGACGGCCTTGACGGTCTGGCCCTGGAAGGGCGCAAACTCCGTGCCCTCAAAGAGCGCGGTGACGTCCCGCGCGGTCAGGTCGATGCGCAGGTCGGGCTTGTCGGTGCCGTAGGTCTCCAGCGCATCAAGATAGGCGATGCGGCGGAAGGGAGCGGAGGAGGCGATGTTATACGCGCCGTACTCGGCAAAGATCGGGGGCAGCACGTCCTCGAGCACCGCGAACACGTCCTCCTGGCTGGCGAAGGCCATCTCCATATCGAGCTGATAGAACTCGCCGGGGCTGCGGTCGCCGCGGGCGTCCTCGTCGCGGAAGCAGGGGGCGATCTGGAAATAGCGGTCGAAGCCGGAGGTCATCAGCAGCTGCTTGAACTGCTGCGGCGCCTGCGGCAGGGCATAGAACTTGCCGGGGTGCTTGCGGGAGGGCACCAGGTAGTCGCGCGCGCCCTCGGGAGAGGACACGGTGAGGATCGGGGTGGTGATCTCCAGGAAGCCGTGCTCGATCATGGCGCGGCGCAGCGCGGACACCACGTTGCAGCGCAGAATGATGTTCTTCTTGACGTCGGGGTTGCGCAGGTCGAGGTAACGGTACTTGAGGCGCGCGCTCTCGTCGGCCTCGCGGCTGCGGTTGATCTCAAAGGGCAGCTCGTTGTAGCGGCAGCGGCCGAGAACCTCGACCTTCGTGGGCACGACTTCAATGTCGCCGGTGGGGAGCTTGGGGTTCTTGCTGGCGCGCTCGCGGACAACGCCCTCGACAGAGATCGTGGATTCCTTGTTGATGGCCTTGAAGGCGCGCATCATATCCTCGGTCTCCACAACGACCTGGGTAGTTCCGTAGAAGTCGCGCACGACGACAAAGCCGAGGCTGGCGCCGACCTCGCGGAGGTTTTCCATCCAGCCGACGATTTTTACCTGTTCGCCCGCGTTCGCAAGCCGCAGCTCGCCGCAGGTATGGGTCCTGGACTGCATCATATGATTCTCCTCGTTTCTTCTAAAAACTAAAGACTAAAAACTGAAAACTGTTACTCCTTGATGACGGGCTTTGCGTTTCTCGCGTCCACGGCGGTACGGATCTGCTGTGCCGCCTCCGCGGCCGTGAGCTTCTGCTGCTCGCCGCTCGCCATATCCTTGAGCGAGACCTTGCCTTCGGCGATCTCATCCTCGCCGAGCAGCAGCACGAAGGGTACGCCGATCTTGTCGGCATAGCTCATCTTGGCCTTGAATTTCTTTTTCTCGCCGTAGATCTGTGTGCGAACGCCTGCCTTCCGCAGCTCGGTGGCCGCGGAGACGGCGGCGCCGAGATCCTCGGTCATCGGGATCACCAGCGCGTCACAGGGCGCGGTAACGATCTCGTCGGACAGCAGGCCCTGCTCGTTGAGTACGTAAAAGAGCCGCGTCAGACCGATCGAAATACCGACGCCGGGCAGCTGCCGGTCGGTGTAATACTCGGCCAGGTTGTCGTAGCGCCCGCCGGAGCAGACGGAGCCGATCTCGGGATGCTCGGTCATCACGGTCTCGTAGACGGTGCCGGTGTAGTAGTCGAGGCCGCGCGCGATGGTCAGGTCGATGGCGAAGTTTTCCTCCGGCACGCCGAAGGCGGCCAGGTTTTTTGTGACCTCGATCAGCTCGTCCAGACCCTGATTGAAGGTCGGCTCGTTCATCTGGCGGTACTCCTCCAGGCGGGAGAGCACGTACTCGTTCGAGCCCTGAATGGCCATGAAGTCCAGCACGTTCTCGCTCTTGTCGGGCAGCATCTTCACCTCGTCGATGAGCAGCTGCTTGACCTTCTGCGCACCGATCTTGTCGAGCTTGTCCACCGTGCGCATGATCTCGCCGGCCTTCTCGCTCATGCCGTTCATCGCGTAAAAGCCGTTGAGGAGCTTGCGGTTGTTGACCCGGATTTTAAATTTGCTCAATCCAAGGCGTGAGAACGTATGGAAGATAATGGCGGGGATCTCCGCCTCGTTGCTGATATCCAGCTTCCCGTCGCCGATCACGTCGATATCGGCCTGGTAGAATTCGCGGAAGCGGCCGCGCTGGGCGCGCTCGCCGCGGTAGACCTTGCCGATCTGGTAGCGGCGGAAGGGGAAGGAAAGATTGGCGTAATTGGCGGCCACATATTTGGCCAGCGGCACCGTCAGGTCAAAGCGCAGCGCCAGATCGCTGTCGCCCTTCTGGAAGCGGTAGATCTGCTTCTCGGTTTCGCCGCCGCCCTTGGCCAGCAGCACCTCGGCCGATTCGATCACGGGCGTATCCAGCGGCGTGAAGCCGTAGACCGCGTAGCTCTCGCGCAGGATCTGCAGCATGCGCTCAAACTTCATCTGTTCGGCGGGCAGCAGCTCCATGAAGCCCGACAGGGTGCGGGGATTGACTTTTGCCATATTGATATCCTTTCTGCAAAGAAACACGGCGCGGCCTTGCCGCGCCGTGGACGTTTCCGAACGTTGGCTCAGCGCTTGTTCTTGGGATTGACGATGTTGCGCCAGTCGAGGTCGCCGCGGCGCAGGCCCTGCACCAGCACCTCCGCCGTGGCGGCGTTGGTGGCAAAGGGGATCTGATACTGATCGCACAGGCGCTCGACCTTGTTGATATCGTCAAAGCCGCGGGGGTTGGCCGGGTCGCAGAAGAACAGGACCAGGTCGATCTCGTTGAAGGAGATGCGCGAGCCGATCTGCTGGGTGCCGCCCTGCTCCGCATGCAGATACAGGGTCACCGGCAGCCCGGTCGCCTCCGTCACCAGCTTGCCGGTAACGTGGGTCGCGCAGAGATTGTGCTCCGCCAGGATGCCGCAGTAAGCGATACAAAACTGCACCATCAGTTCCTTTTTCCTGTCATGAGCCATGAGGGCAATATTCATCCGATTCTCCTTTTCTTCTCGCTTCGTTTCAAAGCATCCATTTATCATCAGCATTCATCAAAACACACTGCAAAAGCGGATAAATAATTATATACAGCCTCTGGCAATTATGCAACGATTTTTTGCAAAAAATGGTTGATCTTACTTGATGTTTGACCTTATTTGAGCAGCGTCATCTCCGCTTCGGAGGTGTCGGTATAGCTTTTGATGTTGAAGTAGGCGTCCAGGATCTGCCGCGCCATGAAGGCGCAGTTGGCGCCGGCCTTGCCGCGCTCCACCACGATGGCGATGGCCACCTCGGGATTGTCAAAGGGCGCATAGCAGATGAAGATGGCGTCGTTGACGATGTTTTCACCCTTCTGGGCAGTACCGGTCTTGGCCGCGGTGCGCCGGGAGTTGGGCATGTCCACAAAATGCTTGGAGACGTTTTCGTTCAGCGGGGAGTTGGCCACCTCGCGCATGCCTTCCTGCACCACGGCCCAGTTGTAGTCCGGGGAATCGACGGTGCTGAGCTCCAGCGGCTCGCGGGTATAGAGGCTTTCGGAGTAATCGAAGGTACGCACCTCGCCCAGGAGGGAGGCCGAATGCCGGTGGCCGGAGTTGGCCACCGTGGCGCAGTACTCCGCCAGCTGCAGCGGCGAGAAGATGCTGTCGGACTGGCCGATGGCCGCCTGCAGCGTATCGCCCTGTCGCCACTCGGTGCCGGTATAGTTGGCGTGGTTGCGCTGGTTGGACATGTTGCCGACCGTCTCGGTCAGCTCGATGCCGGTATGCTCGCCCAGGCCGAACTTGCGCGCGTACTGCTCCATCGCGTCGATGCCCAGCTTGTCGCCGACGGTGTAGAAGAAGTAGTTGCAGGAGTGCAGCAGCGCCGTGGTGATATTCAGCTCCGGGTGCGTGTAGTGCTCGTTGGGGTTGGGGCTGGCGCGCCAGATCCAGCATTCAGGCGCGTAGCCGTCGGCCGCGTACTTGGCGAAAATGCCCTCGCATTTGACGCGGTATTCCGAGTCGATCAGGCCGGTGGACAGGGCCGCCATGGCCGTGCAGGGCTTGAAGGCCGAGCCGGGGGCGTAGGCGCCCATCAGCGCGCGGTTGAAGAGCGGCGCGTTCGGCATTTCCAGCAGCTCCGCGTATTTCTCGATGATGGTCGAGCCGTCATAGGTCGGCCAGCTGGCGATGGCCAGCGGCGCGCCGGTCTTCACGTCCACCACGACGGCGGAGGCGCCGCTGATCTCCCAGTAGCCGTCCTTGAAGTTCCAGTTGCCCTCGGCCTCCTCGGAGGCTTTTTCCAGCCGCCGCTCACGCATCAGGATCTCGATGCCGTTGTCGAGGATACGCTCCACCTGCTCCTGCAGCACGATGTCCAGAGTCAGATAGACGTTGTTGCCGGGTTCGGGCTCTTCCAGATAGACCGTGCCGAGGATCGTGCCGGAGGCATTGCGGTATTCGCGCATTTTGCCGTCCTTGCCGTGGAGGTAGTTCTCAAAGGCGTATTCCACGCCGTCCTTGCCGACCATGGCGTTGACCGCGTAGTTATACAGCGAATATTTCTCGTACTCCTCCTGTGTCATCAGGCCGACGTAGCCCAGCAGGTGGGCGGCGTATTCGGTGGCAAAGTCGCGGATATAGGAGCGCGAGACCTGGATGCCGGCCAGCTTCTGCTCCATGATGGAGGTCGTCAGCTTCATGCTGGCGTCCTGCACGAAGACGTAGTCGGCCGTCGGGATGGCGTAGCGCACGTTGATCGAGTAGCGCAGGCCCGCGATCGTGCGCATATCCTCGGCGGAATAGCTGTTGTCGATGTCATAGCGCGTGCGCATGTAGCTCAAAAGCTCCACCGCCGTGGGGTAATCGGAGGGCAGGCCGTCGCGGTGGCGCTCGAAATAGGCCTCCAGCATCGTGCGCTGGATGGCGGTCATGTTCGGGTCGTACTCAAAAGGCGGCTCGCGGGTGATGGGCAGGTCGTCGGTGTAGGTGTCGCCGTACTGCTCCACGAGCGCGACCAGCTGCAGGAGCGTTGCGTTGGGATCTTCGCTGGCGAAGAGCTTGTCGGTGTCGATGGAGAGGTTATAGCACTCCTTGTTGCTCACCAGCACGCGCCCGTAGCGGTCCAGGATCGCGCCGCGCGCCGCCGTCACGGCGACGTCCTTCTCGCTGATCTCCTCGGCCGCGTGGGCGTATTCCTCGCCCTTGATGATCTGCAGGTCGTATAGATTATAGAGGTAGACTGCCAGCAGCAGCACCAGAATGATGCCGAGCGCCAGCACTCTTCCCTTGGAAACGGAACGGTTCATAGTACAAATATCCTTTCGGATCTCTCGATGGCGAAGCTCGCTTCGTCATCGACGATGTTAGTCGATCCAGCGCGCAGGCGGGAAATACAGCGGCGCCGCCAGCGGCAGCGACCACAGGGTCTGCAGCAGCGCCGTAGACAGCATGCCGAGCGACCAGCTGTCCGACACCAGCACCCACAGCATCTGCATCAGGCTGGTGATCAGCAGCGCGCCGGCCGCGATGACCATATAGCCCAGGAAGCGGCGGTTGATGAAAAACTGCGCCACAAAGCCGGCGCCGAAGGCCAGCGCGGGAAACACCAGCGAAAAGCCGATCGTGGTATCCACAAAGGCCATATCGGCGTAAATGCCCATCACCAGCCCGAACACCGCGCCCCAGGCCGAGCCCTCGAACATGCCCACCGCTACCACGGCAGCCGGCAGGATGAAGGGGCACACGCCCAGCGGGCGGATATGGGTGAGGATCATGGTCTGCAGCACCATCGTCAAAAACAGGTACAGGGCGTAGAGCAGCAGGCGCCGCAGATTGATTTTTTTGAGATCGAGCCTTTTGAAAAGGCCCTTCAGTTGATTCTGCATCACTCTACCACACTATAGTCCTTGATGATGAAGACCTGCACCAGCGTATCGAAGGAACACTCCGGGTCCACGATGCCGTAGGTCACCTGGCCGCCGGCCTCGGTCTGCACGGCGCTGATGCGCCCGATGACGAGCCCCGCGGGGAAGGCGCCGCCCGCGCCGGAGGTCAGCACCTCGTCGCCGACGTAGATCTGCGCGCCGTCCACCATGTAGGTCAGCTTGGCCTGACGGTTTTTCATCAGCGCGTATTCGCCCACCACGACGCCGGAGGTGCCGGTCTCGCCAACGAAGGCGCCCATGCTCATATCGACGTCGATCACGGTGCTCACCGTGGCCCAGGTCTCGCCAATCTCGGTGATCTGGCCGACGACGACGTTGTATTCGGTCACGACAGGGTCGCCCAGCTCCAGACCGGAGCTTTTGCCCTTGCTGATGGTGAAGGAATGCGACCAGTTGGAGGAGGACCAGAGCACCACCTTGGCCGATTCAAAGACGTAATCGGTGTGCTTGGCGCGCAGCTCCAGCAGCTGGCGCAGGCGCTCGTTTTCCTCCGAGGCCTCCACGCCCTCGCGCGCGGACTGCTGGGCGTCGGCCAGCTGGGCGCGCAGCGACTCGTTCTCCGCCACCAGGGAGTCGTACTCATACAGGTGGCCGTAGATGCTGTTGAAGAGGTTGACGGCGGAGCTGACGACCTTCTGTACCGGTGCGATCAGCACGCCCGTGGCGTTGTGCAGCAGGCCGACGTTGCCGCCGCGGGCGGCGGCGCCGAGGCCGATCAGCAGCACGACCGCGAGCACCAGCACGGCCACGCGGATCCCGTTTGTCTTCAGATAGTTTTTCACAGCAGTTCCACTCCCTGCAACTTCAGCATTTGCCCGAGCCGGCACAGCGGCAGACCCATCACGTTAAAGAAATCTCCGTCGATGCCCCGCACGAACAGCGCGGCCTTGCCCTGCGCCCCGTAGGCGCCGGCCTTGTCCATCGGCTCGCCGGTGGCGACGTAGGCCGCGATCTCCCGCTCGCTCAGGCGGCGAAAATGCACGTAGCTCATCTCCGCCTCGCTCTGTTCGCGTTCTCCGCACTTCACCGTCACGCCGGTGAAGACCTGGTGCGTCTCGCCCGACAGCTCCCGCAGCATGGCGGCAGCCTCCTCCGGGCTGTGCGGCTTGCCGTAGACCCGGTCCTGAAACCAGACGATCGTATCGGCGCCGACGACGATATCCTCTTTGCCGCAGCGCGCGGCGACCTCGCGGGCCTTTGCCGCGGACAGGGCCTTGACCAGATCCTCCGGGCTCAGCCCCTTGGGCGCGCGCTCCTCCCCCTGCGCGGGGATGATCTTCAGATCGCGGACGCCCAGCATTTCCATCAGCTCCCGCCGCCGGGGCGAAGCGGAAGCCAGAACAATAGACAATGAAATAACCTTCTTTATTCTGAAAACTAAAAACTAAGAACTAAAAACTAATCCACGCCGCGGTAATAGAGTCCGCGGGTGAGCACGTTGGGCTTGTAGTTGGACTGGCCCATATAGCCCTTGGCCACTTCGACGACCTCGCGCGTGGTCTCGGTGGTGAACATCAGGCGCGCGCCCCAGAGACCGGCGGCGAAGATATCCTCCTGCTTGTCGGCCAGATACAGCTTGTGCGCGTTGTAGATGACGTTGCGGCAGCCGAAATCCTGCACCACCGGGAACACCGAGCCCATGCGGTCGGACATCTGAGCCGGGTTCTGGCAGCTGCAGCGGCCGGCGCTGTTTTTGATGATGCACTGGTCGGAGATCATCAGCGGCAGGCGGCCGTAGACGATCGCCTCCACCGGCAGGGGCTTGCGCAGATCACGGATCTGCGACAGGCGCAGTTCGAACGAGGCCGTCGCGGACAGGAAGCCCGCCTCGCGCAGCACGTCCAGGCTGTAGGAGTTGAACATATTGAGGCCGAAGTCGCCGCGGACCTTCATACCGGCCTTGCGGGCCATGACGATCTGGCCGAGGTTTCCGATCAGCGCCTCGTTGACGCCGAAGCTGAAGAGCTTTTCCAGCGCGCGGTAGACGATGGGCAGCTCGTCGTCGGTGATAACGCGGGGCAGGACCGCCACGGGGACGGTGCCGCGGTCGACGAAGGGGCGGATGCGCTCATAGTCGTCCGCCATGACCAGAGCGGGGACGTAGAGGTAATCCGGCTTGAGCTCGGCGAGCTCCTCGCTGAGCTGGTCGGCCGTGCGCACCTGGTAGATGCGCTTCGGGTCGAGGACGTTCTGCGCGCCGCGCGGCGGAGGCGGCAGGGGCAGGCTGCGGCGGTGCGGCGCTTCGGCGCGCGCCTCGCTCAGCTGGGAGATCAGATTCCGGCGCAGCTCGTTGATCGCCGCGGCGGGCAGGAAGAGCCCCCGGTCCACCTTGGCGCGGTTTTCCACGACCTGGTAGGGCGTACCGCCGGTCTTGATCATCTGGTCGGTCAGATAGGTCTCGGTCAGGCCCTGGCGCTTGGCCTCCTCGGGCACGGGTCCCTCGGCCACGGCGCGGTGGCCGTCGTCGTCAAAGGCGATGGCGCGGATCGGCTGGTCCGTCTCACAGACGGTGTAGAAATGCACCGGCACGCGGCGCGCTTCGCCCTCGGCGTAATTGCGGCGGGCGGCGGTGAAGAGCTTCTCGGTCTCGCGCTCCGGCTCGCCGCGGACGCCGAACATATCTTTTTTATCGCCGTTGAAATAGCCCTGGGTAAAACCGTCGCGGGAGAAGGCCTGCTCGAGCGTGCTCATCTCCTCGCGGGTGGGCTTGCGGTGCTCCTTGAGCGCCTTGGCATAGATCTCGGTCACGATGGCGGTGTATTCGGGGCGCTTCATGCGGCCCTCGATCTTCAGGCAGGCAACGCCCGCGTCCTCCAGCTCCTGCAGCCGGTCGACCAGGCAGCTGTCCTTGAGGGAGAGCGGATAATCGTCCATGCGCCCGCCGAGGGAATACTGCATGCGGCAGGGCTGGGCACAGGCGCCGCGGTTGCCGCTGCGGCGGCCGATCAGCGCGGACATATAGCACTGGCCGGAATGGCAGAAGCACAGCGCGCCGTGCACGAAGACCTCGGTCTCGATGGAGGCGTGTTTGGTGATGAATTTGATCTGCTCCAGACTGAGCTCGCGGGCCAGAACCGCGCGGGTCATGCCCATCTCGGCGGCAGCCTCCACGCCGGCCAGGTTGTGGATGCTCATCTGGGTGCTCGCGTGCAGCGGAATATCCGGCAGTGCGCGGCGGATGGCCGCCGACATGCCGAGGTCCTGCACGATGAGCCCGTCCGCGCCCTCGTCGGAGGCCAGACGCGCCGCGTCCACGGCGGCCTCCATCTCCCGGTCGCCCACCAGGGTGTTGAGCGTCACATAGACCTTGCAGCCGCGCACGCGGCAATAGCGCATCGCCTTGCGAAACTCCTCGTCGGTGAAGTTTTTGGCGCCGCGGCGGGCGTTGAAATCGCCCAGGCCGAGATAGACCGCGTCCGCGCCGTTCTGTACGGCGGCGATCACGGATTCCGGCGAACCGGCGGGAGAGAGAAGCTCGATCATAGTGGGGTCTCCTTCAAGCGGCAATAGTACCGCATATTAATCATGGCATTATTCATGACATTATAACACGCTTTGGCCTATTGCGACAAGATAATTTTAATGATATAATAGCTTTGCTCTGTAAAAATTAAGGAAAAGAGACCTCCACATTCTGCCATGACCGAAAACAAGACCGCTTTTCCGCTGCCGGCCGAGGCGGCGGACCTCCTGATCGCCGCACACGACGGCGACGTGGCCCTGCTTTATTTATATATCGCCCGCACGGGAGCCCTGGACGCGGAACGCGCGGCCGGAGCGCTCTGCCGCACTGCGCGCGAGATCGACGCCGCCGCCGAAAAGCTGCGCCGCATGGGCCTGCTGGACGGCATGCCCGCGCCCGTGTCCACGCAGCGGGTACCGGAGGACACGCTGCCGGAATACCGCGCCGAGGATCTGATCCGCTTTGCCGCAGAGGATCCGCAGCTGCAGGCCATCTACCGCGAAGCGGAGCAGGTCTTCGGGCGCAAGCTCTCCCCTGCCGATATGAAAATGCTGGCCGGGCTCTATAAGCACCTCGGCCTGCCCGCCGAGGTCCTGTTCACGCTGCTGCATTACTGCGCCGAGCGCGCAGCCGAGCGCAGGCCCGGCAGCGTCCCCTCCCCCCGCAGCGTGGAAAAGGAGGGCTACGACTGGGCCAACCGCGAAATCATGACGCTCGAGCAGGCCGACGACTACATCCGTTTCCGCCGCGAACAGCGCGAGCTGACCGGGCAGGTCAAAGAGGTGCTGAACATCCGCGGGCGGGATCTGAGCAAGACCGAGCGCGAATACGTGGAGCGCTGGCTCGGCATGGGCTTTCCGCCGGAGGCCGTCGCCATTGCCTACGACCGCACGCTCGTCAAGCTCGGCAAGCTGCACTGGTCCTATATGGACAAGATCTTCCAGTCCTGGCACGCGAAAAGGCTGCACACGCCAGCCGAGATCGAAGCCGGCGACAGCCGCCGCCGCGCCCCGGCGGCCGGCGGCGCGGCGAACAGCGGCCGCGTCGATCTGCGCGAACTGGACGAGATCTTTGACAAGATTTAACGGAAGGAGTGCTTGCCATGCCATATGACGGAAAACTCCTGGCCAAGGCCAGGGAAGCGCTGGAGCAGCGGCGCGCGGATAATGCCGCCGAGCATCAGCGCCGGCTGAGCCTGGTCTATGCCCGCGACCCGGAGATCGAGCGGATCGACCTGCGTCTGCGCCGCCAGATGGCGGAGCTGGTGAGGCTGACCGTCTCGCGCGCGCCGGACCTTGCCGAAAAACTTGAAGTATTGAAGCGCGACAACCTGGAGCTGCAGGCCGAACGGGCCGAGCGGCTGACGGCGCTGGGCCGGCCGATCGACTACCTGGACGAGATCGTCTCCTGCCCGATCTGCCGGGACACCGGCATGGACGGTGCGCAGCCCTGCCGCTGCCTGAAGAAGCTCTACAACCAGGCGCTGACCCAGGAGCTCAGCGCGCTGCTGCGCCACGGCGACGAGAGCTTCGAGCGCTTCGATCTGAGCCTCTACGACGAGCAGCCGCTCGAGGGCGTTTCTCCGCGCGAGGCCATGAGCCGCATCTATAAAAGCTGCCGCAAATTTGCCGACAGCTTCCCCGAGGTCAGCTCCAACCTGCTCTTCCAGGGCGGCACCGGCCTCGGCAAGACCTATCTGTCCGCCTGCATCGCCCGCGTCGTGGCCGACAAGGGCTATTCCGTCTGCTATGACTCGGCTGCCTCCGCGCTGGAGGCCTTTGAGGCGCAGAAATTCGCCCGCGACCCGGAGACCGCTGAGGCCGCCGCGGCCCGCGTGCGCCGGATGCTCGACTGCGACCTGATGATCCTGGACGATCTGGGCACGGAGATGATCACCTCCGTCACCGTCAGCGCCCTCTATACGCTCATCAACAGCCGCCTCAACGCCGGAAAGAAGACCATCATCAGCACCAACTGCACGGACGAGGAGCTGCTGCGTAAATACACGCCGCAGATCTGCTCCCGCATGAAGGGCGAGTTCCTGCGCCTGCCCTTCGTGGGCCGGGATATCCGCCTGCTGAAAAAATAAAAGGAGGCCGACATGCAGCACGAAATCACCAGAGCCATGCCGCTGCTCGACAAGCAGGGCAATCTGACCGAGCCGGGCTATGCCAAAAAGCTGCTGCCCGTCTACCGCCGCTCGGACATCCGCGCCGGGAAAAGCCGCATCAAGGAATGGGACTACTATCTCATCAACAACGGCCGCTTCGCCCTGGCCCTGACCATCGCCGACAACAGCTACATGGGCATGGACTCCGTCTCCCTGCTGGATTTTGAAGAGGTCTGGGAGATCACGAAAAGTCCGATGAGCGTGTTTCCCTTCGGCAAGGTGCATCTGCCGGAGAGCTCCGCCGTCGGCAGCGTGCGCCACGGCGGCAAGGATCACAGCCTATCCTTTGAAAACGACGGCAAAGGCCGCCGCGTGCTGACGGCCAGCATGGCCGATTTTGGCCCGGAGGGCTCGCTCGCGGCCGAGATCGAGCTGACCGACGAGCCGGAGGAGAGCATGGTGATCGCCACGCCCTTCGACAAGCCCGGCCACTTCTACTTCAACCAGAAGATCAACTGCCTGCGCGCCAGCGGCGAGGTCCGCTACGGCGGGCGCGTCTACCGCTTCGATCCCGCGGACAGCTTCGCCGTGCTCGACTGGGGCCGCGGCGTCTGGACCTACCACAACACCTGGTACTGGGGCTCCGCATCCGGCGAGGTCGACGGCGTGCCCTTCGGCTTCAACATCGGCTACGGCTTCGGAAACACCGAGCAGGCCACCGAGAACATGCTGTTCTATAACGGCAAAGCGCACAAGCTCAACCACGTGAGCTTCCATATCCCGGGCGATGAAAAGGATTTCCTCTCCCCCTGGCGCTTCTCGTCGGATAACGGCCGCTTCACGATGGATTTCCAGCCCGTGCTCGACCGCGCCTCCTGCACCGACCTCAAGCTGATCAAATCCGACCAGCACCAGGTCTTCGGTCTCTTCACCGGCACCGCGATCCTGGACGACGGCACGCCGATCGACATCAAGGACTTCCCCGGCTTTGCCGAAAAAGTGGAAAACAAGTGGTAAAGAAACCCTCCGCTGCCGCGGAGGGTTTCAGTTTTTAGATCTTAGTTTTTAGTTTTTGGAAAATACCCCTTGACGCACTATACTGTGCGTTGTATAGTATTGTGCGAAAGGGGGTATTCGCATGTTGGATGCCCAAATGCGGCGCGGTCTGCTGGAAAACTGCGTGCTGGCTGCACTGGCGCGCGGCGATTCCTACGGATACCAGATCGTGCGGGATCTGAGCGCCTTCGTTCCGGTGACGGAGTCGACGCTCTATCCGATCCTGCGGCGGCTGGAGGGCGCCGGAGCGCTGACGGTCTATTCCGTCGAGCACAACGGACGGCTGCGCAAGTTTTACCACATGACGGACGCCGGGCGGCGGCAGCTGGAGAGCTTCGCGGCGGACTGGAACGAGCTGGCCGCCATGTACGAGTATATCCGGGGAGGGCTGGAGCATGACAAGAGCTGAATATCTGGAACGCCTCCGGGCGGCCCTGGCGCTGATGCCGGCCGAGGAGCGGGAGGCGCAGCTGGCCTATTATGAAGAACTGTTTGACGACATGCTGGAGGACGGCATGAGCGAGGCGGAGGCCGCCGCGCATCTCGGCGCGCCGGAGGACGTCGCGGAGACGCTGCTGGCGGAGATCCCTCTGTCCACGCTGGTGAAAAGCCGCGTGCAGGCGCAGGGAAAGCCCTCGGCGCTGACGGTCGTGCTGCTGGTGCTGGGCGCGCCGCTGTGGCTGCCGCTGCTGATCGCGGCCTTTGCGATCCTGCTCTCTCTGTTGATCACGCTTTGGGCTCTGGGTCTCAGCCTCGGGATCGCGCTCCCGGCCGTCGGCATCTCGCTGATCGCCCTCGGTCTCGGCACGCTGCTCGGCCAGACGGCGCTGCCGCTGCTGATGGCGATCGGCGGCGTCCTCTGCGGCGCGGGCGTACTGATCCTCGGCGTGATGCTGATGGGCGTGATCATGCGCGGCTTCGCGCGGCTGTGCCGGTCGATCTGGCGCGGCTGCAAAAAGGCCCTGCTGAGATAAGGAGGGATATCGAATGAGCAAAGCTGTAAAGACCGCATTGGTGACCGCGCTGCTGCTGATCGTACTGGGCATGGCGCTGATCGCCGTGTCCCTGCTGCGCGGCGCAAATATCCACGAGCTTTGGAACACGGGCAATTTCCAGGTTGGCCAGATCTCTACCGGCTACGGCGACCTCAAGGACTACACGATATGCCAAAGCGGCGAGGAGAGCTTCTCCCCCGCCGAGGTCAAAACGATCGATCTTGACTGGATCAGCGGTACGGTGAAGCTGCAGTCCGGCAGCACCGATCAGATCACGCTGGAGGAGCGCTGCGGAAAAGCCCTGAAGGACGAGCAGAAGCTCTGCTGGAAGCTGGAAAACGGCACGCTGTCCATCCGTTTCTGCTCCGCGCCGCAGACGCAGATGCCCGACAAGGAGCTCGTGCTGACCGTTCCCGCCGGCTGGACGGCGGAGAGCGTCAGCGTCGGCGTGACCTCCGGCGACGTCGAGCTGCGCGCTCTGCAGGTCGAAAAGACGCTCGACCTCAGCGCGACCAGCGGCGAAATCAGCCTGACCGCCTGTGCCTGCCGTGAGCTGCGGCTGAGCGCGACCAGCGGTGCGCTCGCCGCGCAGGACTGCCGCTGCGACACGCTGGAAGCGGCTTCGACCAGCGGAAGCATTGCCGTCCGCTGCGAAGCGAAGGAGATCCGGCTCGAAAGCACCAGCGGTTCCGTCCGCTGCGAAGCCGTCCCGGCCGGCTGCGACGTCAGCATCGACGCGACCAGCGGAAGCGTGCGTCTGAGCCTGCTTGACACGAGCGACGATCAACGCATCGAGGTCGAAACGACCAGCGGCGACGTACATCTGGACGTTCCCGGCGCGATCGACCTGGACTACGACACCGCCTCCGGCGACATGAGCGGCCGACTGATCCAGGGCGGCAGCGGTTGCCCGCAGGTCGAGGTCGAAACGACCAGCGGCGACCTGATCCTAGGCGCCTTTGATTAAACGTGAAAGGATTGCAGAAATGGAAACATGGTCTCTTCAACAGCCTTCGTGGCTAAGGTTTCTAAAGCTGCTGCCCTTTTTTCTGCTTGCCCTCGCGACCAGCCTTGCCTGTGCTTGTGTCGGTGTCGGCCTGTTGGTAAAATATGCCTTCGCGGCGGGCTTTGACTGGCTGCACTTCCTGATCGGTCTGCTCGGTCTGATTATTGCATTATTGTTTGGCTTTGTTTGTTTATGGATTGTGCGCGACAGTTTTTCACAGGTCATTTTCAGTTCGCAGGCCATCGAGCGTAGAGTTTTCGGCAAAACCCACTGCCTAATTCTATGGGATGAGCTGGAGGAGATTGGCATCGCTCTGGAGCGTTGGATTGTGCGAGGCGGCCCTTATCGGTGCCTGTACTTTGCGAATCGGAATCTGGATGAAACAGAGCGCGCCGCCATCGACGAAGCCTTTGACAAAGCAAAGGGCGGCCTAATGATCCGCGTGCCCTGCAAAGGTCTGCAAAACGAAGAAAAGCTGAAGGAGTTTTGTCCCCTTCCGCTCCCCTCCGTGCATGAGCCGAGAAGCGGCAAATATGCTTTGCTCTCCTACCGGCGAAGCAAAAGCAATCTGGCAGCTTGGAACGCCCCCGAATCGGTCATCCTTCCGGACGCGAAAAAAATCGTGTCTCGCTTTCGGGAACCTCAACACCAAGGGAATTGACACCGTGATATTTCAATGCACGCAAAACCGGCGGATGCGTATGACGCATTCGCCGGTTCGTTTCTTCTAAAAACTAAAACCTGAAAACTAAAAACTAATCCCTCAGCACACGGCCGAGGATCTCCACGGCCTCGTCGATCAGCGGCTCGGTCAGCGTCGCCATATAGCTCGTGCGCAGCAGGCACTCGGTCGGCGGCGTGGCGGGCGGCAGCACGGGGTTGACGTACACACCGGCGTCGTAGGCCTCCTTGGCCTTCTGCAGCGTGCGCACCGCCTCGTAGGTGTAGATCGGGACGATCGGCGTTTCGGACTCGCGCACGTGCAGACCGGCGGCCTTGAGGCCTGCTCTGGCATGCGCCGCCAGCGCGCGCAGACGCACGGGCAGCTCCGGGTGCGCCTCCAGATGCCGCAGCGCGGCCAGCGCGGTGGCGCAGGCGGAGGGTGGGATGGACGCGGAGAAGATGAAGGGGCGGGAATTGTGGCGCACGAAGTCGCAGACCTTTTCCGAGGCCGCCATATAGCCGCCGAGACTCGCCAGGGACTTGGAGAAGGTGCCCATGATGATGTCCACCTTGTCCTCCAGGCCGAAGTAGCTGGCCGTGCCGCGGCCGCCCTCGCCGATCACGCCGAGGCCGTGGGCGTCGTCCACCATAACGCGCGCACCGTACTGCTCGGCCAGGCGGCAGATCTCCGGCAGATTGGCGATATCGCCGCCCATGGAGAACACGCCGTCCGTGACGATCAGTCGGCCCGCCTCGTCCGGGATGCGGCTGAGGATGCTCTCCAGCTCTTCCATATCGTTGTGCTTATAGCGCATCATCTTGCCGTAGCTGAGCTTGCAGCCGTCGTAGATGCTGGCGTGGTTCTCGCGGTCGCAGATCACGTAGTCCCCGCGGCCGACGATGGCGCTGATGATGCCGAGATTGGACTGAAAGCCGGTGGAGAAGGTCACGGCGCCCTCCTTGTGTACGAAGGCGGCCAGCTCCTGTTCCAGCTCCAGATGCATTTCCAGCGTGCCGTTGAGGAAGCGCGAGCCGGAGCAGCCGCTGCCGTATTTTTCAAAGGCGCGGATGCCGGCCTCGATGACCGAAGGCTCCGTCGTCAGGCCGAGATAGTTGTTGGAGCCGAGCATGATGCGGCGCTTGCCCTCCATGATGACCTCGGTATCCTGCCGCGATTCCAGCGCGTGGAAATAGGGATAAATGCCCATTTCCCGGTATTCGTCGGCCAATGTGAAGCGTTCGACTTTCGTGAAAATATCCATCTCCGCCAAGCCCTTTCATTCCTTAAAATATTTGAATCAATTAACTGCATTTTACAGGATGAACGACGGCCTGTCAACAAAAGATTGCAGGCATCCCCGCCGGTCGGGCAGAATGACAGAAAAGCGTGGGTCGTGACCGGTGCTTTTTCGTTGCATGCGACGAAGCTGCAAAAATGCGAAAAAAAGGCTTGCTTTTTTGATCCTCTCCACGTATAATGCGACACGAGCAGACGAGAGCTGCCTGATTTGGGAAAACAGATTTTTAAGCTTCGGTACAGAGAGACCGGCAAAATCGCTCATATAGATACGATGCACCGCGTGCATCTTCCTTTTGTTGCGTGTCTTGCCGGAATCGGTAAGGCATTTTTTGTTTTTTCAATGCGTTTTTGACGCGGCAAAGCTGCGTCAAAAACGAGTGGAATGATTGATGAAAGGGATTTCGGCTCATGCGGTTAAAGGCACAGATCATGGATGAAGCGGCCCTGGGCCGCGCGCTGATGCGCATCTCCCATGAGATCGCCGAAAAGAACAAGGGCGTGGAAAACGTGCAGCTGATCGGCGTGCGCCGCCGCGGCGAACCGATCGCCCGCCGCATCCGCGACAACATCTGCAAGATCGAGGACGTGGACCTGCCCTGCGGCAGCGTGGATATCCGCTGGTACCGCGACGATCTGAGCACCCTGACCGAATCGCCGGAGCTGCGGCGCATCGATCTGGGCTTTGACGTGACGGACCGCGACGTGGTGCTGGTGGACGACGTGATCTACACCGGGCGCACCGCCCGCGCGGCCATCGAGGCCGTGTTCTCCTGCGGCCGCCCCCGTTCGATCCAGCTGGCCGTGCTGGTCGACCGCGGACACCGCGAGCTGCCCATCCGGCCGGACTACGTCGGCAAGAACATCCCCACCTCCCGCTCGGAGCTGGTGGAGGTTCGTCTGCCGGACTTTGACGGCGAAACCGGCGTGTTCCTGATGGACACCGCCGAAGAATAATTATGTTGGCAACAAAAATCATATAAAAAGAGAGGTACAAACCATGGGTAAAGAAAAGAAAAACGTCGTCGACGAACCGATTTTCGACGCGCGCACCCTCGGCACGCCGAAGATGCTGGTCCTCGGTCTGCAGCACCTGTTCGCCATGTTCGGCGCGACCGTGCTCGTCCCGATCCTGACCGGTCTGAGCGTCTCCGCGACGCTGCTCTTCGCCGGCCTCGCCACGCTGTTCATGCACCTGGTCACCGGCAAGAAGGTCCCCGTGTTCCTCGGCTCCTCCTTCGCCTTCCTCGGCGGCTACTTCGGTGTCGTCGCCTCCGGCGCCGAGCTGGGTCTTTCCCAGGCTGAAGCGCTGCCCTACGCCTGCGTCGGCGTCGCCTGCGCCGGTCTTCTCTACCTCATCCTTGCGGGAATCTGCAAGGCCTTCGGCTCGAAGAACGTCATGCGCTACTTCCCGCCCGTCGTCACCGGCCCGATCATCATCGCCATCGGCCTGATCCTCGCGCCGTCCGCCATCAACAACTGCTCCACCAACTGGTGGATCGCGCTGGTCGCGATCGTCGTCGTCATCGTCTGCAACATCTGGGGCAAGGGCATGATCAAGATCATCCCGATCCTGATGGGCGTGCTCGCCTCCTACCTGGTCGCCGCGATCACCGGCAACGTCGACTTCTCCGGCGTCCGCGACGCTGCCTGGATCGGCCTGCCCGTCGCCATGCAGAACACCGTCTTTGGTCTCTTCTCCTCCGGCAGCGTCAACACCGGCCTGCTGGTCTCCTCGATCATCATGATCGTCCCGATCGCCTTCGCGACGATGATGGAGCACGTCGGCGACATCTCCGCCATCAGCGGCGCCATTGAAAAGAACCTCATCGAGGATCCGGGCCTGCACCGCACGCTGATCGGCGACGGCATCGGCACCACGATCGCCGCCCTCTTCGGCGCTCCCGCCAACACCACCTACGGCGAGAACACCGGCGTCCTCATTCTGACCAAGGTCTACGACCCGAAGGTCGTCCGCATCGCGGCCTACTTTGCCATCCTCCTGTCCTTCTGCCCGAAGTTCGCGGCTCTGATCTCCGCCATGCCCGCAGCCACGATCGGCGGCGTGTCGATCATCCTCTACGGCATGATCTCCGCGGTCGGCGTCCGCAACATGGTCGAGAACCACACCGACTTCCAGAAGTCCCGCAACGTCATCGTCGCGGCCGTCATCCTCGGCCTGGCCCTCGGCGTCAACTTCTCCGACCTCGGCTCCATCTCCTTCCAGATCGGCAGCCTGAACATCGCCCTGTCCGGTCTGGCGGTCGCCTCCATCGCCGGCATCGTCCTCAACGCCATCCTCCCCGGCAAGCGCGAAGAGTACATGCCGAACGAAGAGAACTCCAGCTCCCTCGGCAAGTTCTGATCTTCTCCCATCCGGCACACATCAAAGGGGCTTTGAAAAAAGTCCATAGCAGGATGTAGGGGCCGGCCCCCCGGACGGCCCGTGCAGCATAAAGGAAACTTGATATAGAAATCTCCGGCGAAGACGGTATAAAGTCCGAATTCGCCGGAGATTTCTGTTTTATTTCGGTTTTCGTGCCGGGCTGCCGAGGGTGCCAGCCCCTACAGGCCCGTGTTTCTGTCTGTTTTATATCATACGGCTTTTTCACAGCCCATTTTCGTTCCGAACGCCGAATTTCGAATTCTCTCACAGTTCCGTCACCGGCAGCTGACAGGCGCCGCCAGTGCAGAGATAATAGGCGGCTTTGCCGTCCTTCGGCGCGTAATCGGCGGTGAAGGGCGCGGCCTCGGCCAATGCCTCCGCCCGCGCGGGCGTTTTGAGCAATATCTCCAGCTCCGGCGCGTATTTCCGCTCCACGGCGCGAAGCGCTTCCGGCACGGTCTCGTCCGGCGCGGCGCAGACCAGCTCCTGCGTCGGCAGCACCGCGTCCAGCACGGCGCAGAGGCCGAAGGTCGCCGCCGCGGGATAGGCCCCCAGCCCGCCGCAGACAAAGCGCAGCTGCCGGTCGGCGGCCTCGCGCCATTTTTCTTGCGCCGTCAGCCGCCAGAGGCGTTGAAAGAGGATCGCCGCGGCGCTGTTGCCGCAGGGCAGCGCCCCGTCCTGCGTCTCCTTCGGGCGCAGGATCAACCGATCGCTGTCCGCGGCCGTCAGGAAGAAGCCGCCCGAGGGGTCTGCAAAGCGACGCAGGATCTCCCCGGCCAGCGCCTTCGCGCGCAGCAGGTGCGCGGGATCGAAGTCTGCGCGGTAGAGCTCCAGCAGGCCGAGCGCGTAAAAGGCATAATCGTCCAGCCGCGCGGCAAAGCGGGCCTCGCCCTCGCACCAGCGCGCATTTAAGCTCGCGGGAGCGCCAAGCTCCCGCGCCAGGAATTCTGCAAGTGTTTCCGCCGCATCCAGGTATACCGCGCTGTCGAAGACGCGCGCGGCGCGCGCAAGCGCCGTCAGCATCAGACCGTTCCAGCCGGTGAGCACCTTGTTGTCCGTGGCAAGCGGCAGCCGCTCCTGCCGGGCATGCCGCAGCTTTTCCCGATAAGCCCCGTAGCCCTCGGGCACAAGCTGCCAGCGCTGGTTGAGCAGCAGGTTCGGGATGCTCTTGCCGTGGAAGTTGCCCTCCTCGGTGATATCGTAGCACTCGCAGAAGCCGCGTCCCTCGCTCTCGCCCAGCACAGCCTTGATCTCGGCGGGCGTGAAGAGGTAGTATGCGCCCTCCTCGCCCTCGCTGTCCGCGTCCTGTCCGGCGTAAAAGCCGCCCTGTTCATCCCGCAGCTCGCGCAGGCAGTAATCGAGCGTGCGCTCGGCCACCGAGCGGTAGAGCGCAAGGCGGCCGTCCTGCCAGGCCTCGGTATAGGCGAGCGCCAGCAAAGCGTTATCATAGAGCGTCTTTTCAAAGTGCGGCGCGAGCCACTCCCGGTCGGTGGAGTAGCGGGCAAACCCGCCCCCGAGCTGGTCGAAGATACCGCCGCGCGCCATCTGCTGCAGGGTTTTGTCCACAGCGGCGCGGGCGTTTTTGTCGCCCTGCGCATGAGCATAGCGCAGCAGGAAGAGCAGATGATGCGGCGTCGGGAACTTCGGCGCGGTGCCGAAGCCGCCGTATTCGGCGTCAAAGCTCGCCATGAGCTGCTCCGCCGCGCGCCTGGCCTGGTCAAGCGAAGGTTCCGCGGCATCCGCAGCGGCGGGCTGTGCCAGCAGCGCCGTCAGCTCCGCGCCGGTCTTGCGCAGCGCGTCCGGCGCCTGCGCCCATTTCTGCGCCGCCGCCTTCAGCAGCGGCAGCAGGCCGAGCTGGCGGCCGCGATTGTTTTTCGGCAGATAGGTCGCGGCAAAGAAGGGCTGCTGCTCCGGCGTGAGGAGCACCGTCAGCGGCCAGCCGCCGCTGCCGTTCATCGCAACGCAGGCCCGCATATATACCGCGTCCACGTCCGGCCGCTCCTCGCGGTCCACCTTCACCGGCACATAGTCGCGGTTCAGCACCTCCGCCACTTCCCCGTCGGCAAAGGACTCCCGCGCCATCACGTGGCACCAGTGGCAGGTCGCGTAGCCGATGGACAGAAAGACGGGCTTGTTCTCCCGCCGCGCCTTTTCAAAGGCCTCCTCGCCCCAGAGATACCAGTCCACGGGATTGTCCGCGTGCTGGCGCAGATAGGGCGACTTCTCAAGCTGCAAACGGTTGGGCATGATGATTTCCACCTTGTCATTTTTTCGCTTCTATGATATTATTTTTCTATTCCGTTCGATTATACTATAGACCATCTCCGCGCGCAAGCGCCGGAGCGGAAAGGACGCGCCATGGAGATCCAGTGGCTGGGACACGCCTGCTTTGCCATCACCCACAAGGGCTTCCGGATCGTGATCGATCCCTATAACAGCGACTATATCAACGGCTATCCGAAGCTGCGCACCACGGCGGACATGGTCCTCGTCAGCCACGAGCACTACGGCCACAACTACCGCGAGGGCGTGAAGCTCTCCGGCCGCCCGGCGAGCGACTGCCCCTTCGAGATCACGAAGCTCCGCGTGCCTCACGACTTCAAGATGGGCAACTGGCGCGGCTTCTGCGACATCCACGTGCTGGAGGCGGACGGCGTCAAGCTCGTTCACATGGCCGATATCGGCACCCAGCTTGACGGGAGCCAGGTCTCGCGCCTTTTCGGCGCGGATGTGGTGATGATCTGCGCCGGCAGCTGCACGGGCCTGCCCTCGCAGGAGACCAAGCGCATCTGCGACGAGATCATGGCGACGGTCGTCATCCCGATGCACTACCGCGACGGCAACCGCGGCGGCCACCGGCTGGAGACCGTGCGGGACTTCGCCTACCAGTTCGAGTCCCCGGAGCTGATCCACTACTACGACACGGACACGTTTACCGTGGAGCCCTTCATGGAGCCCCAGGTCGCCGTTTTAAAATTCGGAGTTCGGAATTAGGAATTCGAAATTGAGGGTTGTTTTTTGGAATTATCTGATCTCAAGCTGATTTCGGCCAGCAACATCATCAACCTGCGCACGGCTCACGGCATGACGCAGGCGGAGCTGGGCGCCAAACTGAATTACTCGGACAAGACCATCTCCAAGTGGGAGCGCGGCGAGGCCATCCCTGACGCCTACGTGCTGGTGCAGATGGCGGAGCTGTTCGGCGTGACGGTGAACGATCTGCTCTCCGCGCACGACAAATGGGAGCCGCCGAAGGACGAAAACGAGGTCCCGACGCGCAGCTACAGCGTCAGCGTGATCATCGCGATCGTTCTGCTCGGCGTGTTCACCATCGCGCTGACGGTCTTCGTCACGCTCTGGCTGCTAGATATCATCGAATGGCGCGTGTTCCTGGTGGCGCTGTCGGTGGAGCTGCTGGTGTACATGATCCTGGTCTGCGTATTCCGTCACGGGCGGCACCTGCAGTATATCCTGGCCGCCTTTGTGCTGAGTCTTTTCGTGCTGGCCTATTTCTTCCTCCCGGTCGACCGGCCCTGGCAGCTGTTTCTGCTGGCCGTGCCGGCGGAGGCGATCGTTTTCCTTGCCTGCAACATCCGCAAGGTCCCCAAGGTCCGTCGGATCGTCAAAAAAGCCAGTAAATAAGCCGATTCTACGATTTGTAGAGCCGCGGGTAGAGAAATCTGCCCGCGGCCTTTTTGCGCAGTAGAGCGAATGACGCGGGAGTAGCTTGGCTTTTTCGTTCCTGTGCGATAGGATAAATCTGCAATTTAATCGAGAGGAGATCCCAGCCATGGCCGACTACATCATCAGCTGCTGCTCCACCGCCGATCTGAGCAAGGAGCATTTTGAGGCGATCGACGTCCATTACGTCTGCTTCCACTATATCCTCGACGGCAAGGACTACCCCGACGACCTGGGGCAGAGCGTGCCCTTCGACGAGTTTTACCGCCTGATGAAGGAGGGCGCCGACACCAAGACCTCCCAGGTCAGCATCCAGGAATATCTGGACTATTTCACGCCCTTCCTCGAGCAGGGCAAGGACATCGTGCACGTCACGCTGTCCTCCGGCATCTCCGCCACCATCAACTCCGCCCGCAACGCCGCAAACATCGCCATGGAGCGCTTCCCTGAGCGTAAGATCTATGTGATCGACTCCCTGGGCGCCTCCTCCGGCTACGGCCTCATCATGGACACCGCCGCGAAAAAGCGCGACGAGGGCCTGAGCGCCGCCGAGCTGGCCGACTGGATCGAGAAAAACCGCCTGAAGCTGCACCACTGGTTCTTCTCCACCGACCTGAGCTTCTTCGTCAAAGGCGGCCGCATCTCCAAGACCGCGGCGGTCTTCGGCGGCCTGCTGGAGATCTGCCCCTTGATGAACATGGATAACCTTGGCCGCCTGATCCCGCGCTTCAAGGTGCGCACCAAAAAGCGCGTCATCCGCCAGATCGTGGACAAGATGGAAGAGTTTGCCGACAAGGGCCTGGATTACGACGGCAAGTGCTATATCTCCATGTCCGCCTGCCTGGACGACGCCCGCGCGGTCGCCGATCTGGTCGAGGCGCGCTTCCCGAAGCTCAACGGCAAGGTCGTCATCAACAACATCGGCACCACCATCGGCAGCCACACCGGCCCGGGCACCGTCGCCCTCTTCTTCTGGGGCGCGGAGCGCGTGGACTGAATAGTTTTTAGTTTTCAGTTCTTAGTTTTTAGTAAAAGAACCGGGAGGCACTGCCTCCCGGTTCTTTCGTCTTCTTCTAAAAACTAAGCGCTAAAAACTAAAAACTAACTCGCCCCGCGGCTTCCTTCAGCCGCTGCAGGTATTCGTAGGGCACCTCCAGGTCGCCGCCGACGCCGCGGCCCAAAGAAATGTGCGGCTTGTTGCTGCCGTGGAAATCGCTGCCGCCGGTCGTCAGCAGGCCGTAGTCCTTTGCCAGACCCAGCAGATACTCGACCCTCTTTTGATTATAGCCCGAGTACCGGCACTCGATGCCCATCAGCCCGCTTTCCATGCAGTGCTCGATCAGCTCGCGCAGGCCGGCGTCGTCCAGATGGTACTGGAAGGGATGGGCCAGCACCGGCACGCCGCCGGATTCCCGGATGATCTCCACCGAGCGCTCGATCGACAGGATGCTCCGGGGCACGTAGTATTTCCGGCCCCTTTCCACATACTTGTCAAAGGCCTCGGCCACGCTGTCAGCCAGGCCGAGCTCCACCAGGATCCGGCCGAAGTGCGGCCGTCCGATCACGGGGCCGAAGCGCTCGTGCATCTGCTCATAGCTCACCGGCAGACCGTCGGCGGCCATCAGGGCCGCCATTTTTTTGTTTCTCTCGTCCCGGTCGTTCACCACCCAGTCCAAAGTCTCCTTCATGGCCGGGGCCTCGGGATCGACGTAGTAGCCCAGGATATGGACGGACTGGCGGAATTTCGTGCTGATCTCGATCCCGGGGACGATCTCCACGCCGTATTCCTCTCCGGCGCGCATCGCCTCCGCGCAGCCGCGCATGTTGTCGTGGTCCGTGACGGCCATGGCGCGCAGCCCGGTCTCCGCGGCGAGCTTCACCGCCTCGGTCGGCGTAAAGGTGCCGTCGGAAGCAGTCGTATGCACATGTAAATCGATTTCTCTCATGTCTTCAGTTCCCTGATAAAGGCGTTGGCCGCCGCGTAAATGCGCTCAGGCTCCTCTCCCACAAAGAATTCCCCGTTTTCGTAGAGGATCTTCCCGTTGACCATCGTCAGCCGCACGTTTTCCTTCGAGCCGGAATAGACGAGATTGTTCGGAATGTTGTGGACCGGCTGCATATTCGGCCGCTGCAGGTCGATCACGACCAAATCCGCCTTTTTGCCCGGGGCGATCTCGTCACAGTCGTCCAGACCCATCGCGCCGGCGCCGCCGACGCAGGCCATGCGCAGCACCTCCCCCGCCGGGCAGGCGGAGGCGTCCCCCTCGATGAGCTTTTGAAGCGCGGTAACGAGATACATCTCGCGGAAGAAGTCCAGCGCGTTGTTGCTGGCCGCGCCGTCGGTGCCGATGGCGAGCTTCACGCCCGCCTTCCGCAGCTTTTCGATCGGCGCGATGCCGCTGGCGAGCTTGGCGTTCGAGCCCGGGCAGGTCACCGCCCAGAGGCCCTTTTCGGCAAAGAGCGCGATGTCCTCCCCGCTCATGTGCACGCAATGGTAGCCGCCGCCGCCGTAGCGGAAGAAGCCCAGCTCGTCCAGCAGCTGCGGGGGCGTTTTTCCGTAGCGGGAAAGGCAGCCCTCGACCTCGGCCTTTGTCTCGGACAGATGCGTAAAGCAGGGCGCGTGGTATTTCTCCGCCAGGCCCGCGGCGTACTCCATCCGTTCCATACTGGTGGTGTACTCCGCGTGGATGCCGAGCCGGAAGGAGATCAGCTCGTGCAGGCTGTTATACTTGAGATAGTCCCGCTCGGTCTGCTCCACGTCGCGGTCGAAGTTATTGAGTCCCGAGCAGATCACCGCGCGAAAGCCCGCATCGATGCAGGCGGCGGTGAAGGCGTCGTTGTGGACGTACATATCAAAGCAGGCGGTCACGCCGCTCGAAACGTACTCCATGATGCCGAGCTTGGTGAAGGTATAGACCGCCTCGTCGGTAAGTTTCGCCTCGTTGGGCCAGACCTGCTCCGAGAGCCAGCGGTCGAGCGGCATATCGTCCGCCTTGGAGCGCAGGAAGGTCATCGCCGTGTGGCTGTGTGCGTTTTTGAAGCCCGGCATCAGCAGGTCGCCCTTCAGGTCGATCTGCCGGTCAAAGGCGGGCCTGTCCATACGCGCCGGGCCGACGTAGGCGATGCGGCCGCCGTCGATCCAGACCTCGTCCTCCGTCAGGTGCAGCTCCGGCTCAAAGCACAGCACCCGGCCGTTGTAAAAACGTATCATAACCCGTTCTCTTTCTAAAAACTAAAAACTAAAATCTAAATTCTATCCGCCATCTCGTCGTGGGCGGCGAGCTCCGCGCGGTCGTCCAGCGGCGAAAGCTCGGCTTTCCCGTATTTGCGCTCGAGCGCCGTCGAGAGCAGCAGGTCGGCAAAGGCGGGATTTTTCGGCAGCATCGGCCCGTGGCTGTAGCTGCCGAAGACGTTTTTATAGTGCGCGCCCTCGGTGCCGTCCTCGCCGTTGTTGCCGAAGCCCGCGAGCACCTTTCCCAGCGGCCGCACGCCGCTGCCGAGGCGAGTCTTGCCGCTGTGGTTTTCAAAGCCGACGATCACGCTGCCGCCCGCTTCCGGCGTGCACTGGAATTTGTAATTGCCGATCATGCGCGTCTGCGAGCCGACGGTGTAGAGGTCCAGCGCGCCGATGAAATCGCAGCGCTGGCCGTCGTAGGTCTCGTAGTAGGCGCCCAGCATCTGATAGCCGCCGCAGATCGTCAGGAAGGGGATCCCGTCCTCGATCGCGGCCTTGATCTCGCGGTCGCGGCCGCGGTGCAGGTCCTCCAGCAGCACCTGCTGCTCAAAGTCCTGGCCTCCGCCGATGAACACGAGGTCAGCGCCCGCCAGCGAGACCGGCGAGCCGATCGGCGCGCGCGTGACCTTCGCTTCGATCCCGCGCCAGCGCAGGCGCTGCGTCAGGGTGATGATGTTGCCGCCGTCGCCGTAGAGGTTCAGCACATCCGGGTACAGATGGCAGATGTTCAGTTCCATGCTCATTATCTCCAATTCGTCCGTCTGCGCCCGTCTGCACAGACTTCCTGTCATGCTTTCATGCTTTTCCCCGGGCCGGAGCCCAGCGGAGCGGGTCCGGACCGGAAAGGAAGAAGGAGGAAGCGGATGCGCCGTCTTCGCCGACAGGCGGAGACAGAGCGGAGCGCGCTTCTTCTGACGCTATTCCCAGAATTCTGCGCCGCCCACGTGGCGGATCACCGTCTGCCGCAGCTCGAGCATGGCGGTGTAAGTGGGCATCAGAAAGACCGTCTCTTCGGCCTTTTCCAGTTCCTTCACCAGCGCCTCGTAGTCGCGCTGCAGTGTGATGCGCTCGTCCGGCACGCCCGCATACTTGATGCGCACGCGCATGTCGGATGCGCGGTCGCCGGAGACGATCACCCGGCGCAGGCGGCTGCCCAGGCGGCCGAGCGTCTCGAACTCCGCGTCCCAGATCCAGGAGACATCGGTGCCGTCGGCGTGACGGTCGTTGAGGCAGACGACCAGCGTAAAGGGATCGCTGATGGTCTCCAGAAACTCCAGCACCTGGTTGCAGCCGGCGGGATTTTTCACCAGCATCATACGCGCGCCCTTCTGCCCGAGCTTGAACTGCTCCATGCGCCCGAAGCCGCAGGAGAAGCGCCCCAGCGAGGCGATCGCCGTGTCGGCGTCAATGCCCATGGCAGTCACCGCGGTCAGCGCGCCGACCGCGTTATAGATGTTATACATCGCGGGGAGGTTGATCTCCACCACCCGGCGGCTGCCGCGCAGGTCGACGACGACGGTGCTGCCGTCGGCGCGCTGCTCGACCACCTCCGTCACGGCGACGTCGGCCTTCGGCCGCGCGTAGCCGCAATGCGGGCAGCGGAAACCGCCCAGGTGCCCGTAGGTGATGTAGCTGTATTCATATTCCGTTTTGCAGCGGATGCAGTGGGTCGCGTCCGAGATGACGGGCTTTGCCCGGCTGGGGGCCGCGCCCTCGTTGACGCCGTACCAGATCACCTTGTTCGGCAGATCTCCCGCCAGAGAAGCCGTCAGCGAGCAGTCGGCGTTCAGGCAGAGCTGCGCCTCCGGCGCGCCGCGCATCGCCTCGCGGATGTTCGAGAGCGTATGCGTCACCTCGCCGTAGCGGTCCAGCTGGTCACGGAAGAGGTTCGTCACCACCACCACGCGGGGCTTCAGCTGCCCGAAGACCTTTTTGGCCGCTGCCTCGTCACACTCGATGATCGCGTAGTCCTTTTTCGGACGGCCGCGCCAGTCGGCGTTCATGATGAACTCCGTCGTGATGCCGGAGATGAGATTCGCGCCGGAGCGGTTGGCGAAATAGCTCAGCCCCGCCTCCCGGAAGGCCTCCTCGATCATGCGCGCGCTGGTGGTTTTGCCGTTGGTGCCCGTGATGGCAAGGCTTTTGACCCCGGCGGCCAGCAGCC
Source organism: uncultured Clostridia bacterium (assembly GCA_946547105.1). Classification (GTDB taxonomy): domain Bacteria; phylum Bacillota; class Clostridia; order Oscillospirales; family Oscillospiraceae; genus Limivicinus. Next base: position 8,992 of record CAMNOV010000008.1, on the reverse strand, counting down.
GCAGCAGCTCCGGGCAGATCTTCAGCGCGATGCGCCCCGGCATATCCGTACCGCCGCGGTGCAGCAGCCGGGAGAGAAGGCGGACGGCCCGTCCGGCCAGCAGGGCCAGTATCATTTTCAGTTTCAGCATCATAGACTCTCCATGGATCGGTTCTTGCTTTCTGTATATGTTCACAACAGAGGAAATAGTATATCATATCCGCGCCCGCGAGGCAAGAATCGCCCGCAAAAAAAGCGCCGTTTCGGCAAAAAGCGGCGGCGGAGCTCCCTTTCCCTCAAATTCTCTCTTGTCACCGGCCGGCATTCACGGTATAATGTATTAGATTTCCCTTCACAGATCAAATCGGGAGGTAGTCCAATGAGTGAATATACCCGCCGCCCCGGCGACCGCAAGGACGGGCGCCTGCTGCGCACGCTGCCGGCCTTCAATAAATTCGTCCCCTACATCATGCCCCAGCGCAACGACCGCTTTGTCCATTACGAGGAAGCCTTTGAGGTCACCGCCGTAGACCGCCGCCTGCGCCAGCTGCGCACGGAGGGCTACAAGGGCATCGGCATGCTGCATTTCATCATCGCCACCTATGTCCGCACGGCCTCCATGCTGCCCGGCATCAACCGCTTTGTCGCCGGCCGCCGCATTTACGCCCACAAGGACATCGAGGTCGTCATGACCGTCAAGCGCGAGCTGACGATCGACGCCACCGAGACCACCATCAAGGTCCGCTTCCAGCCGACGGATACGATCTTCGACGTTTACCGCAAGATGAACGAGAAGATCAGCGAAATCAAGGACAGCGACGACAACAACGGCACCGAGGACTTTGCCGAGGTCGCCGCCAGCCTGCCGCGCTTCCTGCTGCGCGCCGCCATCGGCGTGCTGCGCATCATGGACTATTTCGGCTGGCTGCCCGAGAAGCTGACCGACGTCAGCCCCTTCCACGGCTCCATGATCATCACCGACCTGGGCTCGCTGCGCATCGGCCCCGTCTATCACCACATCTACAACTTCGGCACCCTGCCGGTGTTCATCGCCTTCGGCGCCAAGCGCCACGCCTACGAGATCAACCGCCACGGCAAGGTGATCGACAACAAGTACGTCGACACCAAGATGGTCATCGACGAGGGCATTGTGGACGGCCACTACTATGCGCAGCTCCTGCGCGCCTTCCGCTACATGTTCGAGCATCCCGAGATCCTCGAGACCCCGCCCACCAAGGTCGTCGAAGACATCCGGTGATACAGTTTTTAGTTTTTAGTGCTTAGTTTTTAGAAAGCAGGGCGCTGTGACTTCTGTCGCAGCGCCCTGCTTGTTATCGAGGATTCGTTCTCTTTCGTCTTCTGAAAACTAAAAACTAAGAACTAAAAACTAATTGACCAGCTTCTCGCCGACCTTGTAGACGTCGCCGGCGCCGACGGTCAGGATGATATCGCCGGGACGGGCCAGCGCGCGCAGCGTAGTGTCCAGCTCGGCAAAGCTCGGGCAGAACAGAGAGCCCTCCACCTTCTCGGCCAGCGCCGCCGAGGAGATGCCGATCGTGTTTTTCTCGCGCGCGGCGTAGATCTCCGCCAGCACCGTCAGATCCGGGCGGCGCAGCTGCTCCACGAAATCGTCGAAGAGCGCGGCCGTGCGGCTGTAGGTATGCGGCTGGAAGACCAGGATCGTGCGCGTGTAGCCCAGCTGCTCCACCGTGTCCAGCAGCACCTTCAGCTCGCCGGGATGGTGGGCGTAGTCGTCATAGACGTCCGCGCCGTTGTACTTGCCCTTGAACTCAAAGCGGCGGCCCGCGCCGTTGAAGCCGGCCAGACCGTATTTGACCGCCGTGGGGCTGATGCCCAGACAGATCGCCGCCGCCGTGGCGGCTAACGCGTTCTTGACGTTGTGCAGTCCGGGCACGTGCAGCGTCACGTCGGTGAACTTGCGGCCCTTGTAGATCACGTCAAAGTGGCTGTTGGCGCCCTTGAATTCGATATTGCGCGCGGTCACGTCCGCCTTTTTCTCCAGGCCGAAGGTGATGACTTCCCGGCTGATGCCGCGCAGCGTGTTCATCGTGTTCTCATCGTCTGCATTGGCAACGACGGTGCCGTTCATGGGCGTGCGCTCGGCGAAGGCGCGGAAGGAATGCTCCACGTCCGCCAGATCCTTGAAAAAGTCCAGATGATCGGCCTCAATGTTCAAAATCACGGCCACCGTAGGGTAAAAGGAGAGGAAGGAATTATAGTATTCGCAGGCCTCCATGATGATCGTGTTGCCGTGGCCGACGCGATGGCCGGCATTGAGCAGCGGCAGCGTGCCGCCGATCATCACGGTCGGGTCCCGGTCCGCCGCCATCAGGATGTGCGTGCACATGGAGGTGGTGGTGGTTTTGCCGTGGGTGCCGGCGATGCAGAGGGCGTTCTGATAGTCCTTGGAAATGGCGCCCCAGGCCTGGGTGCGCTCAAAGATCGGGATGCCGCGGGAGCGTGCCGCCATGATTTCCGGGTTGTCGTCATGCACGGCCGCCGTGCGGACCACGAACTCCACGTCGTCGGTGACGTTTTCCGCCGCATGGCCGATCGCCACCGGGATGCCGAGCGCGCGCAGGCTCTGCACGTTCTTGCTCTCGTTCATATCCGAGCCGCTGATATTCAGCCCCATGCCCTTGAGCACCTCGGCCAGGGAGGACATCGACACGCCGCCGATGCCGACCAGATGGCCGCGCCGTTCGGGCCAGAGGTAATTGTTGAAATCGATCATAAAATGAACTCCGAAAAACAGTATTGATGTACCTGTTTAAAAATGATAAAATGAAGTTTGGGGCGGGAAGGCATTCTCTGCGTTCAATAGGCCACAATTCAACTTATTATATGCTCATTCCCCTCCGATTGCAACCATTTTTACAGGAGTGACGACATGGCTTTGATCACGCCGCCTAAATACGTCCGCCAGGTGCTGACCACGCTGCAGGCGAGAGGCCATTTGGCCTATCTCGTCGGCGGCTGCGTCCGCGATATGCTGATGGGTGTCCATCCGCACGACTGGGACGTCTGCACCAGCGCCCTGCCGGAGCAGGTGATGGAGATCTTTCCGCGCTCGCTGCCGCTCGGCATCCGCCACGGCACCGTAACCGTGGTGATCGAATCCCGCCGGGTGGAGGTCACCACCTTCCGCAGCGAGGGCAGCTACTCCGACCACCGGCATCCCGACGCCGTGAGCTACGTCGGCGATCTGAACACCGATCTCAGCCGCCGCGATTTCACGATGAACGCCATCGCCCTGCCGCCGGACGGCCTGGTGGCCGATCCCTTCGGCGGCGTGCAGGACATTCAGAACAAGATCATCCGCAGCGTCGGCGACCCCGACCGCCGCTTTGAAGAGGACGCGCTGCGCATGTTCCGCGCGCTGCGCTTTTCCGCCAAGCTGGGCTTTCGCATCGAAGAACAGACCGCCACGGCCATCACCCGCCAGGCGCATCTGGCCGCCGGTCTGTCGCCGGAGCGCGTGCGCGACGAGGTGGAGAAGCTGCTGCTCAGCCCGCGCCCCGAGCGCATGGACGATCTGATCACCGCGGGCCTGCTGGACGAGTATCTGCTGCACCGCCTGCCCCCCTATGCCACGCTCTACCGCCTCAACGCCGTGCCCCGCAAGGCGCTCTTTCGATGGGCGATGCTCTCGGAGCTGCTGGAGGAGCAGGGCTGCATCCGCGCGGCGGAGGATTTCCTCCTGCGCCTGCGCCTGGACAGCCGCACCATCCGCTGCTGCAGCGACTGCGCCGCCATTCTCCGTCTGCCCACGCCGGCGCGCCCCGTGGAATGGAAGCGCCAGCTCAACCAGTACGGCGTGGAGGCCGTCACCTGCGCCGCCCGCTGCCGCGACGCGCTGCAGGGCGGCAGCAGCTACAAAGCGCTGCGCAGCGTCCTCAACAGCGGCGAATGCTTCAGCATGAAGCACCTGGCCGTGACCGGGGACGATCTGCTCGCGCTCGGCCTGCGCGGCCCCGCGCTGGGCGATATGCTGCAGTTTCTGCTGGATTACGTGATGGAATTTCCCGAAAACAACCGCCGCGAGCTGCTGCTGAGCCTCGCGAGCGGTTCGGAGGAGTAATCAGCCATGGAGGATTCCTGGAGAAAACTGAAGCGGGACTGCGAGCGCTGCGAGGCCTGCGAGCTCTGCCGCGGCCGCCACAATCTGGTCTTCGCCGACGGAAATGAAGAGGCGAAGATCATGTTCGTCGGCGAAGGCCCCGGCGAGCAGGAGGACCTGCAGGGCCGTCCCTTCGTCGGCCCGGCCGGCAAGCTGCTGGACCTGATGCTCGAGCTGATCGACCTCGACCGCACGAAGGTCTATATCGCCAACATCGTCAAGTGCCGCCCGCCGCACAACCGCGATCCCCTGCCCGCCGAGCAGGAGGCCTGCAGCCCCTTCCTCGCGCGGCAGATCGCGCTGGTCCGGCCGCGGATCATCGTCTGCCTCGGGCGCATCGCCGCGCAGGGCATCATGAAGGCCGATCTGCGCATCACCCGCGAGCACGGCGTCTGGTACGAGCACGACGGCTGCATGTACATGGCCACCTACCATCCCTCCGCCCTGCTGCGCGACGAGAGCAAGCGGCCGGAGGCCTTTGAAGACCTGGTGAAGCTTCGCCAGCAGATCCGGGAAATGTGCCCGGAAGTATACGATTGATTCGGAATTGTTTCAGGAGATACTATGATCCCTTTCAAAAACGTCACGCTCTGCGACAAGCCCTGGGTCGATGAGCTTGTCCGCGCCGAGAACAGCCCCAGCGCGGACTATAATTTCGGCAACATTTTCATCTGGGACCGCCGCTACAAGCAGCTGATCGCCCGCTGCGGCGACCGGATGCTCACCAAGCTCCGCTACGACGGCAAGCCCACCTTCGTCTTTCCGATCGGCAGCGGGCCGCTGCGCCCGGCCGTCGAGGCCCTGCGGGAATTCGCCGCCTGGAAGGGCTATCCCTTCTGCCTGCGCGGCATCACCGAGGCGCACCGCGAGCTGCTCGAGGCGGAATACCCCGGCCGCTTTGCCTATCAGGAGGACGTGAACAACGCCGACTATATCTATCTGGCCGAAAAGCTCTCCACCTACGCCGGCAAGGCCCTGCACGGCAAGAAAAATCACTGCAACCGCTTTGAGGCGGAAAACGACTGGGACTTCGTGCCCATCACCCGCGAGCTGATCCCCGGCTGCCTGGACATGCTGGTGGTCTGGAACGAGGAAAACGCCGCGCGGCTCGACCCGAGCGTGGTCTATGAGCACGACGCGGTGGTGCGCGCCTTCGCCGCCTATGAGCGCCTCGGTCTGGAGGGCGGCGCGCTGCGCGTCGGCGGCAAGATCGTCGGCTTCACGATCGGAGAGATGTGCAGCAGCGACACCTTCGACGTGCACTTTGAAAAGGCCGACATCAACCTCAACGGCGCCTATCCGATGGTCTGCCGGGAGCTGACGAGGATGCTGATGGCGCGCCATCCGGAGCTGCGCTATATGAACCGCGAGGACGACATGGGCCTTGAATCGCTGCGCCGCTCCAAGGAGTCCTATAAGCCCGAATACCTGCTGAAGAAGTATACCGCGAGGTGGATCGATGATTGAGATCCGTGAGCTCCGGCCCGAAGACCGCACGGCGCTGGTGGCGCTCTGGCATCAGGTTTTTGGCGATCCCGTTTCCTATGTGGAGGAATTCTTCCGCCTTCTGCCGGAAATCGGCAGCGGAGTGGCGGCCGTTGACAACGGCGTGCCCGTCGGCGCGGCCTATATGATCACCGGCCTGGAGCTCTGCGAGGCCGAGAGGGTCCGCCGCTGCGGCTATCTCTACGCCGTCGCAGTCGACCCCGCCGCCCGGGGCCGCGGCCTCGGCGGCGCGCTGTCGCAGGCGGCGGCGGAGCTCGGCCGCGCGCGCGGCGCGGAGTTGATCTGCACCCTGCCGGCGGAGCCCGGGCTCTACGCCTGGTATGAAAAGCTGATCGGCGTGCGCTGTGCGCTTTATCGCGAGCAGCGGCTGCTGGACAGCCGTCCCGGCTTCGCGCCGCGGCCGCTCGGCGCTGCGGAATACGCAGCGCGGCGGGAAGCGCTGCTGTGCGGCCGGCCGCACCTGCGCCTGTCAGAGGCGGCCATGCGGCTAGAAGAGGCCAACTGCCGCGCCTTCGGCGGTTTTCTCTGTTCCGTCGGGGATGGGATCGCTGCGGTCTATGTTAACGGCGATACCGCCGAGATCCGGGAGCTGCTCGGCGCGGCGGAAGCGGAGGCCGCGGCCATCGGCGCCGCGCTGGGCGCGAAGCGCGTAAAGCTTTGGCGGCCGGCGCGTTCCGGCGATCCGTACCTCGCTTTTTCACCCTCCGATCTGCCCGAAAATACCGTCTGGAACCTGGCTTTTGACTGAGAAAAAAGCGCCTGAAAAAGGCGCTTTTTGAGTTTACATAAGATTTTACATTCTTGTAACAGAATCCGGGTTTTTTCTGAAACAACTTGCCGATAATATATGCACTGTAAGAAACAGTTTTCATCTTTTTCATTTTGTCCTCATCCCATAAAACAAAGCAGGGCGGTCTCCGCCCTGCTTTGTTTTTCGTTTCTTTGGCCATAAGGGACTCTTGACAATTTCGTTCGTTAGCGTTATGATGTGCGAAAGAAACCGAAGAGCAGGAGGAGTACTCCGCGAAAGCGATTCCTTTCAGAGAGCCGCCGGGCGGTGCGAGGCGGCAGGAGAGCGGCGGAGGAATGGACCTGCGAGGGCAAACAGAACGGGGTTTATCCCTCAGTATGGGCGACGGAGCCGGCGATCCGTTATCATAGGGCCGACGTGTGATGGCACGGAAAAGTGGGCGCGTTTGCGTCAAGCCGGGTGGTACCGCAGGAGTTTATGCTCTTGTCCCTGCACATTTTGCAGAGGCAAGGGCTTTTTTCTTTGCCTCGAGCCCAGAAAAAGGAGCGATCCCCATGAAAAACGACATCCCCTACAAAACCTACCTGACCGAAGACGAGCTGCCGACCGCCTGGTATAACCTCCGGGCGGATATGAAGCAGAAGCCCGCGCCGCTGCTGAACCCCGGCACCGGCCAAGCGCTGACGGCGGAGGAGCTGACGCCCATCTTTTGCGAGGAGCTGGTGCGCCAGGAGCTGGACAACGAAAGCGCCTTCTTCCCCATCCCCGACGAGATCCGGGACTTTTACAAGATGTACCGCCCCTCGCCGCTGGTGCGGGCCTACTGCCTGGAGAAGGTGCTGAACACCCCGGCGAAGATCTATTACAAATTCGAGGGCAACAACACCTCCGGCAGCCACAAGCTGAACTCCGCCATCGCCCAGGCCTATTACGCCAAGGCGCAGGGCCTGCGCGGCGTGACCACCGAGACCGGCGCCGGCCAGTGGGGCACCGCGCTGTCCATGGCCTGCGCCTATCTGGGGCTGGACTGCAGGGTGTTCATGGTCAAGGTGAGCTATGAGCAGAAGCCCTTCCGCCGGGAGGTCATGCGCACCTACGGCGCCAGCGTCACGCCCTCCCCCTCGGCGGAGACGGAGGTGGGCCGCCGCATCCTGGCCGAGCATCCCGGAACGGGCGGCTCCCTGGGCTGCGCCATTTCCGAGGCGGTAGAGACGGCGGCGAAGAAGCCCGGCTATCGCTACGTACTCGGCAGCGTCCTCAACCAGGTGCTGCTGCACCAGAGCGTGATCGGTCTGGAGGCCCGGGCCGCCTTCGCCAAGCTCGGCGTGAAGCCGGATCTGATCATCGGCTGCGCCGGCGGCGGCTCCAACCTGGGCGGGCTGATCGCCCCGTTTATGGGCGAAAAGCTGCGCGGCGAGGCGGATTACCGCTTCCTCGCGGTGGAGCCCGCCTCCTGCCCGAGCTTTACCCGCGGCGTCTTTGCCTATGACTTCTGCGACACGGGCATGATCTGCCCGCTGGCCAAGATGTACACGCTGGGCAGTTCCTTCATCCCCTCCCCCAACCACGCCGGCGGGCTGCGCTTCCACGGCATGTCGCCGGTGCTGAGCCAGCTGTATCACGACGGGCTGATGGAGGCCCGCGCCGTCAAACAGACGGAGGTGTTCGAAGCGGCGGAGCTCTTCGCCCGCTGCGAAGGGATCCTCCCCGCCCCGGAGAGCAGCCACGCGATCAAGGCCGCCGTCGACGAGGCGCGCCGCTGCCGGGAGACCGGTGAGGAGACGACCATCCTCTTCGGCCTCACCGGGACCGGCTACTTCGATCTGAGCGCCTATCAGCAGTTCAACGACGGCCTGATGAGCGACCGCATCCCCAGCGACGAGGACCTGGCGAAGAGCATCGCCGCGCTGCCCCGGGTCCCGGGGCTCTGAGCGACGGGAGAAATCCCTGTTGGCAAACGGCGGCGCGTGGAGTATAATAGGGCAACTGCTTTTGAAAAAGGACCCACCGTATGGAAACAACGACAGAAAAACGTGAACGCGCCGTTCTGGCCGGGCTTTCGGCCGCCAGCATGGACGAGGACGAGCGCTCCACCGAGGTTTCGATGGAGGAGCTGGCCGCCCTGGTGGACACCGCCGGCGGCGACACCGTGGCCATTGTGATGCAAAACCGCCCCACGCCCGACCCGCGCAGCTTCATCGGCGACGGCAAGGTGCAGGAGCTCAAGGAGCTCATCGCCGCCAACGACTGCGACATGGCGGTGTTCGACAACGAGCTGACGCCCTCGCAGATGCGCGTGCTGAGCGAGGAGCTCGGCGTGAAGGTGCTCGACCGCAGCGGCCTGATCCTCGATATCTTCGCCCAGCGTGCACAGACCCGCGAGGGTCAGCTGCAGGTGGAGCTGGCGCAGTATAAATACCTGCTGCCGCGGCTGACCGGCATGTGGACGCACCTGGTGCGGCAGACCGCCTCCGGCGGCTCCTCGCCCATCGGCACGCGCGGCCCGGGCGAAACGCAGCTGGAGACCGACCGCCGCCACATCCGCCGCAAGATCCAGAAACTGGAGGAGGAGCTGGCCGCCGTGCGCAAGGTGCGCAGCACCCAGCGCCGCCGCC
>CAMNOV010000007.1 GCA_946547105.1 uncultured Clostridia bacterium | reverse complement strand
GTCAGCCGCATCAAGTGCTATCTGGCCGACGACGAGGGCGGGCGCGGCCTCCTCAAGGCGATGCGCGAGGCCTATCCCGCGATCACCGTCTCCTACGTGGAGGACAGCGACTGGGAGAACAACTGGCGCGAGTACTATAAGCCGATCGAGGTCGGCGAAAAGCTGGTGGTCGTGCCGGAATGGGAGGAGGTCCCTGCCGACGGCCGCGTGCCGCTGCGGCTCGATCCGGGCCTGATCTTCGGCACCGGCAGCCACGCCACCACGCGCATGTGTCTGGCGGCGCTCGAGCGCTTTGCCGCGCCCGATCTGCGCGTGCTCGATCTCGGCTGCGGCAGCGGCATCCTCGGCATCGGCGCGCTGGTGCTGGGCAGCGCGAGCTGCGTCGGCTGCGACATCGACCCCAAGGCGCCGGACGTGGCGATGGCCAACGCCGCGCTCAACGGCATCGGCGCAGAGCGCTTCAAGGTCTACGCCGGGGATATCCTCTCCGACCGCGGGCTGCGGAAGGAGCTCGGCAGCGGCTACGGCCTGGTGCTGGCCAATATCGTCTCCGACGTGATCATTCCCCTCTCCGCTTTCGTGCGGGACTTCCTGGCGGAGGGCGGCCACTTCATCTGCTCCGGCATCATCGAGGGCCGGCAGGACGAGGTGCGCGCCGCGCTGGAGAAAAACGGCTTCACCGTTGAGGAGCACTTCTGCGAGGAGGAATGGCACTGCTTTTTGTGCCGGTAGGATCACTCCCTGCCGCGGCGGTCGCAGTTCCTCGCACTGGCGTGGATGAGGTGGATCAGCCCAAATTCTTTTCGACACCTCATCAGTCTCGCTTCGCTCGACAGCTTCCCCTCAAGGGGAAGCCATAAATAGCAAAAACCGTCTCCCTTCCGAAGAAGGGAGACGGTTTTTGTTTAGGAGGGGCAAGCCCCTCCCTTCCGACGGAGATTTCTCCGCACTCCTCTCATATTCAACATAATAAAAGTTCTTTTCACCATGCTCTTTGAACCGGTAAATATTGACCATGCCCTGGTCCCTGTTCAAGTAGCCCTCAAAGGGCTCGGGGAGACAGTCGGCTGGGACCGCCCTGAATTCTCCGGGGTGGCGAAAGGCGAAATACACGTAAGTGATCTCGCGCTCCCCGGTGATCAGCGCATATTCATAGGCATAGTTATCCGCCAGGATCGCGATATAGGCCGGGTAGGAAAACAGGCCACGTTCGTCCCGATGAAAAGGATGCGGCTCGTAGATCTCGCTCGTCCGGTCCGGTGACAGTTCATGGGCGTAGTGCTCCAGGCGATCCAGCTCCGTTAGGAAATCAGACTCGCTGTAAGTGCAGCGCAGGAAGACCTCCGCCCCGGGATCAAAAACGCTTGACCAATAGGCGTAATAAAACTCCGGTCCGTTTTCCATCCCGCTGTCCGGGATGGCAGGCGGAAAGACCACGAAGCCCGTCCGCAGGTCCTTCCGATCCGAAAAGATCTCCCCGTACCGTGCCGGATCCCGGAAGGCCTTTTCCGGCAGCTTCCGGTCAGCATAGACAAAAAGCGCCAAAAACGCAAGCACGGCAAGAAGGCCGAACAGCCAGCCGATCCATTTGACAGAGCTTTTCCTCCGTCGGTCGCTTCCCTTTTCTTTCATAACTGCATCCCATTCAGCCGTAGACGTCGATGGTGTCGACCAGGGCGACGGAGACCTCGAAGATCTCTCCGTCGCGCCAGATCTTGAACAGCAGCTCGTCGCCCACGCTGAACTGGTCCTTGATCTCGGCCACCTGCTTGGTCTCCGTGACCGGCTGGCCGTTGACCTCCATCAGGATATCGCCGACCCGCAGGCCCTTGGCCTCGGCGTCCGAGCCGGCGCTGACCGAGGCGATATACAGGCCCGCGGGCAGGTCATAGTCCTGCATGGCGCTGTCGGGGATCGGGCCGATGGTGATGCCGATGGATACGCGGCCGATGACCTTCCCCTCTTCCAGGATGCCATTGACCATGCTGACAACCGTGCTGGAGGGAATGGCAAAGCCGATGCCCTCGATATTGGACACGGTGGACATCATTTTCATGTTGGTGATGCCGATGACCTGGCCGTAGCGGTTGAAGAGCGGGCCGCCGGAGTTGCCCTCGTTGATGGCAGCGTTGGTCTGCATGAGGGTCATGGTGCGGCCGTTATAGTTGACGTCGCGCGAGATGGCCGAGATGATGCCGTCGGTGAGCGTCATGCGGAATTCCTCGCCGAGGGGGTTTCCGATGGCGGCCACCTGCTGGCCGACCGTCAGCGCCGTGCTGTCGCCGAAAACGGCGGCGGGCAGGCCGGTGGCGTCGATCTTCAGCACCGCGATATCGCTGATGGCGTCGGCGCCGACGAGCACAGCCTCATACTCCCGGTTGTCATAGAGCGTCACGGTGGCGCTGTCCGCGCCGGCCACGACGTGGGTGTTGGTGATGATCAGGCCGTCCTCGCTCAAAATCACGCCGCTGCCCCAGCCGTAACCGACCTTCCCGAGGGTATAGGAGGCAATGCCGACCACGGAGGGCGCGCAGCGGTCATAGAGCTCCTGCAGCGTCAGCTCCTCCCCTTCCGCGGCGCTCAGCTCCATGCGGAAATCGCCCGCCGCCTTGCCGCGCGGGATGTTCACCCGGACGCTCTCGGTCTCCGTCGGGGGATAGAGCGCATCGAAGTACTCCCGGAAGCTCGGCTTGCGGTTCTTGCCTGTGTCGGGCTCCTTGGCGCTGTCCTCCGAATCTCCGCGCTCCGCGCTGTGCGGCAGGCGGAAATCCGGCAGCGTGACCTGCTGCGGCTCCGAATCGCGCAGCGCCACCGACAGGCCGATCACGATCGCCAGCGACAGCAGAACGATGCCCAGGACCCAGGGCCAGGTCTTTTTTTTCTTCTTTTCGGGCGCGGCAGCCGCCGGCTCGGGCCGCCGCAGCGGCTCATACCAGCTGTCGCTCTGATACCAGTTGTCTTTGCTCATAGCTTTTCCCCATTCCCTTTACTGCGCCAGACTCAGCGTGAACACGAACTCGGTCACGCCGTTTTCGCTTTTGACGGCGATATCTTCGTCATGGCTGTTGATGATGGACTTGACCAGGTACAGCCCCAGACCGACGCCGTCCTTGTCCAGGCTGCGCGAGCGGTCGGATTTGTGGAAGCGGTCAAAGATGAAGGGCAGATCCTCCGGCGGGATCGTCTCGCCCTCATCCTTGACCGAGACGTAGGCCTTGCCGTTCTCTTTATAGAGCCGGATCACGATGCAGCTGCCCGCGTGCGCAAACTTCACCGCGTTGTCGATCAGATTGTAGATGACCTGTGTGATCGCGTCCTTGTCCGCCGTGACCATGATCGGATCGTCCGGCAGCTGCGGATCCACGTCCAGATTCTTTTTGGAGGCGCGGTCCTCAAAGGACAGCATCGTCTGGCAGATCAGCTCCGTCAGATCGAAGACCGTGCGCCGCGCCGGATCGGAGGCCCGGCTGCGCATCTGCGACAAGTCCAGCATCTCCCGCACCAGGCGGCTCAGACGACGGGTCTCGTCACGGATGGAGCGGAGGTATTTGTCCTCCTCCTCGCGCGGGATGGTGCCGTCCAGGATGCCGTCGGCAAAGCCGGCGATGGTGGTCATGGGCGTGCGCAGCTCATGCGAGATATTCGCAATGAATTCGCTGCGCCGGGCCTCGGCGCTCTCCAGCGAGTCGGCCATCTTGTTGAAGGATTCGATCAGCGCGCCCATCTCGTCGGTCGGGTCGTCCTCCTGCTTGACGCGCACGGAAAAATCGCCGCGCGCAAATTTACGGGAGGCCTCGGCCATGTCGTCCAGCGGCCGCGCCATGCGCTTGGAGAAGAACAGACTCATCAGCAGGGCGAGCGCAAATACCGCCAGGCCGACCGCCGCCGCGATCCCCAGCAGCGTACGCCAGGCGCCGAGCATGTTGTCAACGGCGCTGCTGACGAAAACATAGCCCAGGACGCTCTTGTCCTGGCCGCGGATCTCCCGTGCAGCCACATAGCGGCCCGTGCCGTAGATCCCGTCAAGGCTGCTGATCTGTTTATTCTGCCCCTCCTGCGCCAGCGTGTCGAAGAAGGCGCCGCTCACGTGCCTGCCCAGGTGGTCGCAGCGCATGGCGCGATCGGAACAGGAGACGATCAGCCCGTCGGCGTCGGTGACGAAGATGTGGTTGCCGGTGCTGTTGGACAGGGCGCTCAGGTTCATGCTCAGCGACCAGCTCGACAGCTTCTCGCTGCGCGATACGGCCGCGGCGATGCGTGAGACCTCCTGCGCGCAGGTGTCCATCTTGTCCTGGTATTCGCTGATGAGGTACTGCCGCCCGATGCCGACAAAGGCGACGCTGATGATCAGAAGGCAGACGGTGACCAGGATCGCCGTCGCCATGAAATTTCGAAGATAAATGCTTTTCATAAGCCGTTTCGCGACCTCTTTTCGTACGCTTCGATTGTAACATAGGCCGTCTTTGCGCTTCAAGACATTTTTGTGAACAATGGAAAGCGGAAGGGTCTCCCCTTCCGCTTTCCATCACAGCATGATTTACTCGATGCCGAGCACCGGGTAGTCCTGCGCCTCGACCGCGGCCTTCAGCACGCTGTTGTCGACCGGCGCCTTGAGCGTGACGACCGCCGTGCCGGCCTCATGGCTGACCTCGGCCAGCTCCACGCCCTCGACGGCCTCCAGCGCCTTCTTGACGCGGGCCTCGCAGTGCTTGCACATCATGCCCTCGATCTTCATGGTCTTTGTCATCGGTTCTTCCTCCTTGCGTTTATTATGATTCTCTTTTTTCTTTATCATACGGTCCCGGCGCGGATCGTGGATATCCAGCAGGTTCAGCCGCAGCGCGTTCGACACCACGCAGAAGCTCGAAAGGCTCATCGCCGCAGCACCCAGCATGGGATTGAGCGTCAGGCCCAGGCCGCTGAATACGCCGGCCGCGATCGGTATGCCGATGCTGTTGTAGAAAAAGGCCCAGAACAGGTTTTCGTGGATGTTCCGCAGCACCGCGCGGCCCAGGCGGATCGCCGCCGGCACGTCGCTGAGGCGGCTGTTGACCAGTACCACGTCCGCCGCGTCAAGCGCCACGTCCGTTCCCGCGCCGATGGCGACGCCGAGATCGGCCCGCGTCAGCGCAGGGGCGTCGTTGATGCCGTCGCCCACCATGCAGACCTTGCCTTCTCCCGCCAGGCGGCGGATCACACTCTCCTTCCCATCGGGCAGGACGCCGGCGATCACCTCGTCCACACCGGCCTGGACACCGATGGCTTTCGCCGTGCGCTCGTTGTCTCCGGTTAACATAACAACGCGCACCCCCATCCCTTTCAGCTGGCGCACAGCCTCGGGGCTCTCGGGTTTGATGGTATCGGCCACGGCGATGCAGCCGCGATAGACGCCGTCCTCGGCGAAGCAGAGAGGCGTTTTGCCCTCGGCGGCCAGCGCTTCGGCGGCCTTCACCGCCTCCGGCGGGATCTCGGCCACACCGCTGATATAACGCAGGCTGCCGCCGAGCAGCTGCCGGCCGCCCAGCACGGCGCTGAGTCCGTTGCCGGGCAGGGCCCGGAAGTCCTGCGCCTCCGGCGGCTCAATGCGGCGCTCGGCTGCCAGATCCATCACCGCGCGGGCCAGCGGATGCTCGCTGCGGCTCTCCAGCGCCGCGGCCAGGCGCAGAAAGCTCTCCTCGCTCTCGCCCTCGGCGGGCAGCAGATCCGTCACGCGCGGCTTGCCCTCGGTGATCGTGCCGGTCTTGTCCAGCGCGACGATCTCGATCCGACCGGCGGATTCGAGCGAGGCCGCCGTCTTGAACAGCACGCCCTGTTTGGCGCCGACGCCGCTGCCGACCATGATGGCTACGGGCGTGGCGAGCCCGAGCGCGCAGGGGCAGCTGATGACCAGCACGGAGATGCCGCGCGCGAGCGCAAAGCCGAGCTCCTTTCCAAGCAGCAGCCAGACGAGCGTCGTAACGAGCGCAATGCCGATCACGACCGGCACGAACACGCCGGAAACCTTGTCCGCGACCTTGGCGATCGGAGCCTTCGTCGCGGCCGCATCGCTGACCATGCGGATGATCTGGCTGAGCGTCGTGTCCTCGCCGACGCGGGTCGCCTCGCAGCGCAGGAAGCCCTGCTGGTTGACCGTAGCGGCGGAGACCGTATCCCCGACCGATTTATCTACCGGGATGCTCTCGCCGGTCAGGGCGGATTCATCCACTGCGCTTGCGCCCTCGCGCACGACGCCGTCCACCGGGATATGCTCGCCCGGGCGCACCAGAAACTCCTCGCCGCAGCGGATCTCAGAGACCGGAACGACGATCTCCTCGCCGCCGCGCACGACCGTGGCCGTCTCCGGCGCGAGCTTCATCAGGCCCTTGAGCGCGTCCGTCGTCTTGCCCTTGGAGCGCGCCTCCAGCATCTTGCCGACGGTGATGAGCGTGAGGATCATGGCCGCGGACTCAAAGTAAAACTCGTTCATCCAGGGCATGGCGGCCTCGCTGCCGCCGCTGAGCTGCGCGCCGCTCATGGCAAAGAGCGCGTACACGCTGTAAACAAAGGCAGCCGCCGAGCCGAGCGCGACCAGCGTGTCCATGTTGGGCGCACGGTGCAGCAGGCCCTTAAAGCCGCTGATAAAAAACTTCTGGTTGATGACCATGACGATGACGGCCAGCAGCAGCTGCGCAAGGCCCATCGCCACGTGATCCTTTGCCAGGAAGCCGGGCAGCGGCCAGCCCCACATGTGATGACCCATCGAAATATACATCAAAAGCAGCAAAAAGCCGATCGAGGCGATCAAACGGCGCCGCAGCCGCGGCGTTTCTTTATCCTCGAGCGCTTCCTCCTGCGCGCGCGGATCGCTCTTTCGCTCCGCGCCCTTTTCCGAGGCGCCGTAGCCCGCGGCCTCAACTGCGGCAATAATCGCCGTAGGCGCAGCCGTGCCCTCAACGCCCATGGAATTGGTCAGCAGGCTGACGGCACAGCTGCTGACGCCGGGCACGGCGCTGACCGCCTTTTCCACCCGGGCCGAGCAGGCCGCACAGCTCATCCCTGTCACGTTGTATTGCTTCATCGTTTCCGTTCTCCGTTTCTTTCAGCGCATCAGTTTTTGGAGGATCTCGATCAGCTCGTCGACCGCGCCCTCTTTCTCGGCGCGGATATCCTCCGCCACGCAGCTGCGGATATGGCTCGACAGCAGCTCGCGGCTGAAGGCGCTGAGCGCCGCGTTGGCAGCGGCCGCCTGCGCCAGGATCTCCGGGCAGTACGCGTCGCGCTCAAGCATGCCGCGGATGCCGCGGATCTGGCCCTCGATCCGGCTGAGACGGTTGGTCAGCGAGCGGTATTCCTCCTCGCTGCGTTTTTTGATGCGATGACCGCAGCAGTCCGCCATGGGATCATCTCCTTTTCGGCTTTATATTATACCCCCCGGGGGTATCTGTCAAGAGAAAAAAGATCCACCCCGAAGGGTGGATCTTTTCAGTGATACAATGGATCAGGCCTTGTTGCCCTTGCGGATCACAACGAAGGTCACAGCGCCGAGAGCCAGGGTCGCGAACATGATCACAACATAGAGGGCGAGGTTGCTCTCATCGCCGGTGGTCGGGTTCTTGGGATCGACAGGCTTCTGGGTGGGCTTGGGAGCCTCGGTCGGCTTGGGAGCCTCGGTCGGCTTCACTTCTTCAGTGGGCTTGGGCTCTTCAGTGGGCTTGGGCTCCTCAGTGGGCTTGGGCTCCTCGGTGGGCTTGGGCTCTTCAGTGGGCTTGGGCTCCTCGGTGGGCTTGGGCTCCTCGGTGGGCTTGGGCTCCTCGGTGGGAGCAGGTGTGGGCTCAGCAGTGGGCTCCGGAGTGGGCTCAGCAGTGGGCTCGGGAGTGGGCTCAGCGGTGGGCTCGGGAGTGGGCTCAGCAGTGGGCTCGGGAGTGGGCTCAGCAGTGGGCTCGGGGGTGGGTTCCGGAGTGGGGCCAGCGACCTCGATGGAGGCGCTGTAAGTACCGATGCCGCAGTCAGTTTCCTGATCGTCGCCGCTGTACGCTTCTTCAACGTCGGCGGTAAACTCATAGGTGCCCGGCTCGAGCTCGCCATCATGGGTGAAGGTGACGGTCAGCAGGGTGTCGCCGGCGGCAAGGTCAAACAGATTGATAGCAAAGCCTTCAAAGGTCAGCTTGGAAGTCGTGGAAGCATCGGAAAGGCCGGAAACCATGGTGTGAGAAGCGTAGGTAAAGCCGCTCGGAGCCGTCAGCTTAACGCTGAGAGAGCCGAACTTTTCCACCGCAGCATTCGTAACCAGAGTAACGGTAACGTTGGTGCCGTCCTGCTTTGCCGAGAAGCTGAGGCCGCCCGCAGCGAAAGCAGAAATGCCGGAAGCAAACGCCACGAGAAAAGCAACCGCCAGGACCATGGCAAGAATCTTTTTCATTTTAAACTGCACTCCTTTTTGTCTTGCAAGCTCTTATTTGCAAGACTGATTTGTCTAAACAACTTACTCAAAGAACAGCTTACGCCATTCCTTGAGTAAGTATATCATAGGGATTTTGCTTTTGTCAACCGTTTACCAGGAGATCGTGTAATTATTATTTCTCGCCTGGGCCAGGAGCGTAGCGTCTCTGGTCTCGACCTTGCCGTTGTTGTTCACGTCCGCGGCGAAGGTGGACAGATTGCCTCTGTTGCTGTAAGCGCCGTTCTTGACCTGGCAGATCAGAGTTGCGTCTCTGGTCTCAAGCTTGCCGTTCAGGTTCGCGTCGCCGCGGAAGACCAGCGCGATCGTGGTGTCCTCAGTGACTTCGATCTTGAAGCTGTGATTGCCTTCCTCGTCGGTCGTGGGCTTGACCAGCTCAAAGGCGTCGTCTTCCTCGGCAGTCTTCTTGACTGCGACCAGGACAGCCTGATCGTCCTCGGAGGAGACGGTGAAGGTGACTTCGCCGCTGTAGAGGTTCTCTTCATCGATGCCTGCGACCGTCGCCTTTTCCTTGGTGAAGTCCTCGATGGTGATCTGGAAGCCGTCGCCGAGAGGAATCACGGTGACGTCATCCACGTCGAGGTCATCGTTGGACTCAATCGTGGTTACGGTGACAGAGGTATTCTCCGTGGGTGCGGAGAACTTGACGTTCGCCACGGCGCCGGCCTCAACGGGCTCGGTGCTGGCGTAGGCAAACTTGATCAGGCCAGCCTCTTCGTCCACGGTGAAGGAGGTGATCTCCAGCGCCGCGTTCGGCGTCAGGGACTGGAAGCTCAGGGCAGCGGGATCGTAAGCGAGAGTGGCAAAGCCGTTGAAGAACTTGTCGACTTCTTCGGTGGCGTCCGGCGTGGTGATGGCGATCTCCACGTAACCGTCTTCCTCGTAAGTCGGGTTCACCAGCTCGCCGGCCTTGAGCAGCTCAATGCTGCCGCGGGTCCGGACGTTGCGGATCATATCGAGGCCGCCGACAACGATGATCTCGTCGTCTTCGCCGCCGATCACGATGTCGTCGTTCACGGGCTCATCGATGACCGCATCCGTGCTGTAGCCGATGGTCTCCAGAGGCAGGTTCTCAACGCTCAACGGGATGCTGCGGATGGCAGGATCGGCGCGGTAGGCGTCGATGGCGCTGCTGCCGCTGCTGGAGAGGCCAAGCGGGATCTCGCCGAGGTCGCCGGCTGCGTCGAAAGCGTTATCGTACAGGGTGGACAGGTTGGTCGCATCCTTGACGACGCCGATCAGCTCAGCGGGAGACAATTCAGGAGGAGTCTCCCCATCATTGAAGTAGGTAATGCCGACATAGTAGATAGAGCCGGTGGTGCTGTCGGCGATGAGCACGCCTTCCTCACCGGTAATACCGCGGGTGTAGGCCATGGAGTAGGCCGTCGTATCTTCGCCGACCGTGAAGCCCTCGATGGTGCCGAGGTTGCCGCCGCTCAGGCTGTAATCGATCGCGCCGTCCGTGACGAGGATGCTAAGATAGAAGACACGCAGAGCGCCGGTCTTATCCAGCACGTAGTAGCTCATGAAGAGCGAGCCGGGCTGCTTCTCCGTTTCATCGTTCACGCCGATGCCGGCGAAGGTGATCGCGAGCGGGCCATAGCTGGAGAGGTTGAAGCCGTTCAGGGTATCCAGGCCGCCTTCATCATAGAAGGCCAGGTATCCGGCCGGGCAGACGCCGACGAGGTTGACATTGAAGGGAACTTTGGTCTCGTTGCCTTCCGCATCGGTGACGACATAGGTGAAGTTGGGGATGGAGGCACCGTCAAGCAGGGAGAAGGGCGCCGGGATCACTTCATAGATATCGTGCCAGAAGGAATCGTACTCGTAGGTCGTGGCGTTGTAGCTGTGGAAGTCGTTATCGGTATCGTTGCCGTAGATGAAGCCGCCGCTCTGGGCGCCGCCGGTGAAGTAACTGAAGACATTGTCACCGGAGAGGTTCGTGGTGCTCATGTCGTTCAGGTTGATGGAGGCGAACTGAACGTCGTCATTGTAGGCGATCTGGGCATAGATGGTGGCATCCATACCGGCAGGCACCTTGACGACAGCGGAGCCGGAGACGGTGGGCGTTGCGTTGGAGGTCGCGATGATCTTCGTCTCGCCGCTGGCGATGGCGGTGACCACGCCGTTTTCATCGACGGTGGCGATCGTCTTGTCCTCGGAGGTCCAGGTCACGCTCTTGTCAGCCAGGACCAGAGGTTCGACCGTGGCCTTCAGCTGAGCGGTCTCGCCGATCTGCAGGACCAGCTCTTCGGGATAGACGGTGACGGCAGAGGCGTTATCGGGGTCGATAGTGATTGTCTCCGTGACCTCGTCCTCGACTCTCTCGAAGAGGTAGATGCTGGTGGTTACGGTGCTGGTGCTGCAGTAGAACTGGCGGCCGTTCCAGGTGAAGGTGATGTTGAGCGGATTGTTGTTGGCGTCGACATAGAAGCCGTTGCAGGTCAACTGGTTGTTCTCGTAGTTCCAGGGGGTCGCTACACTGTGGCAGGCGGGTCTGTTGTCCGGCTGCATGTAGATAAAGGAGCCGTTGGCCACGCTCTGGAGGGTGAGACCGAAGTTGTACTGATCCACGGCCGTCGTCCAGCGGAGGGTATCGGGCACGTTCTCCACGTCGATGTAGAGGCCGGTGTAGTTGCCGATCGTGCCGTCTTCAACCGTCACCGCGCTGCCGGTGGCGGCAACTAGGTAACCGGAGTTCGTGGCAGTCAGGGCTCTGACCGTGCCGGCGGTCTGGGCAGAAACGACCAGGTAATCCTTGCCGGCGACAAAGTCGGTGGTGGGCTTGTAGTACTCGACCGTCGTGGTGATGTCGACATCCACGGGACCCTCGCCGCTGATGCGGACAAGGCTGGCGTCCTCGTTGGCGGCATAGTCGGCAACGAAGGCGGCCACAGCGCCTTCCAGGCCGGTGGCGTCGAGCTCAACGGTCACTTCCTCGCCGGGCTCGGTCTGCTCGGGCACTTTGCCCAGGATGCTATTACCGGCCAGGTCGACGATTGCGACGTAGGCAATGTACTGGTCGTCCTTCGCGGTGACGGTGATGGTGCTCTTGTCCTCGCTGAGGACCACGCTGCTGATGGTCGGCGTCTCGTTGTCCACCGTGAAGGTGAAGTCAAGGCTGGCGCCGTTGCCCAGCTCGCCGCTGTTCATGAGTTCAACGATCTCATCCGGGGTGACGGTGTTGACGTTCTGGCCCGGGTGGAGCAGGATGCCGTAGTACTCGGGAACAGCAAACTCGCCGATGGTGAAGGTCTCGCCTTCCTTCACACCGAGCTTGTCGGCCGTGGTGTTGATGTTGGCCGTCTTGGTGCCGGTATCGCGCCACTGGCTGCCGTTGACATAGTACCAGGCGCCGTAGGTGTTGCCGGTCACGGAGCCGCTCTTGATCAGATCGCCGGAGGCGTCAAGCGCCATCCAGGCGGTGGTGCCGGCGTTGCGGATGAGGTTGTACTTGATGTTGACCAGCTGGGTGTCGGAGCTGATAGCCAGGCGGTCGGCCGGGAACTCATCTTCCACGATGTAGGGGTTGCCCATGAAGATGCTGTCGCCCTTGCCGTAGTTGACCGTGAGGTAGTTGGTCTCGGCATTGCCGGTGTAGCTGGTCTTGGTGCTGCCGTAGGCCGTCGAGATCGGGTCGACACAGTCGAACATGGAGGCTTCGGTGAAGCTGCCGTAGAAGCCCAGGATGGGGATGGAGTGCTCCGCGCCGAGGATCTCTCCGTCAAAGCTCGTGGTGACAGGAGACACATAGGTGAAGCCTTCGACCCAGGCGCCGTTGGCAAAGTAGTAGTCAAGGATCTCCTTGAGGTCGTCGCTGAAGGTGATGGTGACGGTGACAGGAACACTCTCACCGGCCGGGACGATCAGATCGTCGGCGCCGGTTTCATCCGTCCAGGTCAGCAGGAGCTGAGCGTCGTAAGAGCTGAGGCCCTCGACGTCGTCCATCTCGCCGGCCTTGAGATTCAGGGTCTCACCGTCGACCTTGCCGGTCAGGTAATCAAGGATCGCCTGCGCGTCGGCCTTGTCGGTCACGCCGTCCTTGTTGACGTCGTGCGGATTGGAGGTCTTGTGCTCGAAAGCGTAGCTCTCATCATAGTAGCCGCCCAGGTACATGGTTTCGGTATCCATGAGGAGATTGTTCTTTCCGTCCTGACCAGCGATCCACTGGGTGAAGATATCAGTGCCGAGCTCATAGGCCATCTCGGTATCGCTGAAGTTGTTGACGGTGAAGGTGAAGGAGTAAACGCCGGTGCGGGCAGCGTCCTGGCCGAGCTCGACCTTGACCTTGCCGTCCGCCGCGGAAGCGGTGGCGTTCTTGTCCATCATGATGTAGGACTTGGCCTGCATGGCGGCATAGGTGTTGCCCAGGCCGGCGCCCTGCTGCAGGACGGGCAGGTACTTGCCGCCGGAAATCATCGGAGACGCGGTGCTCATCAGCAGGGAGTTGATGAGGGTGCGGGCATCCAGCTCGGTAACCTTTTCCAGCTCGTTGTCACGGACATACTGGCCAAGCAGGGCCGCCATGCCGGTGACGTGAGGTGCCGCCATGGAGGTGCCGCTCATGTACTCGTACTGGTCGGAGCCGCCGGTGACCGAGCCATCCGACTTCTTGTTGCTGCCGTAGACCGAGTAAATGCTGCCGCCGGGCGCGGTGATCTCAGGCTTGATGATCAGCGAGCCGGGAACGCCCCAGGAGCTGAAGGAGGAGATGGTGGCGTCTTCGCGTGCGGTGTAAACGATCGGCTGAGCCTCGGAGGTGACTTCCACCTTGCCGGTATAGTACACATTGCCGTTGTCGTCGGTGACCTTTTCAGACGCGGCCTTGACAGCGTCGCCGTCCGCCTTCAGGACGGAGACCACGGGCACGGTGTACTCGTAGCCGCTCAGGTTCATGGCGATGGTGCCGTCGGTATTGTTGATGATGACGACGGCGGCAGCGCCCATCGCCGCAGCGGCATTGGCCTTGGCGAAGAAGGAGGAGGTGCCGCGGTAGCACAGCGCGATCTTGCCCTTCACGACGTCAGCGCCGAGGGCGAAGAAGGCGTCGCCTTCCTGGCCGACGTGGCCGTTGTCGTCAACGCCGGGGCCGTCGATCAGGACGTAGTCGTAAGAACCGGCGATCGTGGCGATCGGCGCATTGTTGTAACCGCTGCTCTCGTTGAACGCAGCCTTCAGATCACCGTTGAAGATCAGGGGAGCGGCGATGGTGCCAACGTTATCAGCCGAGGCAACGCCAAGGCTGTTGGCGAAGGAGCCGGGAGAGCCGCCGGTGTGCAGGCTGATGTCCTCCAGGTAGATGTAGGGGATGCCGGAGGGCAGGAACTCCGCCCAGTTGTAGGAGTTGCCGGCGGACATGACAACAACGGTGCCGCTGTTGACCAGGTTGTCCATGATGTCCTGATAGCCGTTGGAGAAGGTGAAGCCGGGAGAGCCGGAGCCCAGGGACAGGTTCACGGAATCGGCGTTCAGGACGATGGCGTCCTCGATGGCGATCATGTAGTCGGAGTCATAAGCGCCGCCGCCCGCGCCGAAGACCTTCATCGTGAGGATCTGCGCATCGGGCGCAACGCCGACGGCAAAGAAGTTCTCCGCCGCATCGACGAACTCATCGCCGACCTTCACATAGCGGTTGGCCGCCGCGATACCGGAAACGTGGGAGCCGTGCTCCTCCTGCGTATCGCTCAGGTGGTCGGTGGTATAGTTGTGATCAACGTAGTTGTAGGCATAGGGGATCTTGGTGTTCTTGTAGACCTGCTCGGTCACGCTGACGTTCAGCTCGGAAGCGACCGCGCTGATCTCGTCCCAGGTCAGCAGATCCGGGGTCAGGCCGTCCTTTTCCAGGGCGTACTCGAGCGCCTCGGCGGAGAAGGACTGGTGATTCTGGTCGGTGCCGGTGTCGATGATCGCGACACGGGAGCCGGCGCCGGTGTAGCCGCTCTTCCAGGACGCGGCCGCGCCGACCATGTACTCGGTGGTGATGGCCGTGTTGACCTCGTCGACCTGGGGCTCGTAGCGGGTCTCGAGCCACACGTCAGAAACGCCGGGGACCTGCTTGATGGTCTCGATATCGCCGACGCGGACCTCAGCCGAGATGATGTTGACCACCAGCGTCATGTTCCACTTGACGTTCATGGAAACACCGGCAGCCGCGATCGCCGATTCGACCTCGGCCTGCTGCTGTCTCAGCGTCTGGCGGTAAGACATGGCCGCTCTGTTCGCCGCGATGTTTTCCGTGCTGTAGCCGGCAGACAGCGTGGCGGGACGGTCCAGAACGATCGAGACACGGACGACCTCGTCCTCATCGAACAGGTCTTCCGCTTCCAGAACGATCTCATCGTCCTCTTCGATCTGCCCGAGTTTGGGTACGTTCAGGGTACTCGGGTCGATCTCTTCCATTTCCAGTTCCGTGCCTTCGACGGGAAGGCCGCCCTTCTGTTCGTCGGCATTGGCAATGACGTCCGGATTGATCTCGTAATCGTCAATGGCCCAACCGGTGATCCCGAGGGACAGGATCATCGCCGCCGCGAGCAGGATGGACAGGAGCCGCTTGGTTGTCCTACTCATTTTGTTTCCTCCTTAAAAGAAAAACTATATATAAGGTGTTTCCACATTATATACGCCCTCCGGCACTTTGCCGGTTTAAAGAGTTTCTTCTTTAAATTGGATTATACAACAGGGTCCGGCAAGATGGCAAGATGAATTTGTTTTTCCCATTAACAATTCATTAAAATTTGTCGAGTTTTTATAATTCGAGGGCTGCATCTGTCCCGAGCCTTTATCACTTTGCCGTGCGAAAGCTCTTTTCGCTCAGAAATCCAGCTTCTGCAGCTCGATCAGCGCGAGGATATAGACCTTCAATGCCTCCAGCAGCCATTCCCGGCTGGCCGCCTCGTCCACGCCGTGGATCGGGCCGGCAAAATCGGGCGCCGGGCGCTCCGGATGCTCGGGTCCGAAGGACACCGCATTCGGGAAATCGCGGGCATAGGTGCCGCCGCCGATGGTATAGGGCACGGCGTTTTCACCGGTGATGCTGTTGTAGGCATTGATGCAGACCTGCACCTCCGGCTTGTCAAGGCTCATGTAGAAGGGCGGCGCCTCGCGGTCGCATTCCACGTCCAGCACTTCGCCGTAGCGCGCGCGGAGGATGGAGGCGATCTTTTCGCCGCTGGTGTTGGTCGGGAAGCGGCTGTCATAGGTCTGCACCATGCGCCCGTTCTCCACGCCGATCATGCTGCCCACGATGGTCAGCGGCCGGAACAGTCCGTCGTCCGCCTGCACGCCGACGCCGCTGCCGTCGCTGTTCGAGATCAGATCCGCCACCGCGCGCAGGAATTTTGCCTCCTGCTCCCCGGCGAGCTTCTGATCGAGGATGGCGCCCACGAGCAGACCGATGGCGTTGACCGTGCCCTCCGGCAGGGAGGCGTGGCCGCCGACGCCGGCCGCCGTCAGGTGCCAGAGGCCGTCCGCCTCGCGCTCGACCGTGACGCCGGGGGCGGGCTCGACCCGCTCGGCGCGGATCCGGGCTTCGGCCTTGTCGGGAACGGCGTTGGAGACGAAGCCGCCTTTGATCTCAACGATGTTTTCCAGCGGCACTTTCGCGATCATGCGGCCGCGGGTGATGCCCTTTTCGCCGTTGCAGAGGGGGAAGTTTGCGTCCGGGCTGAAGCAGAAGAGCGGCGCCCTGTAGTTGGCAAGATAATACTCCACGTCGCCCATGCCGGTCTCCTCGTTGGCGCCGAGCAGCGCGCGCACGGGATAGCGCAGCGGGATCTGTTTGTCTTTGAGATACTTGAGCGCATACAGGCACAGCACGCTCGGCCCCTTGTCGTCCATGACGCCGCGGCCGATGATCCAGCCCTCGCGCTCGCGCATGGTGAAGGGGTCCTCCTTCCAGCCCTCGCCGACGGGGACGACGTCAAGATGCGTGATCGTGGCGAGGTAGTCCTCCCCTTCCCCGATCTGGGCATAACCGATGTAGTTGTCGCAGTTGACCGCGTCGAGCCCGAGCTCCTCCGCGATCTGCAGACCCTCCGCGAGCGCGCGGGCCGGGCCATCGCCGAAGGGCTTGCCGGGCAGAGCCTCTCCCTCGACGCTGTTGATGGCGACAAGTCTTGCGATATCCTTGAAAATGGCTTCCTCGTGCTCCGCGACGAAGCGGTCGATCTCCTGTCTGAGCTGAACGTCCATGCTTGCGCTCCTTTCCTTATTCCGATACGCTCAATATACACCCTGGGCCGGGCGCGGGTCAAGGCAAACGAAAAGCCGGAGCTGAGAAAAAATGGATCTCTCACAGCCCCGGCTTTCGAAGGATTCAGATATCGATCAGATTGTTTTCATAGGATTCTTTGAGCTTGCGCTCCTTCTCGAGCTGAAGCTGCTCCACCCGACGACGCGACAGCGGATACCACACGAAGAGCATCAGCGCCATCAGGCCGAAGAGGATCGCCGGGATGAGCGTGGCGAGGTCGTACATCCGGCGCAGGTTTTCAAGCGTCTGCACCGCGCCCTTGTCCACCTTATAATTCATACCCAGCAGCGCGCCGTTGACACAGACGGCCGAGAGCACCTGGCCCAGCTTGCGGAAGAAGTTGAAGACCGAATAGGCGGTGCCGTCGTCGCGGCTGCCGCTGCGGATCTCGAGTTCGTCGATCGCGTCGGTCACCATGGCCCAGAGCTGCATGACGAGGGTGGTCAGGCCGCAGCCGCTGACAAAGCAGAGCGCCAGGAAGACCCACATCAGCCGGCCCGGCTCCATGCCGCGCAGGAAGAAGAGCGCGAGGTTTGCCGCGGCGGCCGCCGCCACGCCCCAGGCGCATACCTCCTTCTTGCCGACGCTGCGCGCCAGCTTCGGCAGGATGAACATCATCACCAGCATCGGCGAATAGGTGCAGGCCTGGCTGGCAAGATTCATCCAGTTGGCGTGGAAGTAATCATTAAATAAATAGGTATAGAAGCTCTGGGTGAACATCTGTCCGGACAGCAGCAGCATCGAGATCATGCTGACGGCCACGAAGGCGCGGTTTTGGAACAGCTGCCTGACGACCCGCAGCGCCGCCCCCTTTTCCGGGTTCTGCGGCTTGGTCTTGACGCGCTCGCGGTTCATCGTGAAGGCGATCAGCAGCATCACGAAGGAGCAGACGGCCATGATCACCACGCCGCGGATCACGGGTCCATACTGCAGGTCTGTGATGACCTTGCCGTTTTCGCCGAGGACGGGATTGCCGGCGGCGTCGAGCCGGTCGGCATAGGCGAAGCTTGCGATCAGCAGCACCGGGATCGAGCCCAGGGCCGCGCCGATCGAGCGCCAGACCGACAGGCGGCTGCGCTCCTGCGCGTCGGTGGTGACGACGGAGGCGAGCGAGCCGTAAGGGATCTGCAGCACGGTGTAGGCCATGCCGAAGAACACGTAGGTCGCGGTGGCATAGACGCAGGTGGCGACGCTGTGCTCCGGCTCACCCATGCCGGGCAGCCTGAGGAACATCAGCACCGCGGACAGCGCCAGCGGCAGCGCGGCATACAGGATCCAGGGCCGGTAGCGGCCGAAGCGCGAGGGCTTGACCGTGTCGGCGATGCGGCCCATGATCGGATCGTTGATGCCGTCCCAGATGCGCGCCCCGATGAACATCAGCATGATGAACAGCGGGCCGAGATGCAGCACGTCCGTATAAAACTTCTGCAGCAGGGTCGTCACCAGGCTGAACACCAGGCAGCCGGCCGCATCGATCATCGCATAGCCGACGTAGTCTTTGGCCTTCAGGCCGCTGGTGCGCGCGATGTAAGAGCTCTCGTTCATGTCTTCCCGCTCCTTCCCATCTTCTGTGCCTGTTTTCACCGGCGCGCTTCGACCGCGCCGAGCTCGGTGTAGATCATTCCGTGTTTCCCGCGGTCCGAGCGCATCAGCGAAACGGCGCTCACCGTCATCGAGGCCGGCCGGAGCTGCAGCCCGGGCAGCTTGCCGGAGGCGTTTCGGATCAGGGTGATGTGTGGGGAAAAGCGCTTCCGGTCGAAGGGGATCTCCCGCTCCGCAAGCGCATGGCGGACCTTTCGCGCAAGCAGTTCGAGCGCTTCGGACTCTTTGAGTCCTGCCCACCAGAGGTCGCCGAAGCAGCCCATGCCCTCCAGCGCAATTTCAAAGGGCGTGAAGGATACGTCCGCCAGTGCGTCCAGGACGGGCTGCGCATCCGGCACTTCCCCGAGAAAGGCCAGCGTCAGATGCAGATTCTCCTCCGCCGTGAAGCGGCCGCGGACGCCGCGGTCATAGAGCTCGTTCTGCGCATGCACGAGCGCGTCCCTCATTTCATCCGACAGCCGGATCGCAATAAACAGCCTCATATTTCCTCTCCCCGCTCACTCTGCCGCCGGTTCAGTTCATCCTCGATCCGGTTGAGCGTACCGAAGAAGCGCTGCGTGGCGACCGCCGGGCCGAACAGCAGCAGGCCGAACACGTTCCAGTCAAACATGTGCCGGAAGGAGGTGTGCGGCCCGGGGATCCCGAGCGCGAGCGCCTTGGCTTTCAGCTCCTCGGAGATCCGCGCCATCCAGACGAGAGTATAGATGAACAGCGTCGGGACGCCGAGGAGATAGGCCTGCCAGTAGGGCCGGACCTTGTGGCCCAGGATCTCCTCCAGCTCATCCTGCAGCCCGCCGAGCGGCATGTACAGCAGGAAGAACAGACCGGCGGTGAAAAAATCGATGAAGCCCAGCAGAAAGCCCGGTCTGTGCGTATGTTGAAATCTCATGCCGTCCCCCCGATGATTCGTTTGGATCATTATATCACATATTTTGCCCGCGCGGTAGACGACGGAAAGAAAAAGGCGCGGATCCGGGTTTTCTCCGCATCCGCGCCTAATCATTATTTCATCCGTCCAGATCATGCCTCCGGCCGGATCAGTACCAGCGCCGCGTCGTTGACGTTCGTGCCGGTCGGGCCGGTGACGATCAGTCCGTCGACGCGCTGCAGCGCATGGTAGGCATCGTTTTGACGCAGCACGTCTTCGATCCGAAGCCCCTGCCGCCGCAGGGCCTCCGCCGTCGCGCCGTCCGCATAGCCGCCGGCGGCGTCCGTGGGGCCGTCCGTGCCGTCCGAGCCGAAGGAAAAGACCGCCGCGTTTGGGATGCCGTCAAGCTTTTCCGCCGCCGCAAGGGCGATCTCCTGGTTGCGGCCGCCGAGGCCCTTCCCCGTCAGGTGCACGACGGTCTCCCCGCCCGCGAGAAAGGCGAGCGCCCTGTCCGTATGGCGGTGGCTCCGGGCGATCGAGGCAAGGACGCGCCCGGCCTCCCGCGCCTCGCAGTCGAGGCAGTCGGTGAGGAGCTGCACGTCATAGCCCAGCGTCCGGCAGGTATCCGCCGCAGCAGCGCAGAGCTCCCGGACGCTGCCGGTAATCTGCGTTTCCACATTCTCCAGCTGCTTCGGCGTCTCCCGGCACAGGCAGTCCCGCGCGCGTGCGGAAAGACGAAGGCTGTATTTGTCGGCGATCGCCTGCGCATCCGCGCAGGAGCTGCCGTCCGGATACGCGGGGCCGGAGGCAATCATGTCCAGCGGGTCCCCGATGATATCCGACAGCACGATGCTGAAGACGCGCGCCGGGGCGCAGTGCTCGGCAAAGCGGCCGCCCTTGACCGCGGACAGGCGCTTGCGCACGGTGTTCATCTCCACAATATCGGCGCCCGAGGCCAGAAGCTGGCCGGTGATATCCAGCAGCTCCGCCGGTTCGATGAGCGGCGACTCGAACAGCGCGCTGCCGCCGCCGGAGAGCAGGAAGAGCACCGTGTCCTCCGCTCGCAGCTGCGCCGTCAGCGCCAGCGCCTCCGCCGTGGCGGAAAAGCTGTTTTCATCGGGGACGGGGTGCCCCGCCTCCCGGATGAGCAGCGGCGGGATGGGCCCCTGCGCGTGGCCGTATTTGGTGATGACGATGCCGCCTTCCATCCGGCTGCCCAGTATCTCCGCCGCCGTGCGCGCCATGCTCCAGGCCGCTTTTCCGACGGCGACGGTGATCAGACGGCCCGCGCCGAAGTCTTTTCCCTGCAGCGCGCGGCGCACCGCCGCATCCGGCTGCACCCGGCGGATCGACTCGGCGACGATCCGGTCGCAGTCTCGGCGAAGTCTTGTCTGCCCGCTCATGTCAAAGCCCGTTGACCACATGGATCGGCCTGCCGCTGAGGAAGGCCTCCAGGTTCTGCGCCGAGATATCCATGATGCGGCCGCGCGCCTCCTTCGGCGCCCAGCTGATATGCGGTGTGATGAGGCAGTTTTTCGCCTGCAGCAGCGGATTGTCCCCGCGGATGGGCTCGGTGGAGACCACGTCGAGACCCGCGGCGGCGACCTTGCCGGCGTTGAGCGCGTCGGCCAGGTCCTGCTCGACGATCAGCGGGCCGCGGCTGTTGTTGATGAGGATGACGCCGTCCTTCATTTTGGCGATGGTCTCGCGGTTGATGATGCCCTGCGTGCTCGGGAAGAGCGGGCAGTGCAGCGCGATCACGTCCGATTCGCGCAGCAGGGTATCGAGATCCACATAGTCAGCAATCGCGCGGCCCTCCGGGGTCTCGCGGCTGCCGGTGGCCAGGATGCGCATGCCGAGGGCTTTGGCGATGCGGCCGGTGGTCTGGCCGATCTTGCCGAAGCCGATGATGCCCATGGTCTTCCCGTCCAGCTCGATGAGCGGATAATCCCAGAAGCACCAGTCGACGCTGCGCTCCCAGCGGCCCTGGTGGACGGCCTCGGAATGGTGCGCCACGTGCTGGCAGATCTCCAGCAGCAGCGCAATGGCAAACTGGCCGACGGCCGCCGTGCCGTAGGTGGGGATGTTGGAAACGGGGATCCCCTTCTCCGCCGCATACTGCACGTCGACGACGTTATAGCCGGTAGCCAGCACGGAGATATAGCGCAGGTCCGGGCAGGCGTCGATGACCGTGCGTCGGATCGGGCATTTGTTGGTGAACACGATCTGCGCATCTCCGATGCGCTCGATGATGACCGCGTCCTCGTCGGGCGTGCGGTCGTAAACCTTCAGCTCGCCGAAGGCGGCCAGAGGCTCCCAGCTCAGATCGCCGGGGTTTTCGGTGTAGCCGTCCAGAACAACGATTTTCATGCGTTCTCCTCCTTGAAAAAACTGCCCCGGAGACGGCCCGGGGCAGCATTTTGATTTTTACTTCCAGTAGCGGGTTTCCAGCCGCTCCATGTGCAGCTTCATGATCGAATAGGCGGCCTCCGCGTCGCCGGCGAGCACGGCGTTGCCGATCTGGATGTGCTCGTCATAGTTGCCCTGCCGGTAAAACTCCGACTGGATGGTGCGCTCGCGGATCATGTTCCACATCTTCTGCTCCATGGCCTTCCAGATCATATCATAGAGCACGACGTACAGCTGGTTGCCGCTGGCGCGGGCCAGGCAGCGATGGAAATCCTCGTCGGTCTTTTCGGAGTAGATCTCCTGCCCGGCTTCCCGGTGAAAGCGTTCCAGGATCTCCCGCAGGCGCTGCTTTTCCGTCTCGCTGATATTGGCCGCCGCGTCGCGGGCGACCTCGGGCTCCAGGATCTGCCGGACGCGGATGATCTCCTGCGGATCGATGGCGTGCACCCAGTCGTTGGAGACGACGTTGAGCTGCTTGACATAGACGCCGGCGCCGTGCACCGATTCGACCAGGCCGCTCAGTTCGAGCGCGCTCAGCGCTTCCCGCACGGGCACGCGGCTGACGTTGAAGATCTGGCAGAGCTCCTTTTCGCTGGGGAGCTTGTCCCCCACCGAATAGCTGCCCTTCATGATCGCATCGCGGATCTGGTTGTAGATCTGGATATAAAGCTTGCTGCTGGATACCGGACTAAAGCCCTGCATGACCGCTCACCTCCTGTCGACGGCTCCAAACACTGTTTACTTTCACACTTTAGCATCTGAAACCAAGCTCTGTCAACGAATAACTGCGGCTGCGGTCAGCCGATCGTGCCGGGCAGCCAGGTGACAAGGCCGGGCACATAGGTGATCAGGAACAGGACCAGGATCAGCGGGATCAGGAAGGGCAGGATCGCCTTGTACATCTTTTCGATGGTGATGCCGGCGGTCTTGGCGCAGATGAAGAGGCTGGTGCCCACGGGAGGCGTGCACAGGCCGATCATCAGGTTGAGCACCAGCACGACGCCGAGGTGCAGCGGGTTGATGCCGTAAACGGCCATCAGCGGCACCAGGAAGGGCAGCGTGATGGTCATGGCGGCCAGAGCTTCCATAAACATGCCGATGATCAGGAAGGCGATGTTCACGATCAGAAGGATGATGTACTTGTTGTCGGTCAGAGAGACCAGCGCGTTGCTCATCGCCTGGGTCATGCCGAGCATGGTGACGAGCCAGGAGAAGGAGGCGGCGCCGCAAATGATGCAGAGGATGCCGGCGCTGTCGCGGGCGGTCTCGATGAGGGCCTGCTTGACTTCCTTCCAGCCGAGCTCGCGGTAGACGATCACGGAGAGGATGAAGGCATAGGTCGCGGCGATGCAGGCGGCCTCGGTGGGGCTGAAGATGCCGGTCCAGATGCCGCCGATGATGATGATCGGGGTCAGCAGGCTCAGCAGCGCTTCCTTGGTGGCCGCGCCCACTTCCTTCCAGCTGAACTTCTTGACCGGATAATGGCGCTTCTTGGCCATGAAGAAGACCAGGACGCTGGTGGCGAGCGCCAGGCAGAGGCCGGGCACGATGCCGCCGATGAACAGCGCGCCGACGGAGACCTCCGTCATCATGCCGTAGACGACCATCGGAATGCTCGGCGGGATGATGGGGCCGATCGTCGCGGAGGCCGCGGTGACGGCGGCGGAGAAGTCGGGATCAAAGCCGTCCTTGATCATGGCGTCGACCTCGATCTGGCCGAGGCCGCCGGCGTCAGCGACAGCGGAGCCGCTCATGCCGGAAAAGACGATCGAAGCCACGACGTTGGCATGGCCGAGACCGCCGGGGATGGCGCCGACCCAGGCGGAGCAGGCGCGGAAGATCTTGCGCGTGATGCCGCCCGTGTTCATCAGCTTGGCCGCGAGGATGAAAAACGGGATGGCAAGCAGCGTGTAGCCGCTGGCGTTGCCGACCATGCGGTGGAAGATCGCGGTCACGGTGAAGTTGCCGGTCACGAGAACGGTGAAGATGGCGGAGATGGAGAGCGAAAAGGCGATGGGAACGCCCAGGACCATCAGCAGGAGGAAGCCTCCCACGAGCAGTGCAACATATCCTGCAAAAGTCATGTTCAGGCCTCCATTTCTTTCTGGGCAGTCGGAGCGTCCTCCGGCTTGCGGTTCAGGATCAGATCAATCAGGTGTACGATCGAGAAGGCGCACCCGATGGGGAAAGCGAGGTAATAGACGCCGTTGCGGATGGCAATGGTCTTGTAATAAGTCGACCAGGTCGACTTGATGATCGAAAAGCTGCACACGATGCCGGTGATCAGGAAGGCGATCAGCAGCAGGTCGATCACGTCCATATATACCGTCCACACCTTGGGAGAGAGCTTGTTGCTGACGAAGGTCAGGCGCAGATGCTCCTCCTTGTGGAAGGTCATCGGCATGCCGATGAAGATCGCCCAGCACAGGCCGACGAGCGTCAGCTCATACTGCCAGGTGACCGGATTGTTGAAAATAAAGCGCATGATGACGGAATAGACGATGACGATGCACAGACCGGCCAGCACAGTCGCGCAGATCGCGCCGGAGATCCAGTCCAGAATCCCGCTGAGCTTGCGAATAAAGGCTTTCATGTTACCACCTCATAAATCAGACAGGGGGAGGCACGGCAGGCGCTGTGCCTCCCCGGTATTCGGTCAGAGGACTGCGATTACTTGAGAGCGTTGATACGGGCGACCAGATCCTCGGCCCAGGGGTTCTCGGCGTAGAAGTCGGTGTAGACGCTCTGCGCCTGCTCGATGAAGGGAGTGGTGTCGGGGTAGCCGATCTGCATGCCGGCGGCCTCGAGCTCGGCGAGCATCTGAGCCTCGGAATCGACGATGGCCTTGCGGTGCTCGGCGCCGTACTCCTTGGCGCAGTCAAGCAGGACCTGCTGGATGTCGGCGGGCAGCTTGTTCCAGGTGGTCAGGCTGAAGATCATGTCCTTGGGCTGATACTGGTAGTTCACCATGGTCAGGTACTTCTGGACGTCCTGGAAGTTGTTGGCGTAGATGTTGGCGACAGGGTTCTCCTGGCCGTCAAAGGTGCCCTGCTGAAGGGCGAGGTACAATTCGGAGAAGGCGAAGGGAGAGGCGCTGGCGCCGTAGGCGGCGAAGATGGCCATGGTCATCTTGTCCTCGGGGGTACGGAATTTCAGGCCGGCCAGATCCTCGGGCTTCTCAATGGGGCGCTTGCTGTTGGTGAACTGACGCAGGCCGTTTTCCCAGTAGGCCAGCTGGATCATGTTGTTCTCCTCCAGACCTTCCAGGAGCTCCTGGCCGATCTCGCCGTCAAGCACCTTGTAGACGTGCTCGTAGTCAGAGAACAGGAAGGGCAGGCTCAGAGCCTTGAACTTCGGGCAGAAGTCCGCCTGCTGGCCGGAGGGCAGCATCATGGCGTCGAGGTTGCCCATCTTGACCATCTCGATCATTTCCTTGTTGCTGCCGAGCTGCTCGGCGGCGAAGATCTGGATGGTGACGCGGCCGTTGGTCTTTTCATTGACGGCCTTGGCAAAGTGCTCGAGGGAGATGTGGATCAGGTTCTGGGTGGTGTCGCTGTGTCCGATGCTGATGGTGTAGGTCTGATTGTCGTTGCTGGTGGCATTGTTGCCGCAGGCGCAGAGAGCGAAAACCATCACGAGCGCAAGCAGCAGGGCGACGAGTTTTTTCATTTTTCTCCTCCTTATTTTTTATCCGGTCTGGCCGGGATCTCACTTCATCAGGGCTTCCGCCTGGGCGACGATGTTTTCCACGGTGATGCCGTTCATGGCAAGCAGGCGCTCATAGGGCGCGGACTGGCCGAACTGGTCCTGAATGCCGATGCGCTTGAGCTTGCCCTTGCCGCGCTCGGCGATGACTTCCGCCACGGCGCTGCCGAGACCGTTGAGGATGTTGTGATCCTCGACCGTGATGATTCGGCCAATCTCGTCGACGCAGGCGTTCACGGCCTGCTCGTCCAGGGGCTTGATGGTGTGCATGTCCAGCACGCGCGCTTCGATCCCCTTTTCGGCGAGCAGCCCGGCGGCCTCGATCGCAAGACGGACGGTGTCGCCGTTGGCGATGAGGGCGACGTCCTTCCCTTCGCGCAGCTTCTTGGCCTTGCCGATCTCAAAGGTCTCGTTCTCGTCATAGATCACCGGGATCGCATCGCGGGTGAAGCGCAGGTACATGGGGCCGTCGAAGGCGGCGGCCGCCTTGACGAGCGCCTTGGCGGCATAGTAGTCCGCCGGCATGATGACGGTCATGTTGGGCAGCGTGCGCATGATGCCCATGTCCTCGATGGCCTGGTGGCTCGCGCCGTCGTTGGCGGGCGTCACGCCGCCGTGGGAGCAGGCGATCTTTACGTTCAGATGCGGATAGCAGATCTCCTGGCGGATCATCTCGCAGATGCGCATGGAGCCGAAGGCGGCGTAGGTGACCACGAAGGGGATCTTGCCGCAGGTGGCAAGGCCCGCGGCCACGCCGGCGCCGTTCTGCTCGGCGATGCCCACGTTCAGGTACTGCTCCGGCAGTTCCTTGCGGAAGGTGCCGGTCTTGCAGCTCTTGCCGATGTCGATATCGACGACAAGGATGTCCCTGTTTTCTTTGCCCAGCTCTACGATGGCTTCGCCGAAGCCGTCGCGGGTCGCGATTTTTTTCGTCTCCATGCTCAGGCCTCCTCTTTGATATAAAGCGCGTTCAGCTCTTCGATCGCCTGCGCGTGCTGCTCGTCGTTGGGCGCGGTGCCGTGCCAGGAGCAGACGTTTTCCATGTAGCTCACGCCCTTGCCCTTGACGGTCTTGCCCACGATGCACTTGGGCAGGCCGTTCTTGGCGGCCAGGGCCTTGTCCATGACCTCGCAGAGCGCTTCCATGTCGTTGCCGTCGCACTCATAGACCTCGAAGCCGAAGGCCTCGAACTTTCTGGCCAGGCTGATGGGGGGCATGATCTCCTCGCAGGTGCCGTCGAGCTGGAGATTGTTCCAGTCCACGAAGACCACGAGGTTATCCAGCTTGTACTTGTGCGCGGTGCCGCAGGCCTCCCAGATCTCGCCCTCGTTGCACTCGCCGTCGCCGACGGCACAGAAAACGCGGTAGTCCTTGCGG
The DNA here is from genome assembly GCA_946547105.1 of uncultured Clostridia bacterium. Taxonomy (GTDB): domain Bacteria; phylum Bacillota; class Clostridia; order Oscillospirales; family Oscillospiraceae; genus Limivicinus. The sequence goes on along the minus strand of CAMNOV010000007.1, from coordinate 20,180 downwards.
TCGAGCTTGGCGGCCAGCGCCATACCGACGCCGCAGGCCAGACCCTGGCCCAGCGAGCCGGTGGAGATATCGATGCCGGGGCACTTGGTCATGCTGGGGTGGCCCTGCAGCGGAGAGCCCTCCTTGCGCAGCGTGTCGAGCACCTCCATCGGGAAGAAGCCTCTCATCGCCAGCGCCGCATACTGTGCCGGACAGACGTGGCCTTTCGACAGCACGAAGCGGTCGCGGTCGGGCCAGCGGGGCTCCTCGGGCCGCACGTTCATATAGCGGAAATAGCAGGCGGCCATGAAGTCCGCCACGGACAGCGAGCCGCCGGGATGACCGCTGCGCGCCTTCCAGATCATGTCGATCACACGGATGCGCAGCTCGGTCGCCTTGTTTTTCAGCGCGGTGAGTTCCTTCTGATCCATGGGTGGAGTCACATCCTTTCGTCCAAAATGATTTCCTTGTGTTCACGGGAGGATTCCAGCGCGAGCGTGGAAAGCTTGAGGACCTTGATGCCCTCGTCCAGCGGCGTGCAGATCGGCGTGCCGTTTTTCAGGCAGTCCTGGAAATGCTGGTGGATTGGGAAGATCACGCCGTCCTGGTTGTGCTTGTAGGAATCGTTGTAATGGATGGTGACGGGCTCGGCCATGTCGGCAGTCTTGTAGGTCAGTTCCTCGAACTCGAACATGTCGCGTCCGCGGAGGAAAGCCGTGCCCTTGGTGCCGATGTAGCCCTTGAAGTTGCCGCCAAGATCGCTGCTCCAGCTGGCGTTGATGGTGGCAACGCCGCCCTTTTTGATCTTCATCGTGGCGGAGAAGTTGGTGTCATAGGTCGGGAGCGTGTCGATCGTGCACCAGACGTTGGCGCTGAGAGTCTCGAATTCGCCGCAGAGCGCGGTCAGCAGGTTCCACTCGTGGGAAATGGACTCGATGGTGAAGCCGCAGGCAAAGCGCGGGTCGGTGCGCCAGGAGGGCGCGAACCAGGTGCCGCGGAAGCCGTAGCCGGGACCGACGCGGTTGTCAAACACGTTGACCGGATCGCCGAGCGCGCCGGAGCGCACCAGCTCGACCATCTTCTGGAAGGCGGGGCGATAGCGGTGGGCAAAGCCGACGATGATCGTTCCGTCGTACTTCTGCTCCATTTCCTTGATTTTCCGGGCGTCCTCAAGATTGGTGGCGATGGGTTTCTCCATGTAGAGCGGGATGTGATGCTTCAGGACCATTTCCACATAGTCCAGGCGCTTGGTGGGCGGCGTGCAGAGCACCACGTAATCGGCGCTGGGGATATAGTCCTCCAGCTGCTCGTAGCGCAGCATCTCGCTGCCGAATTCCGCCTGATAGCGCTTCATCCCCGCCTCGTTCACGTCATAGCAGGCGAAGACCTTTCCGCCAAGCTTGACCACCGCGCGGCCGTGGGAATAGGCGATATCGCCGGTGCCGATCATCAGTACGTTCATAAGAGATCCTCCTGCAGCTTGTTAGCTTGTAAGCTTGTAATACAACTATATAATATGCACAAAACCATGTCAAGTCCTGCCACTTTCTTAACGATCTTTTTGGTTGTTTGCACAAGAAGCCCCGCTTCTTTTTATGCACAGAGCATAGCCGGGCTGTCGAACGCGGGCTTTCCGCCTGCCGAAACATGGCAAAAAAAGGAGCAGGCAGCCGGTCCGGCTGCCTGCTCCTTACATTCTATATTGTCTTATTCCATGCGGTCCTCGTCCGTGATCTCGCGGATCACGCGGCACGGGACGCCGGCCGCAATGACGCCTGCGGGAATATCGCGCGTGACAACGCTGCCTGCGCCGATCACGCTGCCCGCGCCGATGGTCACGCCGCCGCAGACGGTCACGTTCCCCGCGAGCCAGCAGTTGTCCCCGATGGTGATGGGTTTGGCGTATTCCTTGTCCGTCATGCTCCCGTCGGGCTTGACATAGAGGTTGCGGTCCTGCCAGCGCAGCGGGTGCACCGGCGTCAGCAGCGACACGTTCGGCCCCATGAAGACGTTCGCCCCGATCGTCACGGGCGCGCAGTCCAGGCAGGTGAAGTTAAAATTCACATAGCTGTTTTCCCCGAAGCTGGTGAAGCAGCCGTAGTCGAACTGCACCGGCCCCTGCAGATAGGCGTTCTCTCCCAGACCGGGCAGCAGCTCGCGCATGATCTCGTCGCGCTCGTCCTCCTGCGTCTCCACGGTGTCGTTATACTGTTTGCTGAGGATGTGCGCCTTTTCCCGCAGCGCTACGAGCTCGGGATCGGTCGGATCATAAAGCTGGCCTGAGAGCATTTTTTCTTTCTCTGTCATCGTCGGTGTCTCCAATTATAATTTATATTTTTACAAAACCGTGCCGTATAATCCATCCCAGCAGACGAGGGCGTTTTATCGGCTGACGGGATTCCCCGCCTGCGGGCGGGCCGGGGTCGCTGACGGGATTCGACCTGCGCTGCGGCGCAGGCCACCTCGGGTTCGAATCCATAAAGAAGCCAAGACTTCATATTTCGGGAAGGAAGATATTGTGAAAGAAACCCAGGCGGGGTGTCTTTCACGTACAATAACCCCGCCGCGCGGACGCATTTGCTTTTTAGCAAATGCGCGTACCAAAAAACGACGTGTCAAAACACGTCGTTTTTTGGTACGGCTGACGGGATTCGAACCCACGACCTCCAGAGTCGGAGTCTGGCACTCTATCCAGCTGAGCTACAGCCGCGTATGCCTTGGCGGCGGGGTGTATTATAACAAAATTTCCCGGCAAAGTAAATAGCTGTTTTCAATTTTGTTTTCGTGTGATATAATGATGGAACAACAGCTTTTGACACAATCTTGCGACATAAAGGAAGATCCTATGAAACGTCAACATATGCTCAGGCTCTGCGCGCTGCTCCTCTGCCTGCTCACGGCGCTGTCGCTGGCCGCCTGCGGAGAAAGCACCGAATCCCACCGCGAGGTCTACGCCATGGACACCGTCATGACGCTGACCGCCTACGGACCGAAGGCCGAGGCCGGCCTGACCGCCGGCGAGGGCGTGATCCTCGCGATGGACGCGATGCTCGATCCGGAGCTGCCCACCAGCATCGTCTATACGATGAACCACGCGCACGCCGCCTCCGTCGCCGTCCCCGGGCAGGTGGCCCGCATGATCCAGACCGCGCAGACCGTCTATCAGCAGAGCAACAAACTGGGCATCAATTCCCTGGACCTGTCCGTCTATCCCCTGGTCAAGCTCTGGGGCTTTGTGGACGGCAGCTATTACGTCCCGAACGACCTGGAGATCTCCGCCTTGCGCTCCCGCCTGCAGTTCGATCAGGTCATCCTCAGCAGCTTCCCCAGCTCGGGCAGCTATGAGGTCAGCATGCCGGATACCTGCGAGATCAGCTTCGGCGCCGTCGCCAAGGGCTGCACCTCCGCCTACGTCATCGACGCCATGCGCAACGCCGGCGTGACCAGCGGCATCATTTCCCTCGGCGGCAACATCCAGACCCTCGGCCTCAAGCCGGACGGCAGCAAGTGGCGCATCGGCATCGCCGATCCCAACAGCCCGGACAACTATCTGGGCATCCTCACCGCGGGCGAGATCGCCGTCGTCACCAGCGGCAGCTATCAGCGCAATTTCATCGACCCGCGCACCGGCAAGTTTTATCACCACATCATCGACCCGCGCACCGGCCGTCCCGCCGAAAACTCCCTCGTCTCCGCCACGGTGATCTGCGAAGACGGCGCCATGGCCGACGCCCTGTCCACCGCCATGTTCGTCCTGGGCGAGACCAACGCCCTGCGCTACTGGCGCACCTACGGCAGAGACTTTGAGATGATCCTTGTCACCAAGGACAACGAGGTCGTCTGCACCAGCGGGCTGATCGAGGAATTCAGCCTTGAAAACCAGAATTACACCCTGAGATTTTCCGAGTAAATACCAATGGCCGATCTGAATACCGACGTACGATACATCAAGGGCATAGGAGAAAAAAAGGCGCTCGCGCTGAACAAGCTGGGCGTCTTTTCTCTCTATGACCTTGTTTCCTTTTTCCCCCGCAGATACGAGGACCGCACGCAGTTCCGCCTGATCGCCGAAACCATGGACGGCGAGACCGTTTGCATCCGTGCGCTCGTGGCGGATACCCCGCGGCTGATGCGCATCCGACGCGGCATGGAGCTGGTCAAGTTCCGGGCTGTGGACGAGAGCGGATCAGTTGACATAACATATTTTAATCAAAATTATGTAAAAGATAATCTGAACCGCGGCGACCTGGTCTGCTTCTACGGACGCATCGAGTGCAAGGGTGCGCGGCGCAGTATGGCCAATCCCGCCTATGAGCACGAGGGCAGCGGCAAAGGCGTCACCGGGCGCATCATGCCGATCTACCGCATGACGGCGGGACTCAACCAGCGCACGATCCTGCAGGCCGTGCGCCAGGGGCTGGACGCCTGCGGCGAGCAGCTGCCGGAGGCGCTGCCCGAGGCGGTGCGGCAGCGGCAGAAGCTGGTGCAGGCGCGCTACGCCTATGAAAACATCCACTTCCCCGCCGACTTCGGCACGCTGGAGCTGGCGCGGCGGCGGCTGATCTTTGAGGAACTGTTCGTCCTCTCCTGCGCGCTGAGCGACGTACGCCGTCAGCGCGTCAGCGGCGACGGCCTCCGTCTGCCGGCGGTCGACCCGGAGGACTTCTTCCGCACGCTCCCCTTCACGCCCACCGGGGCGCAGCGGCGTGCGGTCAGCGAGGCCATGGCCGACATGCAAAGCGGCAAGGCGATGAGCAGGCTGGTGCAGGGTGACGTGGGCAGCGGCAAAACGCTGGTCGCCGCAGCGCTGATCTGGTACGCCCACCGCGGCGGCTATACCAGCGCCTTCATGGCGCCGACGGAGATCCTGGCCGACCAGCATTTTGCCACGCTCTCCGGCTTTCTGGAGCCGCTGGGGCTGCGCATCGGCAAGCTCACGGGTGCGATGGGCGCCAAAGAAAAACGGCAGGTGAAAGCGGCGCTGAAAAACGGCGAGCTCGACCTCATCATCGGCACGCACGCCCTGTTCAGCGACGACGTGGAGTATTCAAGGCTCGGTCTCGTCGTTACCGACGAGCAGCACCGCTTCGGCGTGGGCCAGCGCGCGGCGCTGATCGGCAAGGGGACGCGGCCGCACGTGCTGGTCATGTCCGCTACGCCCATCCCGCGCACACTCGCGCTGATCCTCTACGGCGACCTGGACGTATCGGTGATCGACGAGCTGCCGCCCGGGCGGCAGAAGGTGGACACCTTCGCCGTAGACGAGAGCTACCGCGCGCGGCTCAACGGCTTTATCCGGAAGCTCGTCTGCGAGGGGCGGCAGGTCTTCGTCGTCTGCCCGATGGTGGAGGAAAACGAAGAACTGCCCGTGCCGCTCAAGTCCGCCGAGGAGCACGCCGCCGCGCTGCGAAAAGAGTTTCCCGATCTGCGCGTGGCCTGCGTGCACGGCAAAATGAAGCCGAAGGACAAAGACGCCGTGATGCGCGCCTTCGCCGCGGGTGAGGCGGACATCCTGGTGTCCACGACCGTGATCGAGGTCGGCGTGGACGTGCCGAACGCCGCATTGATGGTGGTGGAAAACGCCGAGCGCTTCGGTCTGAGCCAGCTGCATCAGCTGCGCGGCCGCGTCGGGCGCGGGCAGCACAAGAGCTGGTGCATCCTCGTGTCCGACAATGACAGCGAGGAGACGAAGGCGCGGCTCGGCATCATGTGCAGGACGAACGACGGCTTCAAAATCTCCGAAGAGGATCTGCGGCTGCGCGGGCCGGGCGATTTCTTCGGCTCGCGGCAGCACGGCCTGCCGGAGATGCACGTGGCCGATCTCGGTGCGGACGTGAACGTAATGCAGGAGGCGCAAAAGGAAGCGAAGCTCCTGCTGGAGGCCGATCCGAAGCTTGTATTCCCGGAGAACGCTGCCCTGCGCGAGCGCGTGGAAAAGCTGCTGGCGCAGAGCGCCTCAGGCTGGAACTAATTCGATTGTGAAACTGCGTTTCACAATCGAGGTACTCGCGCTCATCGCGCGCATCTTGCGAGAGGCAAGCCGCGCTTGGTCGGCGCGAGGGCTCGCGATGCTCGCCTCAGGGTGTTTTTGCCGAGGCAAAGCCCCGCCAAAAACGATGGAGCATCCCCTCCGGATGCTCCTCTTGAATTTATCGTAATGAAAGGAATCAGAAAGGTCATGTCAACAATGAAACGCTTTTTTGCTTTGGTTTTAGTTTTGAGTCTGTTCTGCCTCTGCGGCTGCGGAGCTGCCGCGCCCGCCGCGGTGACCGCCGCTCCTGAGGCGACCGCTGCTGTGGAGACGCCCTCCCCCGCCCCGGTCGAGACGCCTGCCGCCGACGACGAGCCGGAGCTCACGCAGATCCTTGGCGAGATCCGCGACCGGATGCACCCCGGCACCGCAGGCAGCTCTCTGACCGCCGCACAGCTTGCGGTGCTGCTGCTGGACTGGTCGGTGCAGACTCCAATGGACGGGGAACAGATCCGTGCTTCCGTTGAGGATTTTCTCGCACCAATGATAAAACGCGAGCAGACCGAGTTTGCCATGCAGATGAGCGCGGTCGGCGCCGCGGTTGAAAGGCTGCGCGGCGAGGACGGCGAAGCGTTGATGGACGATATCGGCGGCACGGATGGCACGCGCTGGCCCTGGACGGACGCGCCGCAGGAGAAGCTTGACGCCCTGTTTTCCGCAGCAGGCTGAATTCGTCAGCAAAAAAGCCCGTCGAACTTTTTTAAAGTTTGACGGGCTTTTGTATTGATCCTTACTTTTCCAATTCCTTCGCCACGTCCTGCAGGAGCTGACGGATGGGCAGATGCTGGGGGCAGACGCGCTCGCACTGGCCGCAGCGGATACAGTCGCTGGCTTTACCGTTGCGGGAGGTGCAGACGTCCTCATAGTAGAATCTGGCGTTCCAGTCGTGGTAGAGGCCGAGGTTATTGTAGCAGGCAAAGACGTCCGGGATCAGGATCTTCTTCGGGCAGCCGTCCACGCAGTAGCGGCAGGCGGTGCAGGGGATCAGGTGGCGGCCGTGGAAGATGGCGTTGACCTTGCGCACCGCGTCCATCTCCTCCTCGCTCAGCGGCATGAAGGGAGACATGGTGTTCAGGTTGTCCTCCATCTGTGCCATGTCGCTCATGCCGGAGAGCACCATAAACATGCCGTCGAAGCCCTCGGCGAAGCGGATGGCGTAGCTGGCGTAGCTCTTGTTACCCAGCGCGTCATAGACGGCCTTGGCCTCGTCCGGGAGATTGACGAGGCTGCCGCCCTTGACAGGCTCCATGACGATGACGGGCTTGCCGTGCCTGCGGGCCATTTCATAGACGGCGCGGCTCTGCACGGCGGGGTCCTCGTAGTCGGCATAGTTGAACTGGATCTGCACCACCTCGACCTCGGGATAGGTCGTCAGGATCTTGTCGAGCGTTTCCGGCGTATCGTGGAAGGAGATGCCGACGTGGCGCACCTTCCCCTGTTTTTTCAGTTCAAAGGCCGTCTCGTAAGCGCGGCAGCGCTTGAACTTTTCAAAGTTCCGGGAGCTCTGCGCGTGCATCAGGTAAAAGTCGAAGTATTCGACCCCGCAGGCTTCCAGCTGGCTTTCGAAAAGCGGAACGACGTCCTCTTCCTTCTCAAAGTAATTCTCGGTCAGCTTGTCGGTCAGGATGTAGCGCTCGCGCGGATAACGGCTGGTCAGGCCCTCGCGCAGGGCAAGCTCGCTCTTGCCCCGGATGTAGCCGTGGGCGGTGTCAAAGTAATTGAAGCCGCACTCGAGGAAGCGGTCGACCATCTGCTTGAATTGCTCGACGTCCACCTCGTCGCCGATCATCGGCAGGCGCATGCAGCCGAAGCCGAAGCGGTTGTTGACCTCCGGGAAAAACGGATTTTGACTCATACTCACACTCTCCTCCTCATTTTATGGCTTTATTATGGGGCAAAAATGCATAAAATGCAAGACTTTTACCATTCGCCGCCGCATTTTCCGCCGGCGGCAAATTTCCATTGCATAAAATCCATAGCTATGATATAGTAATTTTTAGCAGTTTTTAGAAAGCGAGCTGATTATCCTATGAGCAAACCGGTCATCATCACCGCAGACAGCACCTGCGATCTCTCGCCCGAGCTTCTCGAGCGCTATCAGATCCGCATCCTTCCCCTGACGATCCTTCTCGGGGACGACAGCTACCGCGACGGCATCGACTTTACCCCGGACGATATGTACGCCCGGTATCACAGCGACGGCACCCTGCCCAAGACCGCCGCGCCCTCCGTCCAGAATTTTCTGGATTTCTTCGGCTCGCTGACCGAGCAGGGCTATGAGATCGTCCACCTGGACATCAGCGCGGAGCTGTCCGCCACGTATAACGCCGCCTTCATCGCCTCCCAGGAGCTGGAGGGCGTTTACACCGTGGACAGCCGCATGCTCTCCACCGGCGTGGGACTTCTGTGCATCGAGGGCGCGGAGTGCGCCGCGCGCGGCATGGCGGCCGCCGATATCGCCGAGCATCTGCGCAGCCTGACCGACAAGGTGGACACCAGCTTCGTGCTCGACACGCTGGAATTCATGTGGAAGGGTGGGCGCTGCTCCGGCGTGGCCGCGCTGGGTGCCAATCTCCTGCACCTCAAGCCCGCGCTGGAAATGGCCGACGGCAAGCTGGGCGTATACAAGAAATACCGCGGCGGCATCAACGCCGTTTACAAGCAGTACATCACCGAGCGCCTGGCCGGCAAATCCGTCCGTCCCGGGCACGTCTTCCTCACCGAGTCCGGCGAGATCGACCCCGCCGTGATCGCCGATCTGGAGGCGCATATCCGCAGCCTCGTCGACGTGAAGGAGATCCACCACACCCGCGCCGGCTGCACCGTGTCATCCCACTGCGGCCCGAAGACCCTGGGCGTGCTGTTCCTCAACGAATAATTTTTTCCGGATCTTAACTAACCCGCCCTGTTCAAAGGGCGGGTTTTCTGCTATACTGGAAGCAGCCTGACGGGAAGGAGAGACGTTGTGATCCAGAAACAATTGCTGACCGACAAATTCAGAGAGGCCTCCGCCTCCGTGCTTCCCATCGTGGGCATCGTTTTTGTCGCCTGTCTGCTGCTGGTGCCGGTAAACACCGGACTGATGCTCTCCTTCGTCATCGGCGCGCTGTTTTCCGTCATCGGGATGGGGCTGTTCGGTCTCGGCGCCGACATGGCGATGTCCCGCATCGGCGGCGCCATCGGCTCCGCCATGACCCGCTCCAAAAAGCTGTGGCTGATCCTGGCGCTGAGCTTTCTGCTGGGCGCCGCCATCACCATGGCCGAGCCCGACCTGCAGGTGCTGGCCGGCAACGTGCCCGCCATTGAAAAAACGGTGCTGGTGTTCACCGTCTCGGTGGGCGTGGGGCTGTTTCTCGCGCTGTGCATGCTGCGCGCGCTCTTCGGCTTTTCGCTGCGCCTGCTGCTGATCATTCTCTACGGCCTGGTCTTCCTCGGCGCCGCGCTGACCGACGGCGCGCTGTTGTCGGTCGCCTTTGACGCCGGCGGCGTGACCACCGGGCCGATGACCGTGCCCTTCATCATGGCGCTCGGCGTCGGCGTGACCTCCATCCGCAGCGACGAAAAGGCCAAGGAGGACAGCTTCGGTCTGGTCGCGCTGTGCTCGGTCGGCCCGATCCTGTCCGTCATGCTGCTCAGCGCGATTTATCGGCCGGACGCGGCCGCCTCGGCGGAGACCGTGGTGGAGCACTACGCGACGACCACCGCGCTCGGCCGCGGTTATCTGGCCCATCTGCCGGAATATCTGAAGGAAGTCGCCGTCGCGCTGCTGCCGATCTTCGGCTTTTTCATGCTCTTTCAGGTCATTTCCCTTCGCATGCGGAAAAAGCCTCTGATGCGCATCCTCGTCGGCATCGCCTATACCTACGTGGGCCTGGTGCTGTTTCTCACCGGCGTCAACGCCGGCTTTGCGCCGCTCGGCTATGAGCTGGGCGCCGTGCTGACCGAAGGGCGGCTGATCTGGCTGCTCGTGCCGCTGGCCTCGCTGATGGGCTGGTTCATCATCAACGCCGAGCCCGCCGTCCATGTTCTCAACCGTCAGGTGGAGGAGCTCTCCGCCGGCGCGATCTCCGCCAGGGCCATGGGGCTGAGCCTTTCGATCGCCGTGGCGGCGGCCATGGGACTGAGCATGCTGCGCGTGATCACGGGCCTGCCGCTGATGGCGCTGCTGATCCCGGGCTACGGGCTGGCCCTGCTGCTGAGCTTCTTTGTGCCGCCCACCTTCACCGCCATCGCCTTCGACTCCGGCGGCGTGGCCTCCGGCCCGCTGACGGCGGCCTTCATGCTGCCGCTGGCCGTGGGCGCCTGCACGGCGCTGGGCCATCCCGTGATGACCGACGCCTTCGGTCTGGTCGCCCTGGTGGCCATGATGCCGCTCATCACCGTGCAGACGATGGGCGCGGTGTCCGTGATCAAATCCCGCCGCCGCGCCGCGCCCAGCCCGGCCGACTACGGCGACAGCGATATCATTGAGCTGTGGGAGGTGGCCTGAGATGATCCTGTACTATATCATTGCCGTCACCGACCGCGACCGCAGCGCGAAAATGGCGGCGCTGTTCCATGAAGCGGGTCTGACCATGACCATGACCAAGCTCGCCCGCGGTACGGCGAGGGCCGAACAGCTGTCGGTGCTCGGTCTGGGCGAGACCGAAAAGAGCATCGTCTCGGGTGTGGCCGGGCCGCAGCAGCTCAAGGCGATCTTTCTGGCGGCGCGCCGCCAGCTGATGATCGACATCCCCGGCAACGGCATCATGATGGCCGTGCCGCTCAAAAGCGTCGCCGGCGGGCGCACGCTGCAGTATCTGACCGACAATCCCATGACAGGAGGTCGACCCGACATGAATTTCTCCCACGAGCTGATCATCGTCATCCTCAACGAAGGCTATGCCGACGACGTGATGGACGCGGCCCGCTCGGCCGGAGCGACCGGCGGCACCGTGCTGCACGCCAAGGGGACCGGCGCTTCGCGCGACCGCAGCTTCTTTGGGGTCAACATCGCCGATGAAAAAGACATGATCTATATCGTCGCCTACAGCGACGAGAAGGCGGCCATTATGAAGGCCATCAGCGAACAGACCGGGCCTGGCACCAAGGCCGGCGCCATCTGCTTCAGCCTGCCGATCTCGGCGGTGGCCGGTCTGCGCGCAAGAGAAGAGAGCATCCTGCCCGAAGCGGCGGAACAGAAAAAGGAGGGCGAAAACCATGATCCAGCCGAATGACGTCAACAAGGTCAGCGACGAGGACTGGGAGGCCTTTAAAAAGAAGGCCGCCAAGGACGAGCTGTATTACACCGGAAAGGGCGATCTGCTCGACACGGCCGAGGGGCGGTCGAAATTCTGCCGCCTCAACGAAAGCGGCCTGTTCCGCAAGCCGGATCCCCTGTATCCCGGCTACTACATCTATGTATTCAACAACCAGGGCGAGGGCATGGTCATCAAGCGCCGCAGCCGCGTCGACCCCACGCTGATGGACGACGTGGAATTCAACGCCGAGGGCAACGAGATCAGCCGCTCCTACGAGCCGGCCTGAGCGCCGGACTGAGCCAAGGAAAGGAGAAACGACATGGCATTCTTTGACAACCTGAGCAAAAAGCTCTCCGACGCCGGACAGAGCGTCAGCCAGCAGACGAAAAACATGGGTGAGATCAACCGCCTGAACAATCTCATCGCCGAAAACCGCAAGGGCATCTCCCAGCGCTGCTTTGAGCTGGGCAAGGGCTATTACCAGGCGCACCACGAAGAAGAAAGCACCGAGTTTCCCGAGCTGATGGCCCAGATCCGCGAGCTGCTGAAGGGCATTGAGGAGGCCGAGGAGACGATCAAGCAGCTCAAGGGCATCACCAAATGCCCCAAGTGCGGCACCGAGGTACCGGCCCAGTCGGCCTTCTGCCCGAGCTGCGGCGCGCAGCTCGCCGCCGTGGCGGCCAAGCCCCGCTGCTGCCCCGGCTGCGGCAAGGAAGCGCCCGAGGGAAGCAGCTTCTGCGTCTACTGCGGCACAAAGCTCAACGGCTGAACGAAAAAGCAGGCCTGAAATTCAGGTCTGCTTTTTTGCTTTTGCGCAAAGACGTTTTGATTTCCACCTCATCAGTCACGGCGCTTGCGGTGGGCGCGCCGTGACAGCTTCCCCTCCAGGGGAAGCCAAAACAGCTGTCGTTTCAGCGGTGTAAGCTTCGGTCCGACCGCCTTTTTATCCGATGAGGCAGAGGATCAGCCCGTAGACGACGCTGGCCGAGATGCCGAAGACGATGACCGGCCCTGCGATGGAGAACATCTTGACCGCCGTGCCGGTGATAAAGCCCTCGGTCTTGAATTCCAGCGCCGGCGCGACGACGGAATTGGCAAAGCCGGTGATCGGCACCAGCGTGCCTGCCCCGGCGTGCCTGGCGATGCTGTCATACAGACCGAGGCCGGTCAGCAGCGCGCCGAGGAAGACCAGCGAAATCGACTCCGCCGCCGCAGCGCTCTCTTCGTCCAGGCCGAGCGAGAGATAGAGATTCATCAGAAGCTGCCCCAGGCAGCAGATCAGCCCGCCGATCAGAAAAGCCCACGGCAGGTGCTTGCCCACCGGGGAGCGCGGCGCGTGCCGCTCGGTATATTTTTTGTATTCTTCGTTCGTCATGTCTGTCACCTGTCTTTCCTGTCCATAGGATGCGCCGATTTCCTGATTTTATGAAAATTGACAAGTGCCGCGGGATGTGTTACCTTTGAATCGATCAATTTTTGGGAGGACACCGTATGAGAGCTTATCTGGACGCGCTGCTGGACTACGCCGTCAACGCCGGCCTGATCCTGAAGGAGGACCGGGTCTTCTGCTTCAACCGTCTGCTGGAGGTCATGGGCCTGGACGAGGCCGAGGACGAGGGCTATATCGAGGCCGAGCTGCCCGAGATCCTGGAGGCGCTGTGCGACGACGCCTGCCGCCGCGGCCTGATCGACGACAACACGGTCGCCCGCGATCTGTTTGACACCAAACTCATGGGCGTGCTGACGCCCTTTCCGCACGAGGTGCGCGCCGGCTTCGCCGCGCTCTACGACATGAGCCCCGAGACGGCGACCAATTGGTATTACCGCTTCAGCATGGACACCAACTACATCCGCCGCGACCGCATCCGCAAGGATCAGAAATGGGTCTACGAGGGCGCCTACGGCCCGCTCGACATCACCATCAACCTCTCCAAGCCAGAAAAGGATCCCCGCGCCATCGCGGCCGCGCGCCTGGCGCCGCAGAGCGCCTACCCACAGTGCCAGCTGTGCGAGACCAACGAGGGCTATGCCGGGCGCATGAACCATCCGGCGCGGCAGAATCTGCGCCTGATCCCGCTGCGCCTCGACGGGGCGGAATGGTACCTGCAGTACTCCCCCTACGTCTACTATAATGAGCACTGCATCGTCTTCAACAAGCAGCACACCCCGATGAAGATCGACGCGGGCAGCTTCCGCCGCCTGCTGGACTTCGTCACGCTCTTCCCGCACTATTTCCTCGGCTCCAACGCCGATCTGCCGATCGTGGGCGGCTCGATCCTGAGCCACGACCACTTCCAGGGCGGTCACTACGAGTTCGCCATGGCCAAGGCGCCGGTGGAAACACCGCTGCGCTTTGCGGGCTTTGAAGAGATCCGCGCCGGTATCGTGCGCTGGCCGATGTCGGTGATCCGCATCACCGGGGCGGACCGCGAGCGTCTGGCGGAGCTGGCCGAGCGCATCCTGGACGCCTGGCGCGGCTACAGCGACGAGAGCGTGAGCGTTTTCGCCGAAACGGACGGCACGCCGCACAACACCATCACGCCCATCGCCCGCCGCCGCGGCGAGGACTACGAGCTGGATCTGGTGCTGCGCAACAACCTCACCACCGACGAGCATCCGCTGGGTCTCTTCCATCCGCACGCCAAACTCCACCACATCAAGAAGGAGAACATCGGCCTGATCGAGGTCATGGGGCTGGCCGTGCTCCCCTCCCGTCTGAAAACGGAGCTGGAGGCGCTCAGCCGCGCGATCCTCGACGGCAGCGACCTGCGCGCCGACGAGATGCTCGAAAAGCACGCCGACTGGGTGGACGAGCTGAAAACGCGCCATACGTTCACGGCGCAGAACGTCCGGCAGATCCTGGAGGACGAGGTCGGCCTCGTGTTCCAGCAGGTGCTGGAGGATGCCGGCGTCTTCAAGCGCGACGCGCAGGGCCAGGCCGCCTTCCGCCGCTTTGCCGAATCGCTCGGGCTGGCATAAGAGAAAAGAAAAAACAGCATCCCGGATCGAATGGATCCGGGATGCTGTTTTTATTCGTTCTGTCCGTCGATGACGACGATCTCTTCCGGCTCGTCAAGGGGGATCTCCTCGGCGGTCTGCTCGGGGATCTCCTCCGTCAGCCAGGGATTGTTCGGATCGGGATCGGTGGGATCCCAGCCGCGGCAGCGCTCGTTGTCCGAGATCAGCGGCGCGCTCGGCTTGCCGAGCGGCCCGGGATCCGGGTCGCTGTAGAATTCGATGCCGGCGATCTCGTCGTGATTATCATAGATCCATTTCGCGTCCGCGATCTGCAGACGCACGCAGCCCATCGACGCGCTCTCGCCCAGCTTGTCAAACTCCCAGTATTCCAGACTTCCCGGGTTGAAGGGCTCGGTATAGGGCACCGAATGGAAGAGGATGTTGCCGACGATGTGGGTCGTATAATGGCCGTAAACGCCGCCGAAGAGCGCGCGCCATTCGGAGATCCAGCCGGGAAAATACAGGCCCGAAGTCGGCGTGGCCGGCCCGGTGGAGCAGACCATGGCCTTGATCGGGACGCTGAATTCACCGTCGGCGTCCAGCCGATAGACTGTGACCGTGTTGGCCTCGACGTTGATTTTGATGTAGTAACAGCGCGTGTTTGCGGAGACGACGACGATCGGCTCCGGCGTCGGTTCGGGGGTCGGTTCTGGCGTCGGCTCCGGGGTCGGCTCAGGCGTGGGCTCCGGGGTCGGCTCGGGCGTCGGTTCCGGGGTCGGCTCGGGCGTGGGCTCCGGGGTCGGCTCGGGCGTGGGCTCCGGCAGCGGCTCCGCCGAGGCGACGCGGGGAAAAGGCTCCAGCCCGGGCAGGTCAAAATAGCCCATAGCCGCCGTGCCGAGCAGCAGCAGCGCGACAAGCGCGGCAACAAAGCGTTTCATGGATACAGGTTCCTTTACAGTGGATGGGTGGTCTCCCAGGCGCGGATCCTGTCCCGGCGGGCTTTCCAGTCCGGCAGGACGCGCGCGACCTCGGCATAAAAGGCGGCGGAATGGTTCGGCTGCCAGAAGTGCGCCAGCTCGTGCACCACCACATAGTCGGCGCATTCGGGCGGCAGCTCCACGAGGCGCGTGTTGAACGTGAGCGCGCCCTTCTGCGGGCGGCAGCTGCCCCAGCGGGAGCGCATGCGGCGAAAGCTCAGCGTAGGAAAGGCCAGTCCGCGGCGTTCAAAGTACGGGAAATACTGCCGGCAGAGCGCCGTGACGCGCTCGGTGCAGAGCTTCTTCTGCCAGGCCTCCAGCGCGCGGCGCCGCTCCTCCCCGTCCTCCGGGTCCTTGAGCGTCAGGACCAGCGTATCGCCGCTGACGGCGGCTCTGTGCCTGCCGCCCTGCCTGACGAGAAGGCTCAGCCTTTCGCCCCAGAGCCAGACGGCGTCTTCGTCCGCTTCTCTGTGCTGCGCGGCCTCGCGCAGCTTTTCCAGGATCCAGTCCTGGCGGGAGATCAGCAGCGCGTCCACCGCGAGCGCCGGCGTAAGCCGGGGCGCGGAGACGTGCATGCTGCCGTCGGGCCGGATGCGGAGATTGACGCGCCGGACGCGCCTGCGCTCCAGCTCATACTCCACGCGCTGCCCGCGCAGGATGATGCTTCGGCGCACGGCTTATCTGGCGTAGATCAGACCGACCAGCCAGTTGGAGAAGCGGCGGGGCAAAAGCTTGGCCGCCATGGCCGCGGCCTTGTAGGCAAAGCCCATGGCGATCATCGGGCGGCTGCGCCTGCGCAGGGCGATCTTCGCGACGAAGCGGCCCGCGTCCTCGGGCTTCATGCCGGTGCGCTCGTCGTGCTCCATCACCGCAACGCTCCGGGCGATGCGGCCGGCGTATTCGCCGTCGAGCGCGTCGGACTTGACGCGCGCGTCGGTGAAGCCGGAGGCGATGTCGCCGGGCATGATGGCGCAGACAGAGATGCCGTAGGGGCGGATCTCATTCTGCAGCGCCAGCACGTAGGAGAGGATGGCGGACTTGGACACCGAGTACCAGAGCTGGAACGGGATCGGCAGGATGCCCGCGATCGAGCTCATGCAGACGATGCGGCCGCTGCGCTGCTCGCGCATATGCGGCAGCACGGCGCGCGTGACGTTATCCATGCCGAAGAGGTTCAGCTCCAGCTGGGCGTGGGAGTCTTTGGATGCGGTGCTCTCCGCCGCGCCGGAAATGCCGAAGCCGGCGTTGTTGACCAGGATATCGATCCGGCCCTCGCGGCGGATGACCTCCGCCACGGCCGCGCGGACCTGCTCCTCGTCGGTGATGTCCGCCGTCAGATGGACGACGCCTCTTGCGGGCTTTTCGCGCCGGGAAAATTCATAAACCGTGCAGCCGGACTTGCGCAGCTCCTGCGCCGTGCAGCGGCCGATGCCGCCGCTGCCGCCGGTGACGATGGCGACCTGATTCATCAGAAATCCTCCTTGTTTTGGCTTCTGCCGCATATTATACGTTTTTTCCCCCGTCCCGTCAATCGCCTTTACATCTTCAAAAATTTGTTGTAAGATAAGCAAAAGAAAAATTTGGGAGAAGCTTATGAACTATTCACTGTCCGTCCCCTGCCTGCTGGGTCTGGAGGGGCCGATCGCCGACGAACTGCGGCGGCTGGAGCTGCAGGACGTGGCCGCCGAAAACGGGCGCGTCAATTTCCGCGGCGGCGCGGAGGCGATCGCCCGCGCGAACATCAACCTGCGCATCGGCGAGCGCGTGCTGCTGGAGCTGGGCCGCTTTCAGGCGCTGAGCTTCGACGAGCTCTTCGAGGGCACCCGCGCCCTGCCCTGGGAGACGATCATCCCGCGCGACGGGGCCTTTCCCGTCAAGGGCTACAGCCTCAATTCCAAGCTCTTTTCCGTATCGGACTGCCAGAAGATCATCAAGAAGGCCATCGTCGAGCGGCTGAAAGCGGTCTACGGGATCGAGTGGTTCCCCGAGACCGGCGCCTGCTATCAGGTGCAGTTTGCCATCATGAAGGACCAGGTCTCCCTGAGCCTCGACACCTCCGGCGAAGGGCTGCACAAGCGCGGCTACCGGCCGGCGCACAACGCAGCACCCCTCAAGGAGACGATGGCCGCCGCCATGGTGACCCTCTCGCGCTACCGCGGGCGGGACGACTTCTGCGACCCCTTCTGCGGCAGCGGCACGATCCCCATCGAGGCCGCGCTGATCGCGAAAAACCGCGCGCCCGGCCTCAACCGCAGCTTCCGCGCGATGGACTGGCCGGTGATCGGCCGGGCGGTCTTCGATCGTGAGCGCGAGGCGGCGCGCGACAGGGAATACCACGGCAATTACCGCATCCTCGGCGCGGACATCGACCCGAAGGCCATCGCCCTGGCCGAGGAGAATGCCAAACGCGCGGGCGTGCTGGACTGCGTGCGCTTTGAGGTCGCGGACGCGACGAACTTCGACCGGAAGACCGAGCGCGGCGTCATCGTCACCAACCCGCCCTACGGCGAGCGCATCATGGAGAAAGAGGAGGCCGAGCGGCTCTACCGCGCCTTCGGCGCCGCCTGGGCCAAAGCCGAGAACTGGCAGCTGTATCTGCTCTCCTCGCACACCGAATTTGAGCGCTGCTTCGGCCGCCAGGCCGACAAAAAGCGCAAGCTCTACAACGGCATGATCAAGTGCGATCTCTTTATGTATCTCAACAGGGGGAACCGGACATGAAGCATCTGTTTATCGTCAATCCCGTCGCCGGCGGCAAGGACAGCACCGAGGCCGTGCGCCAGAAGGTCGAGGCGGCGTTCCGGACGCGCAGCGACGACTATGAGATCTACGTAACGAAGGCCCCGATGGACGCGGCGGACAAGATCCGCGCCGAGGCCGAGCTCTGCGATCATCTGCGGGTCTATGCCTGCGGCGGCGACGGCACCTTCAACGAGTGCGTCAACGGCGCGGCGCTGCTGCCCAACGTGGCGGCCGCCCCCTTCCCCACCGGCACCGGCAACGATTTCTGCCGGATGTTCGGCGAGGAAAAAGACTGCTTCCGCGATCTGGAGGCCCTGCTCGACGGCTGGGAGCATCCGATCGACCTCATCGACTGCAACGGCCGCTGGTGCGACAATATCTGTTCGGTCGGCATCGACGCGCGCGTCGGCACCGGCGTGCACAAGTACAGCAAGATCCCCATCGCCGGCGGCATCGGCGGCTACGTCGTCAGCCTGATCGTCAACGTCTTCAAGGGCATCTCCTCCGAAATGCACATCCGCTGCGGCGACGTCAGCATCAACGGCATGCAGACGCTGATCTGCGCCTGCAACGGCCGCTACTACGGCGGCGGCTTCAACCCCAGCCGGAACGCCCGCCCGGACGACGGCGACCTGGATATCTACGTGGTCAAAAAGGTCAACCTCATCCAGCTGGCCGCTCAGATCGGCAAGTTTTCCTCCGGCCGCTCCGACGAATCGCCGAAGTTCATCACCCATCTGCACGGCACCGAGGTCGATATCCGCCTGGACAAGCCCGACGTCGTCAACCTCGACGGCGAGGGCATGATGGCCGATACCATCCGCTGGAAGCTCGTGCCAGGCGCGATGAAGCTGATCGTGCCCGCCACGCTGCACTTCTTCGACGATAAAAAGCCCGCGGAAACCAAAGCTTGAACGGCGTAACAAAAAGTTTAAATTCTTTTCCCCAGTTTTTTACCGGAAGGGCTTGAAAAAAAAGAAAAATGTGGTATAGTATGCATCGTTAGCACTCAGAGGTTTTGAGTGCTAACGATGCTGATTTTTGTATTTTATAAAATTGGAGGATAGAATCATGAAGCTGAAACCCTTGGCTGACAGAGTTGTTCTGAAGCAGAACGCCGCTGAAGAGCGCACCTCTTCCGGCATTTTCCTGGCCTCCGCGGCGCAGGAAAAGCCCGAGATCTATGAGGTCATCGAGGTCGGCCCCGGCGGCATCGTGGACGGCAATGAGGTCAAGATGATCGTCAAGCCCGGCGAGAGCGTTCTGGTCGGCAAGTACAGCGGCAGCAAGATCAAGCTTGAGGACGTGGAGTACACCATCGTCCGCCAGAGCGACATCCTGGCTGTGATCGAATAAGGAGGCAAGAAACCATGGCTAAGAAAATCATTTACGGCGAAGAAGCAAGAAAAGCAATTGAGCGCGGCGTCAACCAGCTGGCCGACACCGTGAAGATCACCCTCGGCCCCAAGGGCCGCAACGTGGTGCTGGACAAGAAGTTCGGCTCTCCGCTGATCACCAACGACGGCGTGACCATCGCCAAGGAGATCGAGCTGGAGGACGCTTTTGAGAATATGGGCGCGCAGCTGATCAAGGAAGTTTCCACCAAGACCAACGACGTGGCCGGCGACGGCACCACCACCGCCACCCTGCTGGCCCAGTCCATGATCAACGAGGGTCTGAAGAACCTGGCCGCCGGCGCCAATCCCATGACCATGCGCCGCGGCATCCAGAAGGCCGCCGAGGCCGCCGTGGAGGCCGTCAAGGCCGCTTCCGTGCCCGTCTCCGGCTCCAAGGATATCGCCCGCGTCGGCACCATCTCCTCCGGCGACGAAGTGATCGGCACTCTGATCGCCGAGGCCATGGAGAAGGTCAGCCAGAACGGCGTCATCACCATCGAAGAGTCCAAGACCGCCGAGACCTACAGCGACGTGGTCGAGGGCATGCAGTTCGACCGCGGCTACCTCTCCCCCTACATGGTCACCGACACCGATAAGATGGAAGCCGTCATCGACGACGCGCTGATCCTCATTACCGACAAGAAGATCTCCAACATCCAGGAGATCCTGCCCCTGCTGGAGCAGATCGTCAAGGCCGGCCGTAAGCTGCTCATCATCGCCGAGGACGTCGAGGGCGAGGCTCTGGCCACCATCGTTCTCAACAAGCTGCGCGGCACCTTCACCTGCATCTGCGTCAAGGCCCCCGGCTTCGGCGATCGCCGCAAGGAAATGCTGCAGGATATCGCCATCCTCACCG
>CAMNOV010000006.1 GCA_946547105.1 uncultured Clostridia bacterium | reverse complement strand
TTGAGCGCATGGTGATGTACCTCACGGGCGTCAGCAACATCCGCGACGTGGAGCTGCACCCCCGCACCACCGGCAACGCCGATTTCTGAGCAGAAAAAGAAAAAAGCTGCCTTTGCCAATGGCAAAGGCAGCTTTTTTTGTTACTCGTCAGCCGCCGAGCTCCAGCTCGCCGGACACGCTCTCCAGCGTCACCTGGTTCAGATCGATGTAAAAGCCGGACCAGACGCGGTTCTCTCCCAGCTCATCCCCGGAATGGAGAGTGCAGTAGCCGGTAAAGAAGGCGTTGGAAAAGCCCCCGTAGAGGCTCGCGTCCTCGCCGTAGGCGGAGCCGGGCAGGGCGTAGCGGTCAAAGACCGCGCTCTTCGTCGTATCCACGGCGTAAAACAGATCATCCGTGTGCCTGTAGACGCCCTCGTTGGTGTTGATGTCCATCGTGTCGATGTACAGGTCGAAGTGGAAGATGAATTCCACCCGGTAATTCCCGTTCGGATTGAGATAGGGCAGGTATTCCTCGCGCAGCACCACGCAGAAATACTGGCAGACCTGGGCGATCACCTCGCCCTGCGAGACCGTGTAGAGCGGGATCTCCTTCAGCTCAAAATAATCCGTCCAGTTGTCCGCCGTGATCGCCACGCGTTGATACTTGCCGGAGGGATTCGCCGCGGAGGCCTCCGTTCCGCTCTGGGCGGGAACTGCGGCGCCGTTCTGTGGCCGCGACGGCGCGCCCGCCTGATTCTCACCGCCGTCCCCGGCGCCGCAGGCGCAGAGACTCAGCAGGCAGCACAGAGCCAGCAGCAGCGAAAGGAGCTTTTTCATCTGTCTCACCTCCGGGATCGTTTGCTCTATTATAATCCGATTCCGCTGCGCCGTCAACTCAGGTAACGAGCGCCGCCAGGGTCAGGATGCCGAGGTTCTCCCGGTAGATCGCGTCGAAATCGGAAAGCGGCAGCGGATTGACGCCGCGGCCGACCTCGATCGTATAGCCCGGACGGTCATAATCCTGCAAAAACCAGTCCTTATAGCCGGCAAAGCCGGATGCAAAGGGGACGTCGGCCACCTCATAGCCGCTCACCGCGCCGAAAAGCTCGGCGATCCGCCGCGCGCCGGGCGGCTCGATATCGAGATACTGCCAGTAGATCACCCGGCCCTGGCTGTGATAGGCCAGCACCAGATCTGGCGAAAGGCGCTGCGTGTAGTCGTACATCGCGCGGCTCTCCGGCGCCGTCAACGGGGCCGGACCCACGTAGTCCGCGGGCGCGGGGCCGCGCACGCCCTGGGCGAATTTGATCTCCCTGGCCTGCTCCCAGCCGGCCGGATACTGCAGATTCGGGTCGATCCCGCGGATATTGGCCTTCCAGCCCGAGGGGAAGGGGATGCGCGGATACGCCGCGGCGATGCGCCGCGCGCTCTCATAGTATTCGCCGCGCTGCAATTCTCCGGTGACAAGGTCGATCCCGTCGGGATTGACCGCCGGCACGAGCGTCAGCGACGCATAGTCCAGGATCTCCGACGCCGCATAGCCCGCCAGCATCTCCCCGGCCGCAAAGGCCGCGGCCAGCTCCTCGGCAAATTTCAGCAGCAGCGGCGTTGTGATCCACTCGTTGGCATGGTGTGAGGCGTTATACAGCACCCGGTTTTCCCCGCCGCCGAGGCAAAGAGACCAGAGCGGCTTTCCCATCACGCTCTTCCCGATCTCCCCGACGCGGACGAAGGGATAGCGCGCGGCGATCCCGCGCACGCAGTAGGCCGTCAGCGCGCTGCACCAATCGATCGTCGTGGGCACTACCGGGAAGGGCAGCGGCACCACCAGCTCGCTGCCGACGGCCAGGTTTTCCGGCACGATCCCGGGATTAGCCAGGCCGATCGCCTCCTCACTGCTGCCGCAGCGCTGCGCGATGCCCCAGACCGTGTCGCCCCGGCGCACGCGAACAACCAGAAAGCCGGTATACCAGGGCAGAAGCTGCCGGTGGGTCTGCGGCCCGGCGACGCCGTCGGCCGCGAGACCGCGGTCGGCCTGAAAACGCCGGAGCGCATCGCGGGTAAGGCCGCCGAACACGCCGTCGGTCGCCAGAGGCCCGTAACCGGCGCGATTGAGCGCCAGCTGCAGCAGCTGCACCGCGGGGCCTGTGCTGCCCGATCGCAAAACTCTCATGTCTCGCCCTCCTTCGGCCACAGTATATGCGGGGAAAAAAGGGAAAAGACCGGCGCTTTTCCGCGAAAGGCGCTTTCCTGTTGACTTTCTGAAAAAATGACTTAAAATAAGAAAAGAGCCTGAAGGAGGGACGATTTTATGACTCTTGGGAACTATCTGAACAGTCAGTTTTCCATGCTGCAGACGCTGGAGTTTTTCTTCCGCATCCTGCTGGCCGCCGTTTTCGGCGCAGCCATCGGCTTTGAACGCACGAGGCGCTTCAAGGAGGCGGGCATCCGCACGCACGTGATCGTGTGCGCCGCCGCCGCGCTGATGATGATCATCTCCAAATACGGCTTTGCCGACCTGAGCGGTCCGGACGGCCTGTTCAACGGCAGCCGCGGCGCCGACTCCTCGCGCATCGCAGCGCAGGTCATCAGCGGCATCAGCTTTCTGGGCGCGGGCGTTATCTTCAAAAACGGCAATACCGTCAAGGGCCTGACCACGGCGGCCGGCATCTGGGCCACCGCGGGCATCGGCCTGGCCGTCGGCGCGGGCATGTACTGGCTCGGCCTCTTCGTCACGGTGATGATCGCGCTGCTGCAGTATCTGATGCACCGCTACACCGTCGGCGCGGACGCCTATCGAAGCTGTAAGCTGCGCCTGCGCGTGAAGGACGACGGCAGCTTCCAGCCCATCCTGCAAAGCCGCCTGAAGCAGTGGGAAGCCCGCCCCGTCAGCGTCCGCATGCTGCGGGAAGAGGAGGGCGTCGTGCGCTTTGAGCTTTCGCTGCGCACGCTGCACGACATCACACCCGAGGATCTGCTGGCCTTCTCCCGCGAATGCGGCGAGATCCTGGAGATCAGCAACTCCCAGAGCGAATGAAGCAAGCGCATAAAAATACCGGGAAAACATCGTTTTCCCGGTATTTTTATGTTTTTCTCTTATTTCAGCTCATACAGCGCGGTGAACTTCTGCTCCAGATAATCGAGGTAGTAGTTCACGTTCAGGCTCTCGCCGGTGATCGCGCGGATCCACTCGTCCGGCGTTGTGAGCGAGGCGATGGAGAACACGTGCTCCGTCAGCCAGTCGCGGATCTTCGTCAGCTCGCCGGCACGCACCGCGCCGAAGACGTCGAAGTCCTTCTCCATCCGGCGCAGGATCTGCACGCCGTAGGCGTTGCCCAGCGCGTAGGAGGGGAAGTAGCCGTAGGACCAGCCGGACCAGTGCACGTCCTGCAGGCAGCCCTGCGTGTCGTCCGGCACGTCGATGCCCAGATAGTCCTTATATTTCGCGTTCCACTGCGCCGGGATCTCGTCCACGGTGATCTCGCCGTTGACAAAGGCCTTTTCCAGCTCGTAGCGGATCATGATGTGCAGGCAGTAGCTCAGCTCGTCGGACTCGGTGCGGATCAGGCTCGGGCGGGCGACGTTGACCGCCTCAAAGAGCTCGCGGTTCGTCACATCGTCGAAAATGCCGCCGGACAGCGCGCGGATCTGCGGCGCGGCAAAGTCGATAAATTCCTCGCTGCGGCCGATCAGGTTCTCATAAAAACGGGAGATCGTCTCGTGCATGGCGCTGGTCATGTTGTCGGCGCAGTGATTGTCGTGCAGTTCCTGGGGCTCGTTCTGCATAAACAGCGCATGGCCGCCCTCGTGCAGGGTGGTGAAGACGTTGGAAATGAAGCTGTCCTCGTGGTAATGCGTCGTCACGCGCACGTCGTGTCTGCCGAAATTCGTGGTGAAGGGGTGCTCGGTGGTCATCAGCACCAGGGCGGACTTGCGCAGGCCCTCCTGCTCCAGCAGCCAGCGGCTCATGGCTTCCTGCGCGGGGATCGGCACCGGGCGGGACATGAAGTCCTCCCGGATGGGCTTGCCCTCGGCGACGATGCGGCCCAGCAGCGGCACGATGCGCTCCTTGAGCGCGGCAAAGAAGGCGTCCAGCTGCTCAATGCTGCCGCCCTTTTCATAGTCGTCCAGGCAGGTGTTGTAATAGCTGTCCTTCTTCTCGTCGCGCAGGTCGATCGACAGGCGGCAATAGCGGATCAGATCGGCCAGGGAATCGCGAAACAGCGAAAAATCATTGGCCTTCTTCGCGCTCAGCCAGGCGCCGTAGGCCTTGTTGGAGGCCAGATCCATCTCGTAGGACAGCGCGGCGGAGATGTTTTTGCTCCTGGCATAGTCCTCATAGAGGTGCTCCACCGCCTTCTTCTGCACCGGCGTGAGCCCCTCGCTGTCCGCGTGCAGCTCGCAGATCAGGGCCTGATAGCGCTTGTCGTGGGTCAGCTTGTGGACCTGTTTCCCCAGCAGCGCCATGTCCTCTCCGGCGGGGCCGATGCCCTCCTCCGGCGCGCAGCACTCCATATCGAAGCTCAGCTTGCCGAGGCTGCGGTAGTAGGCCTCGATCTCATCCAGGCGCGCAAAGAGTTTTTTCAGCTTCTGTTGATTGGTCATGGCGATCTCCTTTTCACCTATTAGCCTCCCTTCCGCAGAAGGGAGGTGGCCGCGCCTAAAGCGGCCGGTGGGTTTCCCCTCACTATTTTCGATTTGTGAGAAACCCTCAGTCTCGCTTCGCTCAACAGCTCCCTTTTGCGAAAGGGAGCCTATTGTTCGCAATACTGGCACAGATCCCGCAGGCAGCAGAGCTCGCAGCGGGGCTTTCGCGCGTCGCACACGGCGCGGCCGTGCAGCACGATGCAGTGGCAGAAATCGGAGGAGTGCTCCGGCGGCAGGATCCTGCGCAGCTCGCGCTCGATCTTCTCCGGCTCCTTGAGATCGTCCACCAGTCCGAGGCGGTTGGAGATGCGGATACAGTGCGTGTCCACCACGGTAGAGCCGGGCACGCGGAACACGTCGCCCAGGATCAGATTCGCGGTCTTGCGGCCGACGCCGGGCAGCGCGGTCAGTTCCTCCATCGTGCGCGGCAGCTCGCCGCCGTACTTCGTCAGCAGCACCTGCGCGCAGGCCACGATATCCCGCGCCTTGGCGCGGAAAAAGCCGCAGGAGTGCACGTACTGCTCCACTTCCTGCACGTCCGCCTCCGCAAAGCTCTCCAGCGTGGGGAAGCGCTCGAACAGCGCCGGCGTGATCATGTTCACGCGCTCGTCGGTGCACTGCGCGGCCAGGCGCACGGAAAACAGCAGCTCATAGGGCTTTTCATAGTCCAGCGTGCAGCTGGCCTCCGGATATTCCGCCAGCAGCCGCCGTACGATCTCATTGACCTGTTCCTGGGTCCTCATGGCTTTCTCCCCCTTTTGTCGTTTGCAGCTCCAGTATATGCAATCGGCGCTTTTTCGTCAAGAAGCATGAAAAAAGAGGAGTCCGCAGACTCCTCTTTTTCAATTGCGGATCAGCCCAGGTTGATCGTTCCGCCGCACTCGACCACGTCGATCTGGACGCCGCCGTAGGTGCCGTTGTAGTGCCACTCCACCGCGACGGGCAGGCTGCTGCCTCCGGCCAGAGAGACCGTAAAGGTCCTGCTGCCGACGCTGTGGGTCGTCCTGCCGCCCTCATAGCTCAGCGCGGGCTGGGTCATGGTCCCGGTCTGGTCGCCGACGCGAAGGCCGATGCAATCCTGCCACTCGTTGAGATAGATCGTGGACGATTCGATGCTGACGGTCAGCGTGACCTCCGCCTTGTTGTCCGCGGCGCTCACGGCGCTCCAGTCACAGACCAGCTCAAGGCCGGCGCCGGTCGCGGAGCGGAAGCCGCCGCTGCCGAGATTCTGCCCGGCCGGCCGGGGAGCCGGGGTGGGCGCAGGCGTCGGGGCCGTGGCGGGAGGATTCTGCTGTTGCTGCTGTTGCTGCGGCTGCTGCTGCGGCGTGGGATTCGTGGCCGGACGGTTGGCCGGCGGCGGCGTGGGCGCGGGGGCCCAGCTCGGGATCGGCACAGGCGTTTCCTGTACGGGCTGCGGGATGATCTCCTCCTGCGCGGGCTGCTCCGGTTCCTCCTCCTGCGCGGGATGCTTTTTCGCATCCAGACCCAGTGCGGCGTTGACGACCAGCGCCAGCACCAGGAAAAAGACCGCAATAAAGAACACGGCTTTTACTTTGCCGAAATTCATAAGATCCCCTTCCTTTGTAACTTATTTGTAACTATTATACACCCTCGCCGCGCCCTTGTCCATAGCCTGTTCGACAAATTCAGACATGTTAAGAAAATTTTTTGAGCCCGGGATCGGTTTCCCGGGCTCAAAAAATGATTATTTGACCGGACGGATCTCCACCATGCGCTCCAGCCCTGCCGGAGAGAGGACGCGGGAATAAAAATCCAGCATCACGCGGTGGATGATCGGGCTGATCTCCGCGCTGCCGCGGATGGGCTTGACCATGATATGGTCCTGCACGCCGCCGATGCGCAGATCGCTCTCGATCTCCTCATAGCCGAAGCGGGCGAAGAATTTGCGCTGCTTGCGCAGGGCCTCCCCCTCGCCGTCGGGGTCGAAGTCGGTGATCTCGGCCACAATGCCCTGCCGGTCGGCAAAGCGCTTGTTCAGCAGGCGCATGGCCTGCACGCCGAGGCCCTTTTCGCGGTAAAAGGGGATCACGTCGAGGTATTTGAGCCAGACATAGCCGTAGAGGCTGCGGCATCCGACCAGGGCGTAGGCCAGATCGAGCCGGCTTTCCTCGTCGGTGACGGCCAGCAGCTCCATATCGCCCTTGAGCATCGCCTTGTGCACGCCCAAACGCGGCAGGATCTCCTTTTTGTCAAAATCCACCTCGAACAGCGAATAAAACTGCTCCAGCTCACGGTGCCCGCAATTTCGCAGGATCAAAGCCATCGTACCGCTCCCTTTTCTAAAAACTGAAAACTAAGAACTAAAAACTCTTCACCCCAGGCTCTGCGCCCTGCAGAGCGCGGCGTAGACGCCGCCCTTCGCGACCAGCTCCTCGTGGCTGCCGCGCTCGACGATGTGCTCGCCCTCCACGACGGCGATCTCGTCGGCGTGGCGCACGGTGGACAGGCGGTGGGCAACGATCACGGTCGTGCGCCCGACGCTCAGCTCCTCAAGCGCGGCCTGGATGCGCTGCTCGGTCACGGTGTCGAGCGCGGAGGTCGCCTCGTCGAGGATCAGGATCTTCGGGTTTTTCAAAAAGACGCGGGCAATGGAAATGCGCTGCTTCTGCCCGCCGGAGAGCATCACGCCGCGCTCGCCCACGTAGCTGTCGTATCCCTGGGGCAGCGCCATGATCTCGTCGTGGATTTCGGCGCGCCTGGCGGCCTCAATGATCTCCTCGTCGCTGGCTTCCGGGCGGCCGTAGCGGATATTCTCGCGGATCGTATCGGCAAACAGGAACACGTCCTGCTGCAAAATGCCGATATTGCGCCGCAGACTTGACTGCGTGACGCTGCGCACGTCCTTGCCGTCCACCAGCACCGCGCCGTCCGACACCTCGTAAAAACGGGGCAGCAGCTGGCAGAGCGTGGTCTTGCCGCCGCCGGAAGGCCCAACGAGGGCGAGCGTTTTGCCGGGCTCCAGCTTGAGGTCGATGTGGCTGAGCACCGGGATGCCGTTGGAGTAGGCGAAGCTCACGTCGCGGTATTCGATCTCGCCGCGCACGTCGGAAAGCGTCTTCGCATCCGGCGCGTCCTGGATATCCGCCTCGGTGCGCATGATCTCCAGGAAGCGGGTGAAGCCCGCCGTGCCCTGCATGTACTGCTCGGCAAACTGCGCGAGCTTGCGCACCGGGGTCACGAAGGTGGAGACGTAGAGCGTGAAGGTGACGAGGTCCACCGCGTCCATGCGCCCGGCCATGATGAGCAGGCCGCCCACCGTGATGACCAGCACCTGCATGATGCCGGTGGTAAACTCCATCCCGCTCATAAAGAGGCCCATGGTCTTGTAGTATTCGACCTTCGCGCCCTTGAACATGTCGTTGGCGCGGTCAAATTTCAGACCCTCCTGCTCCTCGTTGGCGAAAGCCTTGGCCACGCGCACGCCGGAAATGCTGCTCTCGATGGCGGCGGTGATCTCGGCGGTCTTGCGCTTGACCTCAATGTTGGCGCGCTTCATGCGAAGGCGCTGGCTGAGCGTGAACCACAGGCAGACCGGCAGCGCGATCGTCAGCACCAGCGCCAGCTCCCAGCGCAGCACGAACATCACGATCAGCGCGCCCACGATGGTCAGCGAGCAGATGATGACGTTCTCCGGACCGTGGTGGCTCAGCTCCGTGATATCGAACAGCTCGCTCGTGATGCGGCTCATCAGCACGCCCGTGCGGTTCTGGTCGTAAAAGCGGAAGGAGAGCTTCTGCATATGTTCAAAGAGGTCGCGCCGCATTTCCGCCTCCACCAGCACGCCCATGCGGTGGCCCACCACGGTGATGACGTAGTACAGCAGCGCCTTGGCCAGATAGGCCAGCGCCATCACGCCCATCACCAGGAAAAATACGGTGTAGAGCTTCTGCGGCAGGTAGCTGCGCATCGCGCTGCGCGACACATAGGGGAAAATCAGATCGATCACCGCCACCAGCAGCGCACAGATCATGTCGATCGTGAACAGCTTTTTCTGCCGCGCGATATAGCGGATGAATATCTTCAGCGGCTTTTCGTTGTAATTCATGCGAATTTTTCCCTCTCTGCCACAGCCATGGCGTCGCAGCGGTTGTTAAATTCGTTTTCGGCGTGCCCTTTGACCCAGTGATAGTGCATCTCGTGCTGCCGCGTCAGATCCAGCAGCGTCTCCCAAAGATCGGGGTTCAGCGCGGGCTTTTTGTCGCTCTTGACCCAACCCTTTTTGCGCCAGCCCCAGGCCCAGCCCTTGTCCAGCGCGTCGATGACGTACTTGGAATCGGACCAGAGCTCGACGGTGCAGGGCTCCTTGAGCGCCAGCAGCGCCTGGATCACGGCGGTCAGCTCCATGCGGTTGTTGGTGGTCTGCGCCTCGCCGCCGGAGAGGGTCTTTTCGCGGCCGTTATAGCGCAGGATGGCGCCCCAGCCGCCCGGGCCGGGATTGCCGCTGCAGGCCCCGTCGGTATAGATCTCAACTGTTTTCATCTTTCCCCCGGTCTCTTTTTCTTTTCCAACGATCAACGATGATCGTTATCCCAAAAACCGCCAGCAAAAGAGTATCAATGATCAAAATGCCCCTCACCTGAAACCGATTTTGATCGGCTATCGCATCGATCAGTTGAAAACTAAGCAACAGGATCAATGCGACTATGGTGATTCCTGTTTTTCTCATTGATCCCTCTCGAAGCGCCGCTTGAGCACCAGGTATTCCTGCTTGTCGACGAGGCCGTTTTTCAGCCACTCGTCCAGCTGCTGGATGCGGCGCTGGCGGTCGCGGACGAAGTGATCCTCGCCGCTCAGCTCACAGGACACGCAGTAGGCATCCGGCTGCGGAAAGCTGCGCTGCGCCGTGGGCTCGCGCCGCTGCATGGAGGGCACCGGGCGGTGAAGCTCGACCTCCGGCGTATGTCTGGCATGCGAAGCGCCGCCGCTGTTCGCGACCGTTCCCTGCGTGCTGTTTGACGCGCCTTCCTTTGCTTTGGCCATCTTGCTGACAATGACAGGACCGACGATCACAAGCGCGATCAGAAGAAAGATCGCCGGATGCAGGTCTCCGTCCAGCATACGGACCAAAAATGGAAGTAAAAAGACCAGCATGGCCCAGGAAATACCGGATTTTTTCTTTTTCTGCTGATTGTTCATCGCAATTCCTCCTCAAGCGCCGCGTCAAAACGGCGGATACGGA
Source organism: uncultured Clostridia bacterium (assembly GCA_946547105.1). Taxonomy (GTDB): domain Bacteria; phylum Bacillota; class Clostridia; order Oscillospirales; family Oscillospiraceae; genus Limivicinus. The sequence goes on along the minus strand of CAMNOV010000006.1, from coordinate 40,985 downwards.
TCTTCACCCTTGTTCTCATCGTTTTCCGGCTCCGGCGGGCGGTTCTTCCGGATCACATAGGCAACCGCAGCCGTGACCGCGCCGGCCGCCAGGGCGGCCAGCAGTTTCCAGTGAAATTCAAGCGCCGGGAAAAGCAGGTTCATCGCAATAAAGACCAGGATTAGAACCAGCTCAGCGATCCGGTGCGGATATTTCCATTTCCAATGCTTCTGATCCCACATACGAAACTCCTCCATGATAAAAAAGCTGACAATCCTTGCGGCCAGAATTGTGCCATCCTTTGTTGGCCTTCTTGACCATATATATCCATTATGCTCGGCGAAGGCCGCCTCGCCTGACACAATTCCGGCTCACAATTCTCAGCCAGTTTTCTATCAGGGACGAGTTTGTTTATTCCTCCACGTCTTCCGGCTTTTCTTCTTCGGCTTCGCGTTCGGTCTTTTCCACGTCGATGACGCGGCTGCCCTCCATCAGGCGCATCAGGCGCACGCCCTGCGTGGCGCGGCCGAGCAGGGAAATGCTCTCGCCGGCCATGCGGATGATGGTGCCGTCGTCGGAGATGACCAGCAGGTCGTCGCCAGGGCGCAGCATCTTCACCGCCGCGACCTCGCCGGTCTTGTCGGTGACCTTGTAGTTGAGCATGCCGAGGCCGCCGCGGCTGTGGACACTGTATTCCTCCACGTCCGTGCGCTTGCCGTAGCCCTTTTCGGTCACGCTCAGCAGGGTCTCGCCCTCACCGGTGCTCGCAGCGCCGACGACGCAGTCGCCCTCACGCAGGCGGATGCCGCGCACGCCGACCGCGGTGCGGCCCATCGGACGCACGTCGTTCTCGTCAAAGCAGACAGCCATGCCGCGGCGCGTGGCGATCAGGATCTTCTCGTCGCCCATTGTCGGGATGACGGAGATCAGCTCGTCGCCCTCGTCCAGATTCAGCGCGCGGATTCCGCTGGAGCGGATGTTTTTCAGCGCGTCCTGTGCCATGCGCTTGACCGTGCCGTTCTTCGTGACGAAGAAGAGGTACTGGTCCTCGGCAAAGCCGCGGCCGCGGATCATCGCGCTGACCTTCTCGCCCGGATCGATCTGCAGGATGTTCACCAGGTTCGTGCCGCGCGCGCTGCGCCCGGCCTCGGGGATGGTGTAGCCCTTCTTCACGTACACGCGTCCGGTGTTCATGAAGAAGAGGATGTTGTCATGGGTGGAGGCCGTGAAAAGCGTGGACACGTAGTCCTCGTCCTTGGTGGCCATGGCGCGCACGCCCTTGCCGCCGCGGCCCTGGGCGCGGTATTCGCTCACGGGCAGGCGCTTGATGTAGCCGCCGTGGGTGAGCGTGTACACGCACTGCTCCTCCTCGATCAGATCCTCGATGTCGATCTCGTCCTCGACGTCCTGGATCTCGGTGCGGCGCTTGTCGCCGTACTTGTCGCGCAGGGCGATCAGCTCGTCCTTCAGCACGCCCTTGATCTTCTCGGGATCGGCCAGCAGCTCGCGGTAATAGGCAATGCGGCCCTCGATCTCTTTATATTCCTGCTCCAGCTTCTCGCGGTTGAGGCCCTGCAGCTGGATCAGGCGCATATCGCAGATGGCCTGCGCCTGCACGTCGGAAAGGCTGAAGCGGACCATCAGATTCTGCTTGGCGTCGTCGTAGCTCGAGCGGATGATGCGGATCACTTCGTCGATGTTGTCCTGGGCGATCAGCAGGCCCTCGAGCAGATGGGCGCGCTCCTCGGCCTTGCGCAGGTCGTACTTCGTCCGGCGGGTGATGACCTCCTCCTGGAAGCTCAGATACTCGTCGAGGATGTGGCGCAGGGAGAGGATCTTCGGCTGGGTCTGGTTGTTGACCAGGGCCAGCATGTTGATGGAAAAGCTGGACTGCAGCGCAGTCTGGGCGAAGAGGCGGTTCAGCACCACCTGGGGATTGGCGTCGCGCTTGAGCTCGATGACGATGCGCATGCCGTTGCGGTCGGTCTCGTCGCGCAGGTCGGAGATGCCCTCGAGGCGCTTGTCGCGCACCTGCTCGGCGATGGACTTGATGAGCTGACGCTTGTTGACCTGGTAGGGCAGCTCCGTCACGATGATGCGCACGCGGTCCTTGCCGTGCTCCTCAAACTCGGCGCGGGCGCGCACGACCACCTTGCCGCGGCCGGTGGCGTAGGCGGCGCGGATGCCGCTGCGGCCCATGATGATGCCCTTGGTCGGGAAGTCCGGGCCGGAAATGTGCTGCATCAGGTCGGAGAGCGTCGCCTCCGGGTTATCGAGCACACAGATGCAGGCGTTGACGACCTCGGCGAGGTTGTGCGGCGGGATATTGGTCGCCATGCCGACGGCGATGCCGCTCGAGCCGTTGACCAGCAGGTTCGGGAAGCGGGAGGGCAACACGCGCGGCTCCTTGCGGGTCTCGTCGAAGTTCGGATCCCAGTCCACGGTCTCCTTGTCGATATCCCGCAGCATTTCGTTGGAGATTTTCGAGAGTCTGGCCTCGGTATAACGGTAGGCGGCCGGGGGGTCGCCGTCCACGGAGCCGAAGTTGCCGTGGCCGTCCACCAGCATGTAACGCATGGAAAAATCCTGCGCCAGACGCACCATTGCGTCGTAAACAGAGGCGTCGCCGTGGGGATGGTAGTGGCCCAGCACGTCGCCGACGCAGGTGGCGGATTTTTTGAAGGGCTTGTCGCTCGTCAGACCGCCCTCGTACATCGTATAGAGGATGCGCCTGTGCACGGGCTTCAGGCCGTCGCGCACGTCCGGCAGCGCGCGCCCGACGATGACCGACATGGCGTAGTCGATATAGCTGGTCTGCATTTCCTGCACCAGCTCCGACTCGGTGATCACCTGATTCGGGAACGCGATATCCTCGGGTTTATAATCTCGTTTATGTGCCATCGTTCAATAATTCCTTTCCTATCAGGCTTCCCCTTGAGGGGAAGCTGTCAGCAAAGCTGACTGATGAGGTGAATCATGAAGGACCACCTCATCCGGCCCTGCGGGCCACCTTCCCCTCGAGGGGAAGGCTAATCAAATATCCAGATTGACCACGTATTTGGCGTTGGTTTCGATCCACTCGCGGCGGGGTTCGACCTCCTCGCCCATCAGCACCGTGAAGACCTGGTCGGCCATGATGGCGTCCTTGAGGGTGATGCGGCGCAGAGAGCGCTGCTCCGGGTCCATCGTGGTCTCCCACAGCTCGTGCGGGTCCATTTCGCCCAGGCCTTTGAAGCGGTTGATGTCCACCTTGGCGTTGGGGTTGTCGGCGCGCATTTCGGCGCTGATGCGGTCGCGCTCCTCGTCGGAATAGGCCACACGCTGCGTTTTGCCGCGCTGCAGCTTGTAAAGCGGCGGCACCGCGGAATAGACGTAGCCGCGCTCGATGAGCGGGCGCATGTAGCGGAAGAAGAAGGTCAGCAGCAGGGTGCGGATATGGCTGCCGTCCACATCGGCATCGGCCATGATGATGATCTTGTGATAGCGGAGCTTTTCAATGTTGAACTCGTCCCCGATGCCGGCGCCGAGCGCCACGATCAGCGGATAGAGCTTGTCGTTGCCGTAGATTTTGTCGGCGCGCGCCTTCTCCACGTTGAGCATCTTGCCCCACATGGCGAGGATCGCCTGGAAGCGGCTGTCGCGGCCCTGGATGGCAGAGCCCGCGGCGGAATCGCCCTCGACGATGTAGATCTCGCACAGCGAGGGGTCGCGCTCGTTGCAGTCCTGCAGCTTGTCCGGCATCTGGCCGGATTCCAGCCCGGTCTTGCGGCGGACGGATTCCTTGGCCTTGCGCGCGGCCTCGCGGGCGCGGTTTGCCATCATGGCCTTCTCCAGGATGGCCTTGGCGGCCTGGGGATGCTCCTCAAAATAGGTCGACAGCTGGTCGTTGACAATGCCGTCCACCAGGGTGCGGATATAGGCGTTGCCCAGCTTCTGCTTGGTCTGGCCCTCAAACTGCGCCTCCGGGAGCTTGACGGAGATGACGGCGGAAATGCCCTCGCGCACGTCCTCGCCGGAGACCTTATCCTCGCCCTTGATGATGTTGTTTTTCTGGCCGTAGGCGTTGATGACGCGCGTCAGGGCCGTTTTGAAGCCCGTCTCGTGCATGCCGCCCTCGGGGGTGTGGATGTCGTTGGCAAAGGAGACCAGAGTCTCGTTGTAGCCGTCGTTATACTGCAGCGCGATCTCGGCCACGGCGTCGCCCTTGGAGCCGGAGAGGTAGATGACCTCGTCGTGCACCGGGGTCTTGTGGCGGTTGAGCCAGCTGACGAATTCCCGGATGCCGCCCTGGTAGTAGAGCGTGTCGTCCTGCTCCATGCCCTCGCGCTCGTCGCGCAGGATGATGGTCAGGCCGCCGTTGAGGAAGGCCTGCTCGCGCAGGCGGGTGTGCAGCACCTCATAATCGTAGACCACGTCGTCGAACATCTCTGGATCGGGCTTGAAGCGCACGGTGGTGCCGGTGCGGTCCGTGGTGCCGACCACATGGATCTCCTCGGTGATCTCGCCGCGCGCAAAGCGCATCTGAAAGATCTTTCCTTCTTTATGCACCTGCACTTCCAGCCATTCGGACAGAGCGTTGACCACGCTCGCGCCGACGCCGTGCAGGCCGCCGGAGACCTTGTAGCCTCCGCCGCCGAACTTGCCGCCGGCGTGCAGCACCGTGAAGACGACCTCCAGGGCGCTCTTGCCGGTCTGTTCCTGAATGTCCACGGGGATGCCGCGGCCGTTGTCGCGCACGCGGATGATGTTCCCCTGCTCGATCGTCACTTCGATCGCCGTGCAGAAGCCGGCCAGCGCCTCGTCGATGGAGTTGTCGACGATCTCATAGACCAGATGGTGCAGACCGGAGGAGGAGGTGGAGCCGATATACATACCGGGTCTCTTGCGCACCGCCTCCAGACCTTCCAGCACCTGGATCTGTGAAGCGTCATATTCCTGTTTCAGCTGTTCAATGTTGTCTGACATATATGATAATCCTTTCCTAATTGGCTTCCCCTTGAGGGGAAGCTGTCACGCGCAGCGTGACTGATGAGGTGTTCTCAAAAAGAAAAGATGAAATGGTGTTCGCAGAATCATGCGGCCACCTCATCCGACCCAGTGTGCGCACTGGGCCACCTTCCACGCCCCTTTTGTCCGCGGCGCGGACATTTCCCCCGCCGGGGGAATCATCCCCTCAAGGGGAAGGCTTTTTCATACCAGATCGCTTTCGCTGCGTTTGAGCAGCGTGGATGCAGCCATCTGGCTCAAAATCACGGTTTTTTTCCCGTTTTCACAGCACACGACGAAGGATTTGGGAAGATCCTCCGCCGCGTTGACGACCTCGCCGGCCTGCTCCGCCAGGCGCAGAAACTTCCGCGTCAAATGGCTCTGACTGGTGATATCCAGATCAAAAATGCCGACGACGTCTTTTTTCGGGACCACCGTCCCCTTTCCCAGATGAAGATACATAATAATTCCGAATTCCGCATTCCGAATTCCTAATTGGTTTTGATCCTGCCTTTTTCGACGAAGAGCACCTTGCCGCCGGTGCGCTGCGAAATGCCCTCGTCCTCGCAGCAGGTGATCAGCGTCTGCCCGCCGCCGATGCGGTTGAGCACGAATTCCTGCCGCCTGGTGTCGAGCTCGGAGAGCACGTCGTCGAGCAACAGGATCGGATATTCCCCGGTCTCGGCCAGAAAGATCTCCCGCTCGGCCAGCTTCAGCGACAGCGCCGCCGTGCGGGTCTGGCCCTGGGAGGCAAAGCTCCGGGCCGGGCGGCCGTTGATGCTGATCTCCAGATCGTCCTTGTGGGCGCCGGTCAGGCACTGGCCGGCTTCCAGCTCGGCCTGGCGGTGCCGCTCCTGGTGGTCGCAGATGTCGTAATAGATGTCCCGGACGCTTGCGCCGGGGTCTTTCACCGTGCTCACGGTGCAGTAGCGCAGACTCAGCGCCTCGCCCTCGCCGGAAAATTCACGGTGGATCGGCGCCGCGGCCTCCTGCAGCCGCTCGGCAAAGGAGGCGCGGTAGCGGATCAGATGGGCGGACGCGCGCGCCATCGCGTCGGAAAACTCGTCGAGCGTGTCCAGCAGCGAGGGCTTTTCCCGCCAGTCCTTCAAAATACGGCTCTTGTGCTCGTACAGGCGGTTGAATTCCGCCAGCACCTCGGCATAGCGGGGGCGGATCTGGCTGATGGCGTTGTCCATCAGCCGGCGCCGCACGGCCGCGCCCTCCTTGATGAGATTCAGATCGTCCGGACAGAAGAGCACCGTATTGACGACGGCGCTGAGCTCCCCGGCGGTCTTTTTCACGCCGTTGACCTGGATCTTTTTGGCCTGTCCCGGCTGCATCAGCAATCGGATGCTCTGCGGCCTGTCATGGCTGTATACCTCGGCCAGGATCTCCGCCGCGCTGTAGCCGAAACCGATCAGCTCCTTATCAAAGCGCGTGCGGAAGCTCCGCCCGGCCGAGAGCATGTACACGGCCTCCAGCAGGTTGGTCTTGCCCTGGGCGTTCGGTCCCGTGATGACGTTGGTGTCCGGTGCGAATTCCGCCGTCTCCCACTCGTAGTTCCGAAAGCCGTTGAGGGCGATCTTTTCAACTCTCATGCCTGCTGCACGTCCAGCTCGAAGCGGTCGAAGCAGACCCTGTCGCCCGGACGGATCTTTTTGCCGCGCATCGTGCAGACCTCGCCGTTGACCGTGACGAGACCATCGGCGATGACCGTTTTGGCTTCGCCGCCGGTGCCGACCGCGGCCACATATTTCAGCAGCGCGTCGAGCTTGATAAATTCGGTGTGGATCGTGATCGTTTCCATAGAAACCTCTAAAAACTGAAAACTAAAAACTAAAAACTATTTATTCTCCCGCTCTCAGACGCACGGGCAGGATCATGTAGGTGAAGCTCTTGCTGCCGTCGGCGGCCTCGATCACGCTGGGAGAAGCGGCGGTATTCAGGCAGATGTGCAGCTTATCCGTGCCGGAGGCCTTGAGCGCGTCCATCAGATAGCGGTCGTTGAAGCCGATCTCCAGATCTTCGCCGCTGCCTTCGCAGGAGCACTGATCCTCCGCCTTGCCGACCGGCGTGACGCAGAGGCAGTCGATCAGACCGTCTTCAAAGCGCATGCGCACGGGAGAGGAGTTCTTCTCGCTGACGATCAGCGCCACGCGGTCGATGACGCTCATCAGCTCCGCACGGTCGACCTCGACCACGTGGCGGAAGTTCTCGGGGATGGACTTGCGATAGTTGAGGAATTCGCCCTCGAGACGGCGGGTGACGACCACGGTCTCGCCGATGGCAAAGGAGATATGCTTGCTGCCGACGGAAATCTGGACCTCGCCCTCCTCGTCGGAGCAGATGCGCTCCACGTCGCTGAGCGCGGAGCCGGGCACGACAAAGCTGCAGTTTTCCAGCTTGCCTTCCTCGATCTCCTCGCTGCGCTTGGCCAGACGGTAGCCGTCCACGGACACCATCGTGAGCGCCTGATCCTCGATCTCAAAGAGCGTACCGGTGTAGATGGGGCGCACGTCGCTGGTGGCGACGGCGAAGATGGTCTGGTTAATCATGCTGCGCAGGGTCTTCTGCGGCAGAGTGATGTTATTGACGCTGTCCACGCTGGGCATTTCCGGATAATCGCCGGAGAACATGCCCATAAAGTGAAAATCGCTGCGGCCGCACTTGACGTTGACGGTGTTGTTGCTGTCGGTCGAAACGGTGACGATGCCGTCCGGCAGGCGGCGGATCATCTCGCCGAAGAGGCGCGCGCCGACCACGATGGAGCCGGCTTCTTCGATCTCGGCGCCGATGTTGGTGTAAATGCCTTCCTTCAGGTCATAGCCGGTCACGCGCAGGTCGTTGGTTGCCTGCAGCAGCAGGCCTTCCAGCGCGGGGATCGGGCTCTTGGACGCGGCCGCGCGGGAGGCGATGGTCACGGCGCTCTGAAGCAGATATTTTTCGCAGCTGAATTTCATAGGTATTCCTCCTCAGGAAAATAATATATTCATCTATGTTGTCTATTTGTTTGTTATTGTTTTTGTTAGCCGATTTTTTGTGGAAAAGGGGAATATTTGTGATGATACCTTGCTTTTTGCTGTGGAGAAAAAAGTAGAAAAGTTTTTGCTTTTCAACACGGAAAAAGACAGAAAATTAATCAACAATTTTCTTTTCCACTTTTTACAGCGCTTTGTGGAGAAAATCAGGAGTTGATGTTGGAGGTGATATCGCGGATCGTGCCGGCCATGACGGGATCGGTCTTGACCATGTCCTCCACCTTTCGGATGGAGGCGAGCACGGTGGCGTGATTGCGGTCCTGGTATTCCGCGCCGATTTCCTGCAGGGAGAGGTTCGTCAGCGAGCGCATCAGATACATCGACACCTGGCGGGCCTTGGCCACCTGCTTGGAGCGGTTTTGGCCGCGGATCTCGTCGCCGGTCAGGGAATAGTAGCGCGCGGTCTCGCGGATGATGATCTCCGGCGTCGGGATGAAGGTGCCGGTGCGGATGACGTCCTTGATGGCTCGTTCGACCGAATCGGTGGTGATGATGTCGTTGAGGATCTCCTTATAGGCGGTCAGGCGCTTGATCACGCCCTCCAGCTGGCGAATGTTTGAGGTGATCTTGCCGGCGATATACTCGACGGCCTCGTTGGAGAGGACCAGGCCGAGCTGGGCCGCCTTGTTGCGGGTGATGGCCATGCGCGTTTCCAGGTCGGGCGGCTGGATATCCGCCATCAGACCGCCTTCAAAGCGGGTGCGCAGGCGGTCGTCCAGCACGCTCATCTCCATCGGCGGCCGGTCGGAGGTGATGACGATCTGATGGCCGGCCTCATAGAGATTGTTGAAGGTGTGGAAAAATTCGTTCTGCGTGGCCTGTTTGCCGGCAATGAACTGGATATCGTCCACCAGAAACAGATCCACGTTGCGGTACTTGCTGCGAAATTCCTCGCCGGAGTTATCCTTGATGGCCTTGACCATCTGCACGGTGAAATCGTCGCCCTTGATATAGGCGATCTTCTTGGCGGGATCGTTTTCCTGGATGTAATGACCGATCGCCAGCAGAAGGTGCGTCTTGCCCAGGCCGGAATTGCCGTAAATGAACAGCGGATTGTAGGAAGCGCCGGGATTCTTGGCGACGCTGATGGCGGCCGCGTGGGCAAATTTATTGGAGTTACCGACGATGAAGTTGTCAAAGGTGTAGCCCGCCATCTCCGGCAGCATATTTTCCGTTTTTTTGCGCAGCTCGTAATCCTTGATCTCGTCGCCGGAGAGCACCTGCAGGTCGAAATCCTGGGAAAACAGATCGCTCAGTGCCTCCTTGATGATGCCGCCGTAACGGGTGTTGATGATGTTGCCCTTGAATTCGCTGGGGCTGTGGAGCACCAGGCAGTTTTCATCCAGGCCGACGGGCGTGCAGTCGTCAAACCAGGTATTCATGGCGGTCGGCGTCAGCTTCTGGGATAAAACCTCCAAAATGCCCTGCCAGATATCGTTGAGAGAATTCATAAAAACACCTCTTTGGCGATAGTTTCCTTATCCTACTCATTATAGCAAAATACCAGCCTGTTTGCAACAACATTCGGAAGATCTAAATATAAATATAGTAGCCAGATAAGAGAAAAAGAAAACCTTGAGTCTGCGCTCAAGGTTTTCTTTGATCAGGCCCTCGCTGGCGCGAGAATCGGCTGCAGCTGTTTTCCCTCCAGCGCCGCGGCCACGGTCTCCCCCAGCAGGGAAAAGTCCGCCTGAAGAGAACAGGGCTTTTTCACGGGGTCGTCCTGCCGGAAGGGCACGAAGTAGACGTTCTTGCGGTTCAGCAGCCGCGCGACGTTCTCCGCCGAGCCGCTGAGCCCGTCGTTGGTGGAAAAGGCGATCACCAGGGGTTTTTCATTTCGCAGATGGGCCTTGGCCGCCATGGTCACACAGGTATCCGTGACGCCGCGGGCAAGCTTTGCCAGGGTATTGCCGGTGCAGGGCGCGATCAGCAGGGCGTCCAGCGGCTCCTTCGGGCCGAGAGGCTCCGCCTCCGCGATACTCGTCACCGGCCTTCTCCCCGTCAGCGCCTCCAGGCGGCGCAGATGCTCCGCCGCCGTGCCGAAGCGGCTGTCCGTGCGGGCGGCCGTCTCGCTCATGATGGGGATCAGCTCATAGTCCGCCGTCAGCTTTTCCGCCGCATCGAACAGCGTTTCGTACGTACAGTAGGAGCCGCAGAGCGCAAGCCCCAGTTTTTTCTTCATTCCCGTTCCTCCTTCATCGCCCGGTAAAATTCCCGCCGCAGCAGCTCCGCCGCGGCCAGCGGCGCGCTTCTGCCCGGCAGTCCGGGCGCAGCCAGGCAGCGCAGCCCGAGATTTTCCGCCAGGTTCCGGTCATAGCCGCCGGGCGGCGAGGCAAGCTCCAGCAGCAGCGCCGTCTCCGGCAGGCAGCAGAGAAAGCCCTCGTTCAGCACGCGCTCCGGCACGGTGTTGACCACAAAATCAAAAGCGCCGCTGAGCGTCTCGAAGGGCAGGGCCGCATAGCCCAGCGCCTCCGCCTCCGCGCGGCTCTCCTCCCGCCGGGCGGCTACCGTCACGGCCGCGCCCAGCGCCTTCAGTTTGTGTGCAAGCATCCGGCCGATCCGGCCGAAGCCGCTCACCAGAACGCGGCTGCCGGACAGGCTGCGCTCGCTCTCCTGCAGCAGCAGGCCGACGGCGCCCTCCGCCGTCAGCGCGGCGTTGCCGATCACAAAGCCGGGCCGCCGCATCCAGTCCACCGACTGCAGCCCCTGTGAGACGGCCTGCTGCCGCAGCCGCTCCGAAAACATCCCGCCGAACACGATCTGCCCCGGCCACAGCGCGTCCATGACTTCCTCCGTCCGGTAGGGCAGGCGGGCATAGGGCGCGTTCAGCAGCCCGCCCTTTTCCACGGGCAGGGGAAGGATCACCGCGTCCGCGCCGTAGACCGCCGCCTGCAGATGCTCCGCGCACGGGATCTCCTCTGGCAGCTCCGCCTTTTCCAGCGCAAAGCTCTGCAGGCGCTGCCCGTCGCGCAGCAGCAGCCCGGCCAGCAGCACCGCGCGGCGGTCTCCGCCGAGTATGGCAAGTTTCACTCGCATCACCTCAAGCCATCGTATTCTGATGGACAAGGGGCGGTGAAGTGATTTTTGTTTACTTTAAAGGGGGACTATGTTAGAATAATCAAGTACGATTCAAAAAACCGCTGTGGGAGGAATAAAAATGAGCAGAGCAGACGAAATATTCATCCAAAACTGCAAAGATATACTGGAAAACGGCGTCTGGGATACCGACCGCGAGGTACGTCCCCGCTGGGAGGACGGGACTCCCGCGCACACCGTCAAGAAGTTCGGCGTGGTCAACCGCTATAACCTGGCCGAGGAATTCCCCATCCTCACCATCCGCCGCACTTTCTGGAAGTCCGCCATCGACGAGCTGCTGTGGATCTGGCAGGCCAAGAGCAACAACGTCCACGAGCTGCGCACCCGCGTCTGGGACGCCTGGGCCGACGAAAACGGCTCCATCGGCAAGGCCTACGGCTATCAGCTGGGCGTGAAGCACCATTATCCCGAGGGCGACATGGACCAGGTGGACAAGGTGCTTTGGGATCTCAAGCACAATCCCGCCTCCCGCCGCATCATGACCAATATCTACACCTTCGCCGATCTGAGCGAGATGGCGCTCTATCCCTGCGCCTATTCGATGACCTTCAACGTCAGCGGCAACAAGCTCAACGCCATCCTCAACCAGCGCAGCCAGGACATGCTGGCCGCCAACAACTGGAACGTGGTGCAGTATTCCGCGCTGACAATGATGATCGCCCAGGTCACCGGCTTTGAGCCCGGCGAGTTCGTGCACGTCATCGCCGACTGCCACATCTACGACCGGCACATCCCCGCCATCGAGGAGATCATCAAGAACGAGCCCAAGCCGGCGCCGAAGTTCATCATCGACCCGAGCGTGGACGACTTCTACAAGTTCACCCGCGACAGCTTCAAGATGGAGAATTATCAGTACTCCGAATTTAACGGGAAGATCCCCGTGGCGGTGTGAGCATGGACGCGATCGTTGCGGTCTATGCCGACTGGGGCATCGGTGACGGCGGCACCCAGCCCGTGGTGCTCAAGGCCGACCGCGCCCACTTCCGCGAAGTAACGAAAGGCGCGGCGGTGATCGTCGGCCGCCGGACGCTGGGGGATTTCCCCGGCGGCAAGCCGCTCAAAGGCAGGGACAATCTGGTCGTCACCCGGCAGAAACTCGAGATCCCCGGCGCGCGCGTCGTGCACTCCACGGAGGAGGCGCTGGCCGCGGCCGCGGAATACGAGCGCTGCCTGGTCATCGGCGGGGCGAGCATCTATCGGCAATTCTTTCCCCACACAGACCGCGTTTTTATTACAAAAATCGACCTGACTCCCCACTCGGACAGTTTTTTCCCCAATCTGGACGAGGATCCCGCCTGGGTCTGCACGGAAAGCGGCCCCTGGCTGGAGGAGGATGGCCTGCGCTATCAGTTCTGCACCTACGAGCGGGCAGAAAATAGTTTTTAGTTTTCAGCGTTTAGTTTTTAGCACCATAATGTATGGCCGGGCGGATTTCCGCCCGGCCATTTCTAAAACTGAAAACTAAGAACTAAAAACTAACTCGGTTCCCGTATAATAGTGCGCGAGGATCTCGGCATAATCCGCGCCCTGTTCGGCCATGACCTTGGCGCCGTACTGGCTCATGCCCACCCCGTGGCCGAAGCCGGTCACGGTAAAGACGAACAGGCCGTCCGAGAGCGCCAGCTCAAAGGCGGTGGAGCGCAGCGAAAACAGCCGCCGCAGCTCGGTGCCGCTGAAGGACACGCCGCCGAGGATCGCTTCCGATACGCGCCCGCTGTCGTCCCGGCGCAGCTCGCCGATCCATCCGCCGAGCGGGCCGGAGAAATCTGCCTCCGGCCGGAGCGACAGCAGCGTATCCCGGAAATCGGTCGGCCAGCAGCGGACGGTGCTGACGTAATTCGGCACGTCCTCCGCCGTCTCCGGGCTGGACACGCTGACGAGATAGGGCCGTGGGTTCCAGACGGCGCCGCAGTCCTCGGTGGCGCCGGCGGAGGAGGAATGAAAGGCGGCGAACACGGGCGCGCTGCCGTAGCAGAGGATCTGCCCGGCCGTGGCCTCCACGGCTTCGCGGACGCGCCGCGCGTTGGCTTCATAGTCGCCGCCCCAGCGCTCGCGCTGCGCCTCCTCGCTCAGCCAGGCCTGGCAGCAGCCGGGGTCGGCGCAGACGGAGGCTTCGCCGTGCTTGTGCGCCGAGGCGCCGCTGCAGGTGAAGCTCCTGGCCGCCACGGCCTGCGCCTTCAGCGCCTCTTCGGGAAAGGAAGCGGGCATCTCGGCCGCCACCACGCCGCAGAGATAGTCCTCCAGCGGCAGCTCCAGCGTCTGTCCGCCGCTCAGCAGCCGGATACGCTCCGGCAGCTTCGGCACGGCCGGAGCGGCCGAGGGCGCCGCCGGGCAGGGAGCGACGGGATATGGGGCCGCGGCGGCCGACGGGATCGCGCCCGAAACGGCGCGCGGCGCGGGCAGCGGCAGAAACAGAGACAGCAGGATCGCCAGCAGGGACAGCAAAATCGTTTTCTTCATGGCGCCCTCCCTTGACGAATCGGTGAAAGAAAGGTAAAATAAACAAACAGGCTCTGTGGCTTGCTAATTCATGGTATGGAAACGGGCGTTTGAATATGCACAACAAAGCATTGGAGAATACAGTATTTGTGCTGGCGGCCGGCGCCTTCGGCGTGTTTGTCCGCTGGCTGCAGCTGCAGCTGGCGTTTGACGAAAAAGGCCTGTGCGGCGCAAGCATTTTTAATGTCATCGTTCCGGTCTTTATCCTGGTCGTGGCCTGGGTCCTTCGCCGCCGCATCGCGCAGCTGCTGAAGCTGGCGGTCCTGCCCGAGGACTTTACGTCGCTGAAAAACGAGGGCCGGTTCTATGCCTTCCTGCGCTGGCTGGTCGGCGCGATCATGATGCTCGGCGGCGTGCTGATCATCCGCGGCAGCGAGGTGGAAAAGCAGGTCGTCATGCTTCGCCTGCTCGGCGGGCTTGCGATCGTAAGCGGGATCTGCTTCCCGCTGTATCTGGGCGCGGCCAACCGGGAGATCAAATCCCGCAGCAGGAACCTGATCTGCCTGCTCGGTCTGGCGCCGATCCTGATGTTTTCGCTGTGGCTGGTTTTTGATTATATGGACAACGCCATCAACAGCGTGATCTGGGCCTTTCTGATCGAGGTGCTGGCCGTCAGCACGCTGCTGCTGGCCTTCTTCCGCCTGGCCGGCTTTGCCTATGGGCAGGTGCAGATGAAGCAGACGCTGTTCTGGCTGCAGTTCGGTGTGTTCATGAGTCTGACCGTCCTGGCGGACAGCCGCAGCATGGGCCGGCAGATCGTCTTTTTCGCGGCGGGCATGATGCTCGCCCTGTCGGATTTCATCCTGCTGAAAAAGCTGCGGGAAAAGACCCTGGCGGAAACCCTGGCCGAAGAAAAGGCGAAGGAAGTGCCGGACGGCGGCATCGAAAAGCTGTAAACAAAAACTCCCCGGAGAAATCCGGGGAGTTTTCATAGGAAGAAAAAACTCCGGGACGAGTTGTCCCGGAGTTTTTGATTTACCGCTCTTCGCGGAAGTAGGCCAGGCCCAGCGAGGCGGGCGGCTGATCCTCGCGCTTGTTGCGCAGGCTTGTAAAGATCAGCACGACGATCGTGACGACGTAGGGGATCATTTTGTAGAGCTCCTTGGTCGCCATGGTCATGCTGCTGGAGCTGCGGACGCTGAGGATGTACAGGCCACCGAAGAGGAAGGAGGCCAGCACGCCGAGGTCGGGCTTCCAGACGGTGAAGATGACCAGTGCGATCGCCAGCCAGCCGCGGTCGCCGAAAGCGTCGTTCGACCAGATGCCGCCGGAGTAGTCCATGATGAAGTACAGGCCGCCGAGACCGGCGATCATACTGCCGATGCAGGTGGCGAGATACTTATAGCGGGTGACGTTGATGCCGGCCGCGTCGGCGGTGTTCGGGTTTTCACCGACCGCCCGCAGGTGCAGGCCGACGCGGGTCCTGCGGAGGATATAGGCGGCGGCCAGCGAGACGGCCAGGGCCAGATAGACCAGGAAGCCGTAGGAGAGGAACAGCGTCTCCAGCGCCGAGGGGCTGGAAGAGCCGCTCAGCGTGGTGCGGAAGGCGTTGCCGGTGTTGGTGAGGATGACGGAGGGCAGGCTGCTGTTGGCGATGCGGGGCAGCGAGCCGCCGAAGAAGTTGCCGATGCCGACGCCGAAGGTAGTCAGCGCCAGGCCGGAGACGTTCTGGTTGGCGCGCAGCGTGACGGTCAGAAAGCAATAGAGCAGACCCATCAGCAGCGAGCCGGCCATCGAGCACAGCAGCGGGATCAGCACGCCGGGCAGCGGCTGGAAGGTGCCGGCGGAAACGGTGGCCTGTTCATAGAAGAAGGCGCCGATGACGCCGCTGATGCCGCCGACGTACATAATGCCGGGGATACCGAGGTTCAGGTTGCCGGATTTTTCGGTCAGGGTCTCGCCGGTGCTGCCGAAGAGCAGCGGCACGCCCTGCACGATGGCGCGGGGCAGGAAGCCGAGCAGATCAATCATGAGCCTTTTCCTCCTTTTCCGCGGACTTGGTCAGCATGATCTTGTACTGGATGAAGAATTCGCTGCCGATGATGAAGAAGAGAATGATGCCGGTCAGAATATCGCCGAAGGATTCGTTGAGGCGGAACTGGCTGGCAATCTCGCTGGCGCCCTTGCCCAGGAAGACCAGCAGGAAGCTGGTGAAGATCATCCAGATCGGGTTGAATTTGGCCAGCCAGGACACCATGACGGCGGTAAAGCCGCGGCCGCCAGCGCTGGTCGTGGACAGGCTGTGGTCGGTGCCGGAGACCAGCAGGAAGCCGGCCAGGCCGCAGATCGCGCCGGACAGCAGCATCGTGCGGACGATGACGCGTTTGACCTTGATGCCGACGTAGCGCGCGGTGCGCTCGCTCTCGCCGACGACGGCGATCTCATAGCCGTGCTTGGAGTAGCGCAGATAGGCGTACAGCAGCGCAGTCACCAGCGCGACGATCAGGATGTTCAGCAGATACTGCTGGCCGAACAGGTACGGCATCCAGCCGGCGCGGGTGTCGCCGTTGATCACGCCCATCGTGCCGGTCCCCTTCGGGAAGCGGTAGGCGATGTAGAAGGCGACGAGCTGCGTGGCCACATAGTTCATCATCAGGGTAAAGAGCGTCTCGTTGGTGTTCCACTGGGCCTTGAAAATGGCGGGGATGCCGGCCCAAACGGCGCCGACCAGGACGCTGGCGGCCAGCATGGCAAGGATCAGCAGCCAGTTGGGGAGGTAGGGGCTGAGCAGGGTCATCACCAGCACGCTGGCCAGGCCTCCGACGAGCACCTGTCCCTCGCCGCCCAGGTTCCAGCAGCGCATCTTGAAGGCGGGCGTGACGGCCAGCGACACGCACAGCAGCATCGCGATGTTCTGCAGCAGGACCCAGATCTTGCGGGCAGAGCCGAAGGAGCCCTTGAACATGGTCACATAGAGCAGCAGCGCGTTCTGGCCCGTGAGGAGCGCGGTCACGCCAGCGCAGACGAGCAGCGCCAGGATCAGCGCGCCGCCGCGGATAGCCCAGGCGCGGTACCAGGGAAGGGTGCTGCGCTTGGCGATATGGAAGAGAGGACTGCGCGTTTTCTTATTCATGCGCCTGTTCACCTCCAAGCTTGGTCATCATCAGGCCGACGTCGCGCTTCTTCGCGCCGCGGCCGGGAACGATGCCGCTGACCTTGCCGCCGCAGAGCACGAGGATGCGGTCGGCCAGCTCCAGCAGCACGTCCAGGTCCTCACCGACGTAAATGACGGCGACGCCGTCCGTCTTCTGGCGGTTGATCAGATCATAAATCGTGTAGGAAGAATTGATGTCCAGGCCGCGCACGGCGTAGGCGGTCAGCAGCACGCGGGGCGCCGAGGCGATCTCGCGGCCGACCAGCACCTTCTGCACGTTGCCGCCGGAGAGGCGGCGCACGGGCGTGCTCACGCCGGGCGTGCTGACTTCCAGCTCACGCACCACGGTCTCGGCCAGCTGGTGCGGGGTTTTGCGGTCGGTAAAGAGAGAGTGGCCGCGCCGGAAGGAGCGGAGCATCATGTTGTCCGACAGGTCCATGTTGCCCACAAGGCCCATGCCCAGGCGGTCCTCCGGCACGAAGGAGAGGCTGACGCCCATGTTCTGGATGCTCAGCGGGTCCTTGCCGATGAGCTCCTCGCGCGTCCCGTCGTCCTCAATGTAGCAGATGCTGCCCTTTTCCACGGGCTGCAGCCCGGCGATAGCCTCCAGCAGCTCCTTCTGGCCGCAGCCGGAAATGCCCGCGACGCCGAGGATCTCGCCGGAATTGGCGGTAAAGCTCACGTCGTCGAGCTTGAGCGTGCCCTCGATATCGCGCACGGTCAGGCCCTTGACCTCGATGCGGGGCTTCGGATTTTTCGGCTCGGGGCGGTCAATGTTCAGCACCACGGGATGGCCGACCATCATGTTGGTCATCTCCTGCGCATTGGTGGTTTTGGTGGGCATGTCGCCGATGAACTGGCCGTGGCGAAGAACAGCCACGCGGTCGGACAGGGCCTCCACCTCGTGCATCTTGTGCGTGATGATGACGATGGCCTTGCCGTCGTTGCGCATGTTGCGCAGTACGGCGAAGAGCTTGTCCGTCTCCTGCGGGGTCAGCACAGCGGTGGGCTCATCGAGGATCAAGATGTCCGCGCCGCGGTAGAGCACCTTGACGATCTCCACGGTCTGCTTCTGGCTGACGGACATGTTGTAGATTTTCTGGTTGGGATCGACCTCGAAGCCGTAGGCGTCGCAGATCTCGCGGATCTTTGCCGAGGCGGCCTTCAGGTCGAGCCGGCCGGGCAGGCCGAGCACGATGTTCTCCGCGGCGGTCAGCACGTCGACCAGCTTGAAGTGCTGGTGGATCATGCCGATGCCGAGATCAAAGGCGTCCTTCGGGGAGCGGATGACG
Organism: uncultured Clostridia bacterium; assembly: GCA_946547105.1. GTDB lineage: Bacteria > Bacillota > Clostridia > Oscillospirales > Oscillospiraceae > Limivicinus. The sequence continues at coordinate 23,001 of CAMNOV010000006.1, read as the reverse complement.
ACCTCTTTGCCGTCGACCTGGATTTCTCCCTCGTCCGGGAAGTAAATGCCCGAGAGCATGTTCATCAAGGTGGTTTTGCCGCTGCCGTTTTCCCCCAGCAGGGCAAGGATCTCGCCGCGGTAAATATTCAGCCAGACCTTGTCGTTGGCAAGGATCGGGCCGAAGCGCTTGGTGATATTGCGCATGGTGACGGCGGGCGTTTTGTTGTCCATGGCCGTGATCTCCTTTTGATATTTCGCAGGAAAAGCGATCTTGGAATGCGCGATGCGCTGCAAAGGGCAACGCAGGGACGATTGCCCCCACGCTGCCCTTTGCAGCGCAGGCAAAGGGCTGGAGAGCGGGAAGTTCCGGCAGGGACCGGAACTTCCCGTATAAGTTGTGGATCAGCCGAAGTTCACGTCCAGCAGCTCGATACCGTCGATCTGAACGTCGAAGTAAGGAGCGGAACGGTTCTCGGACTCGTGGAAGTAGCCGTCGGAGACGACGTTGGTGTCGGGGGTGAAGGCGTCGTCGGTGTCAACGTCGGCCAGGTACTCGGTCAGCTCAGCGCCGTCCTTGGTGAAGGTATCGGTGGCGAAGACATGCAGGGTGCCGGCTTCGAGAGCGGCCTTGGCGGCGTCAATGGCTTCCTGGGTGCCGGGGGCGGCGACCTTCTCGTTGAGCGGGAAGAGCTCGACGGAGCCGGTGGCAAAGGTGCCGGTCCAGTCGGTGTCGATGGCCTGGCCGTTCTTCACGCAGTCAATGATGTAGCTGAAGTAGGGAGCCCAGTTGATGCGGGAAGCGACGATGTAGGTGTTGGGGCCGGCCTCTTCGGTGCTGCCGTTGTAGGAAACGTTGGGAACACCGGCGGCTTCGCAGGCGGAGGGAGCGCCAAGGGAGTCAGCGTGCTGGCTGATGAGGACGCAGTTGCGGTCGATCAGCTTCTGGGCGCCTTCGGTCTCGAGCGCCTGGTCATACCAGGAGCCGGTGAAGGTCACTTCCATGGTGGCGCTGGGGCAGACGGAGCGGGCGCCGAGGAAGAAGGAGGTGTAGCCGGAGATGACTTCCGCGTAGGTGAAAGCGCCGACGTAGCCGATCTTGGCCTCTTCGGCGGAGATCTTGCCTTCCTCGATCATCTGGTTGAGCTTCATACCGGCGGCGATACCGGCCAGGTAGCGGCCCTCATAGATGGAGGCGAAAGCGTTGTGGTAGTTGGCGATGTTCTCAGTGTGAGCCTTGGTGCCGGTGGCATGGCAGAACTGAACATTGGGGAAGTCCTTGGCGGCCTGGATCATGTAGTCCTCATGGCCGAAGGAGTCGGCGAAAACGATGTTGCAGCCTTCGTCAACGAGCTCGGCGGCGGCGTCATAGCACTCCTGGCCTTCGGGAACGTTGGTCTTCAGGATGTATTCGATGCCGGCGGCCTTGCAGGCTTCCTCAGCGGCCTTGATGAAGTTCAGGTCGTAGGTGGAGTTCTCGTCGTGCAGGAAGATGAAGCCGACCTTGACGGTGACGGCGTTCTCGGCGGGAGCTTCAGCAGGGGCGTTGTTCTCAGCAGGCGCATTGTTCTCGACGGGCTTCTCACCGCAGGCGGCGAGGGCAAACACCATCACGAGGGCAAGCAGCAGAGCAATGATCTTTTTCATGTGTTGTCTCCTCAAAAAATCAGATTTATCTTGACCGCATCTGCGGCAAAGAACGAAAGAAAACAAAAAACGCCGGACTTGCGGGAAATCCGCAATGACCGACGGGAACAAAGGAAAACAGAAGCACCGACGGGGGCAGAAAAAGGCCAAACCCGCCAGCGCTGTTTTCGATAGTCCGGTCATTTACGGTGTCCGGGTAGAAACTTCAAAACCATATCATTTGCTTATATCGAAAAACGCTGTTCAATTATGGTAGTACTCTATCAGCAAGCGCGAAAAAAGTCAAGTTGCCGGTTAGTATATTTTTACTATTTATTTACAGATTGTTTTGTGCAAAAAAGCTAAGAAACGCCGCTCAGTCGCAGAATTCCAGGCCGTCGTCGCTCATGGAGGCGATCTTGGCCATCGATTCGACGCGCAGGCCTTGGGCGCGCAGCTTGTTGCCGCCGCCCTGGAAGACCTTCTCCACCGCGATGCCCGCGCCGACGACCTCCGCGCCCGCCTGCTCGCACAGCGCCTTCAGTCCGACAAGGGCGGCGCCGGTGGCCAGGAAATCGTCCACGATCAGCACGCGGTCACCCGCGTGGAGATACTCCTTCGACACGACGACGGTGTTGGTGTTGCCGTGGGTGAAGCTTTCGACCTCGACACTCCAGACCTTATCGGAGATGTTGCGGGTCTTGCTCTTTTTGGCGAAGACCAGCGGACAGCCGAAGACGTAGCCCACCATGCTGGCGATGGCGATGCCGCTGGCCTCGATGGTCAGGATCTTGGTGATCTCTTCGCCCTCGAACAAGCGCTTGAGCTCCAGGGCCATGTCGTAGAGGAGCTGAGGGTCGATCTGGTGGTTGAGGAAGCCGTCCACCTTGAGGATGCCGCCGGGCAGGACCTTGCCGTCGCGCAGGATGCGTTCTTCGAGCTGTTTCATATTGTTCTCCTTCCGTTTTGGCTTCCCCTCGAGGGGAAGCTGTCGAGGCGATTCGCCGAGACTGATGAGGTGTCGAGGGATCCACCTCATCCGCCCCAGTGTGAGCACTGGGGCGCCTTCCGCGCCCCTTTTGTCCGCAGCGCGGACATTTCCCCCGCCGGGGGAATCTTCCCCTCAAGGGGAAGGCTTTTTCCTAAAGAACCGAAAAAAGCCCGTCGGGGCATCGACAGGCTTTGATCGGGTCATGTTCAATTAGACAGCGCGGGTGACCTTGCCGCTGCGGAGGCAGCGAGTGCAGGCGTAGACATGCTTGGGAGAGCCGTCCACGATGGCCTTGACGCGCTTCACGTTCGGCTTCCAGGTACGGTTGGAGCGTCTGTGGGAGTGAGAGACCTGAATACCGAAGGCCAGGTCCTTGTCGCAGAACTGACACTTTGCCATATTTGAAGCACCTCCTTGCTCGTTTTGGAATGAAGCTATACTAATATAGCAGACAGTTTCCATAATTGCAAGAAAAATTTTTATTTCTCCGCGTAAATCTGCCAAGCACTGAGCACTAAGCACTAAAAACTATTTCACCACGACGCTTCCCTCGCCCAGCATTTCGCGCAGCTCCCGCAGCAGGGCGGGGTGGATGCGGCAGCGGGCGCCGATCCTCTTGCGCTCGGCCTCGCACCAGATGACCAGCGGCTCCTTGCCGGGGAACATCGTCAGCAGCAGCTCGAGCTTTCGCATGGCTTTGTCGCTGCGGGACGGGATCTTCACAAAGAGGGTCTTTTCCCGCGCCTCCTCGGCCGCGCGCGCCGCGTCTGCGATGGCCTGCTCCAGCGGCAGCAGCGCCTCCGCCATCAGCTGCGGCTCCTTGTCGTCGCGCGCGGAGATGCGCCCGCGCACATAGAGCACGGCGTTTTCCTTGAGATACTTTCCGTCCTGGTCCAACACCTTCTGGAACACGATCAGCTCCATGGCGCCGCTGTCATCCTCCAGGACGACGTAGCTCATCAGCGATTTGTTCTTGGTCGGGCGGGTGCGCACGGAGGACACGACGCCGGCGATCGTGACGGTCTGCCCGTCGGAAAAGCGGCGGGGTCCTTCGCCGGAGGAGAAATCGCCCAGGATCGCGCCGATGGAGGCAACGCCGAGGCGGCGCAGGCTGTCGCGGTACTCGTCCATCGGGTGGCCGGAGAGATAGAGGCCGGTGACCTCCTTCTCCATCTGCATCTTCTCCTGCGGGCTGTATTCGTCCAGATCCGGCATGGTGATGCTCTTCGGCTCGGCAAAGGTTTCGTCGCCGCCGAAGAGGTCCATCTGGCCGGCGATGTTGTCGCGGCTTTCGCGGTTGACGGCGTCGAGGATCAGCTCGGCCGCCTGCAGCAGCACGCGCCGCTTGTAGCCCAGCGAGTCGAAGGCGCCGGCGCGGATCAGGTTTTCGATCGCGCGGCGGTTCATCTCCTTGTCGGTCATGCGGCGGCAGAAGTCCTCAAAGCTCTGGAAGGGGCCGTTCGTTTCGCGCTCGGCCACCAGCGCGCGGATGGCGCCCCAGCCGATGCCCTTGATGCCCACCAGGCCGAAGCGCAGGTTCTCACCGGAAACGGTGAAGTCCGCGTCGCTCTCGTTCACGTCCGGCGGCAGCAGGCGAATGCCCATGTCGCGGCATTCGGCGATGTACTCGGCCACCTTGGTGCTGCTGTCGAGCACGGAGGAGATGAGCGCAGCCATGTATTCGCGCGGGTAATGCTTTTTCATGTAGGCCGTGCGGTAGGCCACGATCGCGTAGCTGACGGCGTGCGCCTTGTTGAAGGCGTAGCTGGCAAAGTCGAGGATCTCGTCGTAGATCGAGTTGGCGACCTCCTCGCTGACGCCGTTTGCCAGTGCCCCGGCGATGTTCCGCTTGGGATCGCCGCGGACGAAGGCCACGCGCTCGGCGTCGATGACGGCGTGCTTTTTCTTGCTCATCGCGCGGCGGATCATGTCCGCCTGCCCCAGCGAGAAGCCCGCCAGCTGCTGGAAGATCTGGATGACCTGCTCCTGGTAGACGATGCAGCCGTAGGTGACGGCGAGGATCGGGCGCAGCAGCTCGTGCTTGTAGCTGACCTTCTCCGGGTGCTGGCTCCACTCGATAAAGCGGGGGATGGAGTCCATCGGGCCGGGGCGGTAGAGGGCGATGACGGCGGTGATGTCTTCAATGCTGCGCGGGCGCAGCTGGGTGCACACGCCGGTCATGCCCGCGCTTTCCAGCTGGAACACGCCCGAGGTGTGCCCGTCGGCGATCATGCGGAAGCTCTCCGCGTCGTCCTCCGGGATGGTCTCCACCCGGAAGCCAGGCTCCTTTTTGCGCACCATTTTGGCCGCGTCCTCCAGCACGGTGAGGTTTCGCAGGCCGAGAAAGTCCATTTTCAGGAGCCCCAGCTCCTCGAGCGTGGTCATCTGGTACTGGCAGACGACGGACTCGTCGTTCGTCGCCAGCGGCACGTAGTCGTAGACCGGCTTTTCGGTGATGACGACGCCGGCGGCGTGGGTGGAGGCGTGCCGCGGCATGCCCTCGAGCGCCTTGGCGGTGTCCAGCAGGCGCTTGACGGCCGGGTCCTGCTCCTGCATGTCACGCAGGGGCTTGGACAGCTGCAGCGCCTCGTCGAGCGTGATGTTCAGCGCACCAGGGCCGTTGGGGATCTGCTTGGCCACCGCGTCCGCGTCGCCGTAGCTCATGGCGAGGGCGCGCGCCACGTCGCGCACCGCGCCGCGCGCGGCCATCGTGCCGAAGGTGACGATCTGGGCGACGTGGTCGTGGCCGTAGAGGCGGTTGACGTAGTCGATCACCTCGCCGCGGCGGTTGACGCAGAAGTCCACGTCGATATCCGGCATGCTGACGCGCTCGGGGTTCAGGAAGCGCTCGAAAAAGAGGCTGTATTTGATCGGATCGACGTCGGTGATGTGCAGGCAGTAGCTCACGACGCTGCCCGCGGCGCTGCCGCGCCCGGGTCCGACGGGGATGCCCTGGCGCTTGGCGTAGCCGATGAAGTCCGAGACGATCAGAAAATAGTCCACGAAGCCCATCCGGCGGATCATGTCCAGCTCGTAGTCGAGCTGTTTGTGGACCTCCGGGCGGGTGGGGAAGCGCTCGGCAAAGCCCTGCTCGCAGAGCTTCTGCAGATAGGTAAAGCTGTCCGTCTCCCCGGCTGGGAGCTTGAAGCGCGGCAGGTGATAGTGGCCGAATTCAAAGTCGTAATTGCACTTGTCCGCGATCGCGGCGGTGATATCGGCCGCCTCGGGGTGCTTGGGGAAGAGCGAACGCATCTCCTCCTCGCTTTTGAGGTAGAATTCCTGCGTTTCAAAGCGCATGCGGTTCGGCTCGTCCACGGTCTTGCCGGTCTGGATGCACAGCAGCACGTCCTGGGTATAGGCGTCGGCCTGCTCGACGTAGTGCGCGTCGTTGGTGACGACGAGCGGGATGCCGGTCTCCCGGCTGAGCTTTTCAAGGCCATCGGCGGCCTGGCGCTCCTCGGGGATGCCGTGGTTCTGGATCTCCAGATAAAAATCCTCACCGAAAAGGGCCTTCAGATCCAGCGCGCGGGCTTTGGCGGCCTCATAGTCGCCGCGGATGAGCTTCTGCGGGATCTCGCCCGCGAGGCAGCCGGACAGGCACACGAGGCCCTCGGCGTGCTCATGCAGCAGCGCCCAGTCGATGCGGGGCTTGAGATAAAAGCCCTCGGTGAAGGCCATGCTGACCAGATAGCAGAGGTTGCGGTAGCCGGTCTCGTTTTTGCACAGGAGGATCAGGTGGGAGTAGGCGCTGTCGATACCGTGCTCCTTGTCGTGGCGCGTGCGCGGCGCGACGTAGACCTCGCAGCCGATGATCGGCTTGACGCCGGCGGCCCGGCAGGCCTTGTAGAAGGCCACCGCGCCGTACATCACGCCGTGGTCGGTCACGGCCAGCGCCGTCTGCCCCAGTTCTTTGGCGCGTTTGGCCAGCTTCTCGATGCGGCAGGCGCCGTCGAGCAGCGAATACTCGGTATGCACATGGAGATGGACGAATGACATAGTATCTCTTCCTTATAGGCTCCCTTTTGCAAAAGGGAGCTGTCGAGCGGAGCGAGACTGAGGGTTTTCCCGCAAAACAGAAACAGCAAACAGGAGAAACCCTCCGGCCGCGCTTTGCGCGTCCACCTCCCTTCTGCGGAAGGGAGGCTTCTTTATTCCCCGCGTGAGGCGAGAGACAAAATCTTCTTCATGCGGTGGTTGAGGCAGCTTTTGCTGACGGGCGGCATGCTCAGCTGCGCAAGGTCGGCAAGGCTCGCCTCGGGATTGGCGATGCGCAGCAGCGCCGTCTCCTTCAGCGGCTCCGGCAGCGCGTCCAGCCCGTAGCTGCGCACGATCAGGCGGATCGCGTCGAGCTGCTCCTGCGCGGCCGTGACCACCTTGTCGGCGTTGGCCGAATCGCAGTTGACGCGGCGGGTGATGGTGTTGCGCATATCCTTTTCCACCTTCGCGGTCTGCACGCTCATCGAGGCGTTCATCGCGCCGACGGCGGTCAGAAAGTCCGCGATCGCGTCCGCCCGCTTGAAATACAGCAGGGCGTTGCCGCCGCGCATCGCCTCGCGCGGCTCAAAGCCCATGTCCAGCAGCAGGCTCATCGTCTCGCGGCTGACGCTGCGGTGCGGGGTCGACAGCTCCAGGTGGAAGCCCTTTTCCGGGTCGGTGGTGCTGCCGCCGGCCAGAAAAGCGCCGCGGATGAAGGCCGTGCGCTCCTCGTCCTCCTCCAGCACGCCGAAATTGACGTGGTGGGAGAGGGTGCTCTCCGGCTCCAGGCCGAAGGCGGCGAAGATCGTGCGCAGCTTGTCCGGCGCAGTGACGGCGAAACGCAGCTTGCCCCCGGCGTTTTCTGCCGGGAGCTCGTCGAATTCCAGGCCGAAGGCGCGGTAAAACAGCCGCGGCAGCAGCGCGGCGAAGTCCGGCTGCGCGGTCACGAGGCGGATCTCCCGGGCGGAAAAGCTGTTGCCGTAGAGCAGGATGCCGTAGCATTCGGCGGCGGCGATATTCTTTTTTTGCGGCCGCAGGCGGCAGAGCTCCGCCTTGGCTTCGGAGGAAAAGGACATAGGATCACCACTTTTTGTTGCCTTCCCCTAGAGGGGCGCGACGTGTTAAGCAAACGCGCCGGTGGCGCGTTTGTAGCCAAAGCGCCGAGCAATCTGTGATTGCGAGGTGGAAGGTGGCCCGCAGGGCCGGATGAGGTGTTTCTGTTACACATTTCCACCTCATCAGTCTCGCTGTGCTCGACAGCTTCCCCTCAAGGGGAAGCCTTGACACTATTTATCGATATCGCGGTTGAGATTGACAGAGTTGACGCCGTGGGCGACGAAATAGTCGTTGAGCGCCGAGGCGAGCGCCACGCTGCGGTGGCGGCCGCCGGTGCAGCCGATGGCGATCGTCAGCGCCAGCTTCCCCTCCTCCGTGTACAGCGGCAGCAGGAAATCCATCATGGCTTCCAGCTTTTCAAGGAAGTCCCGCGTCTGCGGGCAGGCGAAGACGAACTCCTTGACCGGCAGATCCAGGCCGGACAGATCGCGCAGATCGTCCACGTAGTAGGGGTTGGGCAGAAAGCGCGCGTCGAACACAAGGTCGGCCTCCATCGGCAGGCCATGCTTGTAGCCGAAGCTCATCACCGTCACCGACAGGCCGCGCTGCCGCGAGTCGCCCGCAAAGAGGGTGAAGAGGCGGTTTTGCAGCATGCCGAGGGTCAGATTGGAGGTGTCGACGATATAATCCGCCCGCTCCTTCACCGGGGCGAGCAGCTCCGCCTCGCGCTTGACCGCCGTCTCGACCGAGACGCCCCTGGCCGCCAGCGGGTGGGGACGGCGGGATTCCTTGTAGCGGCGGATCAGCGTTTTGAGGTCGGCGTCCATATAGAGGATGCGGCACTGGCAGTCCATGGCGTCGAGCACGTCGATGGTGCTCAGCAGCTCCTGGAAGCCGTCCTTTTCGCGCACGTCCGTCACCAGCGCCACGCGCTCATAGCGGCCGCGGGTGGCCAGGCACAGCTCCGCAAAGCGGGGCATCAGCGCCACGGGCATATTGTCCACGCAGTAGTAGTCCAGGTCCTCCAGCACGTCCGCCGCGCGGCTCTTGCCTGCGCCGGACAGGCCTGTGATAATCAGAAATTCCATATTTTTTCTCCTTAGGCGCCCCTGTCAGGGGAGCTGGCGCGGCGCGTCTTTTGATAGCGCCGCGGCTGAGGGGTTTTCTGCTTTATGCGCCCGGCAGTCATTCCATGCCGCCGATCACCAGATTGCGTTTGGGAACAGGCGAATCGTCGACCAGCTTGTAGTCCGGCGGCAGGATGATGACCTCCGGCTGCAGCTCCACCTGGAACTGCTCGTAAACGGTGTTTCTCACATGCATCATCAGGTCGTACACGTCCTTCGAGGTGGCGCCGCCGCGGTTGACGACGAAGCCCGCGTGCTTTTCGCTGACCTGCGCGCCGCCGACGGTATAGCCCTTGAGCCCGGCCTGGTCGATCAGCGCCGCGGCGAAGTGGCCCTCCGGGCGCTTGAAAGCGCTGCCGGCCGAGGGCAGGTCAAGCGGCTGCTTGGCGCGCCGCTTTTCGTTGAGCTCGCGCATTTTGGCGGAGATCTCTTCCTTATTGCCCGGCTGCGGGCGGAATACCGCGCTCAGCACGGCCATGCCCGCGCTCTGCTGGAAGATGCTGCTGCGGTAGGCGAAACGGCAGTTGGCGGCCGGGATCTCATAGAGCATCTGCTCGGGCAGGTAGTAATAGACGACGCTGTCCACCACGTCCTTCATCTCGCCGCCGTAGGCGCCCGCGTTCATGCGCAGGCCGCCGCCCACGGTGCCCGGGATACCGGAGGCAAATTCAAGGCCCGTCAGGCCCTGCTCGCAGGCAAAGGCCGCCAGGCGCGACAGGCTCACGCCGGCCTCGGCGTAGATGGCGCCGTCCGGCAGCAGAAAGATCTTCTGCAGCTTCTCGGTGCTCAGCAGCAGCAGATCGGGCAGGCCCTCGTCGGGAAAGAGGATGTTGCTGCCGTTGCCGAGCAGAAAGGGCGCGACGTGGTTTTCCCGCAGAATGGCGCAGAGCCGGGTCAGACCGGTCAGGTCCGAGGGCACGGCCAGCGCGCGCGCCGGGCCGCCGATGCGGAAGCTGCTGTGCGCGCTCATCGGCTCGTTTTCCAGCAGGGTCATCCCCGGCAACTGTTCCTTGATCTCCTGAATGGCTTTTTCCAGATTTTCCATAGCAAACCCCTGAAACAGATGATTTAAAGCAGGCCGTCGATGGCGGCGTCGTGGGCGGCGGTCAGCGCCTCGGCGGCGTTGTAGCCCATTTTTTTCTGGCGGTTGTTCATGGCGGCCAGCTCCAGGATGACGGCGAGGTTGCGCCCGGGGCGCACCGGGATTGTCACCTTCGGCAGCTCCACGCCGAGGATCGTCTCCGTCTCCTCGGTCAGGCCGAGGCGGTCGTAGGCCTTGCCGTCGATCCAGGGCTCCATCAGCACCACGAGGTCGATGCCGGCCTCCGGCTTGACGGCGCCCACGCCGTAAATATGACGGACGTTGATGACGCCGATGCCGCGCAACTCCATGTAATAGCGGATCATCTCCGGGGCCGCGCCGTGCAGACGCTGGTGGTTGATCTTCCGGATCTCCACCGCGTCGTCGGCGATCAGACGGTGGCCGCGCTTGATGAGCTCCAGGGCGGTCTCGCTCTTGCCGATGCCGCTGTCGCCCAGCAGCAGGACGCCCTCGCCGTAGATCTCCACCAGCACGCCGTGGATCGTGCAGCGCGGCGCCAGGTGCCGGTGCAGCGAAACGATCACGTCGGCCATGAATTCGGAGGTGTCCTCGTCGGTGATAAAGAGGTTGCGGTCGTATTTCTCGGCCATGGCCACGCACTCGGCCGAGGGCTTGACGCCGTGGCAGATCACCAGGGCGGCGATGTCGTACTGCATGAAGCGCTCGTAGGCGCGAAGCCTCTCCGCCGAGCTGAGCGTGCTGAGATAGGTGCTCTCCACGTGGCCGATCATCTGCAGGCGGTGCGGATCGAAATAGTTGTAAAAACCGGCCAGCTGCAGGGCCGGACGGTTGACGTCCGCGGTGGTCAGCAGGGCGGTCTCATAGTCCTTCGAGGTGTGCAGCGGGCGCAGGTGGTGCTCTTCGACGACGGTCTTCAGCTTGACGGTATATTTGCTGCGCATGGGCGTTCCTCCTTGGCAGATGCTGCCGTTCAATTCTATTCCTATTGTAACCGCCCGGCCCCTCTTTGGCAACCATTTTCTTCACGCACCCGGGAATGCCGCGAAAACAAATACCTAGATTAAGTCATCAAGCGGCACTTGACAGGCGTGCTATGATACAAAACAAATTCTGAGGGCGAAGATAAAACGAATCACTGTAGATATGGAGGGAAAAAGTAATTGTAGAAGAGTCTTGATTTGCGAAAAAAAGGGTTTTTCATTTTTGCAGCGTATAAGAAAGGTACAGAAGTCGAAAAAGCTGTGACAGAGGGGAGTTTTCAACAACCGTAAGGACTTGACGACGGCCAGAGGAGAAAAGGAGGAATAAATATGAAAGGCGCAATTATCGGAGACATCATCGGCTCGGTCTATGAATTCCACAACATCAAGACGAAGGACTTCCCGCTCTTTTCCGAGAGGTGCAGGTTTACGGACGACACGGTGATGACGGTCGCGGTGGGCATGGGCATCCTGAACGCCTGCCGGACGGGCGGCGATTTGACGGAAGCGCTGACCGAGACCATGCACGACTACGGCAACCGCTATCCCCATCGCGGCTACGGCGGACGCTTCCGCCATTGGCTGCGCGCGTCCGATCCGCATCCGTACAACAGCTGGGGGAACGGCGCGCCGATGCGCTGCTCCGCCGCCGGATGGCTGTCCAGCTCTCCCGAAAAGGCCTTCGAGCTCGGCATGTTCACGGCGGGGCCGACCCACAACCATCCCGAGGCCATGAAGGCCGCCGGCGTGACCGCCATGCTGATCTGGTATGCGCGGCACGGGAAGTCGAAACAAGAGCTTCGTGAAAAAGCGGAAAGATGGTATGAGCTGCCGAAGCTGGATGAGATCCGCGACGAGTACGGCTTTGACGTCTCCTGCATGGGGACGATGCCCGTTGCGCTCTCGGCTTTCTTCGAGAGCGAGAGCTTCGAGGACGCGATCCGCAGCGCCATCTCTGTCGGCGGGGACAGCGACACGATCGCCGCCATCACGGGATCGATCGCGGAGCCCTTTTACGGAGAACCCGTCGCGCTGTGGCACGAGGCGAAACAGTACCTGAGCGACGAGCTGATCGAGAACGTAAAAGAGTTTACCGTCGCGGCGCGTTCCTTTCGTTCAAGAAAGCTCCGGGATTATTTGGCCGATTGAGTTTAGCAATACGTTGTACACAAGAGAAAAAAGATCAAGAATAGGGAGGAACAGAAATGTTTTTATGGCAAGCTCACGATACCAGAAAACGTTACAGAGAATTGAAAAGGAAGTATCCCGGTGCAATTATTCTTCTTGAATCCGGCGACGAAATCTATCAGACATATGATGACAGTGCTGATTATTTCAAGAATGAATTCAAAGATCAGTATTATACGAATGCGAGGGGGCAGGCGGGGCTGTCTGTTCCTCGCAACCGGCTTGAAGGAAGACTAAAAAAACTGGACTCTTATGCTTGGACGATCAAGGAAGCAAAAAAGCAGTCTGCGAAACAAGATACAGCTGAGAAAAAACCGCTTGTTGTTTCCACAATGAAGCCACGTCCGGTTGAGAAAGCTCCGGAGAAATCCTGTGACAACTGCCAACTCAGAAAAAGTGAAGCATGCTCGCAAATAAAGAATACTCTCTGCGGAGATTATCTGGCTATTCCGTTTGTTTCTCAAGCAGAAAAAGATTCTTGGCCTGAATACGGCGACGCAACGGCGTTCAGTTTGGGGGAGAAAAGAACCTGACCGGAAGGGAGGCTTCCATGTCATCACCGAAAAGGGAAAAAGTGACCTGCCCTGCCTGCAAAACGCTGATCGACCGCTGGTGCTGGCGCACGATCGACCTGCGCCGCCATCCGGAAGCTTACGAAAAGCTGAAAACCGGGGCGTACTTCAAAACGCTCTGCCCTTCCTGCGGGAGAGAGGTCTATGAGGAATACTCGATGGTCTGCTATGACAAGCTGTCGGGGGCCTTTATCCAGTTCGTCGCGGGAACCGATCTGGAGCCCTTCTTTTACCTGGACGAGCTTCTGGAAGAGGGCCAGCGCCTGAGCAAGGTCAATGACCGTGAGGATTTTGCCGAGAAGGTGCATATCCTGCAGAACGGTCGGGACGACCGGATCGTGGAGATGTGCAAATTCTGGACGCTGCGGCAGTTTTTCATGCGCATCAGCGGCTTCGACCTGAAGCGGCAGTACTATTCCGATGAAGGCGGGAAAGAGCTTATCGTCTTTGAAAACGCGGCCGGAGAGCGCGCAACCGCGAATTTTCCGAAAAACCTGTACCGTTTGTTCGACGCTGCCTATCGGGATGTGCTCAAGCGGGTCAAGGCAAAATACGATGAATACGATACCGAGTGGGCGGACGGCTTCATCAGAGAGCATCTGGATCTGCTGGAGCACGCCGCAGAAGAACTGAAACAGAAAGGAGAAACAAATGGTAATGAAGAATAACGGCAAGATCGAGGTCGACCTGGGCGAGGATCTCATGAAGAAACTGGGAGTGATCACGGAGAAGCGGGGAACGACACCGGAAGAACTGCTGCGTACATTCATTTTGGACTATATCGTCAGCGGCGGGCTGTCAGCGGAAGATAGGAATAAGTGATATAGCAAAAAAACAGAGGGATGAAAAGCGGCTTTCATCCCTCTGTTTTCAGTTGTCGAGATGTTCCATCAGGTCGTTGCGGGCCTCGTCCTCGCCCACCGTGCTGCGCACCAGGCCGAAGCGGTGGCTGTCCACCTCGGAGTCGAAGGAGTAGACCGTGAAGGTCCAGTGCTGCTGCGACAGGTGCTGTGCGTAGGCCTCGAGCGCGACCTCATAGGCCGTGCGGCCGCCGAAGGCCTCCAGCGGGGTCTCGTAGTTCAGGATCGTGGGCGTATCCCCATAGAGGTGCAGGTAAAACTTCGGCGTGTCCCAGGCACCGTATTTTTCGGCGCTGTCCGAAAAGCGTTCCGGATCGGCGGCGGCCTCGACGGCTTTCACCAGCGCCTCCGCGGAGAGCATGTGTACCGCGTGGCCGTACTCGCCGTTCAGGTCATGCCCGAGCACGACCTGCGGCTTGAAGCGGCGGATCTGCTCCACCTGGAAGTCGACGAAAACCTCCTCGCCGTAGAAGTAGCGGGCGTCGTCGAGCGTGTTCATCATCCAGTCCCGCAGGCCGGTGGTCACCGGATAGTGGTGCAGCCCGGCGGTCCAGAGACCGTTGAGCAGCTCGTGGCAGCGGTAGCGCTCGGTGCCGATATAGGGCGAGGTCATATAGGCGACCTGTACCTTCAGGCCGCGGCCCGCGCCGTATTCGGGGATGACGCCGCCGAAGAAGATGAACTCGTCGTCGGCGTGGGCGGAGAAGAGCAGGATGTCCGCCTGCTCATAGGGCGGCTCCCAGCGCTGCACCCAGTCGGGCAGGATACCGGTGCCGAAAGCGAAAACGTCGCAGAGGGCGACCGGCTCCGCGCCAAGGCGCAGCGTGAGCTCCTGCGCGGGCGCGGGCAGCTCGATATATTCGTGCATGAAGCCCTGCGCGCCGCCCTCGATCGCGCCGCCCGGCGTTTCGAGCGTCCAGGGCTGGGGGTGATCGTTCCACACCAGGTAAAGCCCGGCGATCGGCTGCTCGGCGCGGATGACGAGCGCTTCGCCTCCGGGCAGCTCTTCAAAGCTCATGAAATCCCCGTCCAGGAGATTGTCGGCCCGTTCGGACGGCTGCAGCGTCAGTGCGAGCTGCTCGGCCGGCCAGTCCGGCACGGGCGTGGGCTCCGGGGTGGGTTCCGGCGTCGGTTCGGGCGCGGGCTCGGGTGTCGGAGCCGGCGTCGGCTGTGCGGTCGGCGCGGGCGTCGCCTCGGGCGTGGGGGCCGGCGTGACCGAAGCGGTCGGCGCGGGGCGGCCGAGGGGGATGATATTCCGCTGCTGCAGCATCATGCCCACGGCGGAAAGGAGCATGAGCGCGATCACAACGGCGAGAAAACGGCGAACATATTTCATCTTGCGTGTTCCTCTTCAACGGAAGGCCCCCGCCCGGCGGGCGGGGGCAGTATGTTTGAATGTGGGGGGATCAGAGATAGCTGCCGACGGCATCATAGACGGCGTAGTAGATCGTGTACAGCAGGCTGATACCCTGCGTGGAGACCCACTTGCCGTTGACCTTCAGCACGGTCAGCTCGCCGTCGTCCTCCTCGGGCTCGTCCAGCTCGCTGCCGGTGATCGTGATGAGGTATTCGAGATCATAGCCTTCGCTGACCTCGGCGCCCTTGAGCTTCGAGCCGATGGTCTTCAGGCATTCGATGCACTCCCGGACGTCCTTGGCGTCCATATCGAGATCCTCGGCCAGATCCTTCAGATCGCCGCTCTTGAGCTTGCCGAGCGCTTTGCCGAGCGCGGCGTAATCCTCGCCCAGGTCCTTGAGGCTGCTCTTGTAATCCTTCAGATCGTCGCGGTCGAGCTTCTCTTCCACATCCTTGTCGTTTCTGAAGCGGATCTTGAAGTTCTTGCCGTATTCGTCCTTGTTGTCCTGATAGGCGTCGGCGGCGTTCTCCTCGAGCTCCTCGAAGCGGTCCTCGAATTCGTCGCTGTCGTCGGCAAGCCGGATGATCTTGGCGGCATTGTTGCCCTCGATCCCGCCGACCATGTCCTTGACCAGGGTCTCGACCTTGATCTCCTTGGCGTTGGCGTACTTTTCCAGCATCTTGACGGGGGTGGTCCGGCTGCTGCCGTTGAAGAGCAGCAGGCACAGGCCGACGATCAGCGCGGCCGCCACGAGGACAACGGCGGCGATGATGGCGATTTTCTTCCAGTCGGGGCTTTTCTTCTGCCCGTCAAAGCCGGGCTGAGCCACAAAATTTCTGTCGTCCATGATGAGTCTCCTTTGCCTGATGTTTTCCGAAAGCTGTTAAAAATATTTTATAACAATCTTTCCGACAGGTCAAGAAAAAAGCCGACAAATCACGATCCGCTCGCTCAAACAGTCCCCAGTTCGAATACGAACAGATACGAAAAACGCAGCCGCCCCGATGGGGTGACTGCGTTTTTGGAGCTGATACCCAGATTCGAACTGGGGCGCAGCCGCTCGCCGTGCGAGCACGCTGCGCCGCATGATCCGCTCGCTGCGCTCGCTCAAACAGTCCCCAGTTCGAATACGGACAGATATGAAAAAGACAGCCACCCCGATGGGGTGACTGTCTTTTTGGAGCTGATACCCAGATTCGAACTGGGGACCTCATCCTTACCAAGGATGCGCTCTACCTGCTGAGCTATATCAGCGAAAGTTCATGCCCCTTCAAGAAGGGGCATGAGTGGCGACCGAGAAGGGACTTGAACCCTCGACCTCCGGCGTGACAGGCCGGCGTTCTAACCGACTGAACCACTCGGCCACGGCTGGATTATAATATCAAATCGACTCGACTTTGTCAACACTTTTTTGAAAGTTTATCGAAAAACACCCCGTTCCAATTTCCGGAACGGGGTGAAATTGCCTCAAAGGGCGCGGAAGCGCTCTTCCCCGCGCGTCACCAGCCAGCGCCACAGCAGCAGGCACAGCAGCAGCACCAGGACCAGCAGTCCGGCGGCGATGGCCACGGGCGGGATCATATCGCCGAAGAAGATAATGACCAGGATCGGCAACATCAGCAGCCCCATCGTGGCGAACATCGTCACGGCGACGGCCATGCCGGTTTTGACGGCCTGGGTCTCGTTGATCCAGTCCAGGTTCGGGTGGCGCAGGTTTTCAAAGAGCCCCAGCAGACCGGTGAACAGCACGCAGGCGGCCGGCAGCAGCAGCACGCAGACCGCAAAGGGCAGCGAGGGCCGGAGCAGCGCGATGAAGATGACCGAGCAGATCAGCATCGGCGGCAGCGCGATCAGCAGGTGCATGCGGAGCTTGGCGCGCAGCACCTGGCGCGGCGTGACCGGCAGGGACTGCAGCAGCCACAGGCTCTTGCCCTCGAGCGAGATGCTCGGCGCGGTGACCGTGCACATGGACGCCATGAAGCAGAGCCCGAGCAGCAGGAGCAGCGGCAGCAGCGGCAGCAGAAAGCCGAAGCCGGGCTCCTGCATCAGCGGCAGGAGACTGCTGCGCTTGATGATGAGGTAGACCGCCGCGATCGGGGCCATGATCACACCCAGGGCGCTGTTGAGGATGTAGGAGGGACAGGCGGCGAAATGCTTCAGCTCGCGCCGCAGCAGCGCGCGGTCCGGGGAGACGGCGTCCACCGCCTTTTCGACGTACTTCACCTTCGCGACGCTGTTTTTGGCGGTCGCGGTCTTCACAAAGCTGCGCTCCAGCGCCACCCAGATCAGCAGGAGCAGGGCGGCGGTGAGCAGCGCCAGCGCGCCGAGAGCGAGCAGATCGCCGCCGACGCAGGCCCGACCGAGCCAGACCAGCGGCGCGACGCCGCCGATCGCATGGGCAAGCGGCGTGGGATCGGCCGCAAGATTGGTGATCCAGATGTTCATGCGGGAGATCGCGACGAAGTAGACCGCCAGGAAGGCCAGCGACAGCACGACCGTCATCAGCGACTGGTTGCGTACCCGGGCGGAGATCAGATGCAGCAGGAAGCCGAAGACCGACGACAGCGCCAGCGAGATCAGCGGCAGCAGCACGAAGAGCACGGCGAAGCTGCACAGAAAGCTGCCGAGGGAGAAGCCCGCTGCCTGGAACCAGGCGAGCATCGCCGGGCCGGCGACGATCAGGTCAAAGAGCAGGTTCATCACCAGCAGCAAAAGCATGCGGCTGAGCAGCACTTCGCCCGGCTTGACCGGCATCGACAGCAGCAGGTCGTTGTCGGTGGCCTCATAGAGCTGCGCCTTGGCGGAGAAAATGCTGCCGACGAACATCAGCGCAAAAGCCATCAGCGCCGCCAGCGCAAAATAGATCGTGCCGAGATCCATGGCGGAAAAAGGCCCCGCCAGGGTGTCAAAGGTCGTATACAGCATGAAGGCGAAGTAGCCGAAGGTGTAGAGCATCAGCACGGCAAAGCCGAGGATCTGCGCCTTCGAGCGCTTGCGCGTGCTGCGGTTGGCGCCGGTCAGCGAGCTTTTCAGCGAGGCCAGACGGACACGAAACAGAGCTTTAAGCCTCATGGCTCTCCTCCAGTTCCAGGAACACGTCCTCCAGGGAGGCGTCGCCCTTGACCTCTTCCATCGTGCCGCTGGTGATCAGGCGGCCTTCCTTGATGATGGCGACCTTGTCGCAGAGCTTTTCGGCCACCTCCAGCACATGTGTGGAGAAGAAGATCGCGCCGCCGCGGTCGCAGTGCTCGTGCATCATTTCCTTGAGCAGGTGGGCGGCCTTCGGGTCGAGACCGACGAAGGGTTCGTCCATCAGGATCAGCTTCGGCTCGTGCAGCCAGCCGGAGATCATCGCCAGCTTCTGCTTCATGCCGTGGGAGTAGGCGGAGATCGGCTGCGCCAGGTCGGCCGTCAGCTCAAAGCTGTCGGCCAGGCGGCGGATGCGCTCGGCGCGCACGGATTTCTCTACGCCGAAGATGTCGGCGATGAAGTTGAGGTACTGGATGCCGGAAAGGAAGTTGTAAAGATCGGGATTGTCCGGCAGATAGGCCAGCACACGCTTGGCCTCGAGCGGGTTCGCGCTCACGTCGATGCCGTTGATGCGGATCTCGCCCGCGTCGAAGGGCAGGATGCCCGCGCAGGATTTGAGCGTGGTGGTCTTGCCGGCGCCGTTGTGGCCGATGAAGCCGTAGATCTCGCCCGGGGCGATGTGCAGCGTCAGGTCGTCCACGGCCTTTTTATCTCCGTAGGTCTTGGTCAGATGGGTGATTTGAAGCATGGTGAAGACTCCTTGAAATTCGGAATTCGGAATTCGGAATGAGTGCCTGGGAGAAAAGCAAGGGACGATTCACGATTCGCCCGCTTCCTCGGCGGATGCGGGGGTCTTTTTCAACAGAACGAAGAGCGCGAGAAGAAGCAGCGGCAGTCCGCCGACGATGCCGATCATCACCGGGCCGACGGTGAGCCGGTCGGCATAGGCGGGATCGAGCAGCAGCAGCGGCAGGCCGCTGCAGGCGTTGACCGCGCCGTGGGCGAGCGCGGGCGCCCAGAGGCTGCCGGTTTTGACGTACAGCGCGTCGAGCAGGATGCCCAGCGCCGTCGTAAAGACGCAGAACAGCAGCATGCCCAATACCGGCGCGCCCCAGTAGTGCAGGCCGTATTCATAGCCCGCGATCAGCATCAGCGGCCAGTGCCAGGCGCCCCAGATCACGCCGCCGAGCAGCAGGCCGCGCACGCGCCCGAAGCGCTCCTTCAGCCGGGGGAGCATCAGGCCCCGCCAGCCAGCCTCCTCGCCGACCGAGGGGATCGTGTTGAGAAAGGGCGCGTAGCTCAGCGCGGCGACGGCCTGGATCAGCACGAAGGCCGACGCGGGGAGCGCCTGCGCCTCAAACTGCTGCCGCGCCTCCTCGGACAGCGTGGCGAGGAGGGCGGCGCCGCTGGAATCAAAGCTCGCGGGGAAGAGCAGGAAATACAGCGCCGCGCCCAGCGCGCAAAGCAGCGCCGGACAGAGCCAGCCCGCCAGGTACCAGCGGAGGTTCCCGCGCATCCGCGGCCGCCAGCCCAGCGATTTCAGAGGGACGTCTGCCAGCATCACCGCCGCGAGCGGCGCGAACATCGCCAGCATTGTCAGACCCTGGAAGATCAGCGCGTTTCCGCGCAGCGCGAAGATCGCCGCCGGGATCTGTAAGGCCCAGCCCAGGCCGAAGGCCCAGAGCAAGTATTTGAAAAGCGTTTTGTCTTTCATGATAAGCCTCCATCAGAGGGCTTCCCCTTGAGGGGAATCTGTCGAGCGAAGCGAGACTGATGAGGTGTCGAGACATTTCCACCTCATCCGCCCCGGTATGCACCGGGGCACCTTCCGCGCCCCTTTTGTCCGCAGCGCGGACATTTCCCCCGCCGGGGGAATCTTCCCCTCAAGGGGAAGGCGTGCGCTATCGCGCCTTTAACAGCCGTATGAAATAGCGCACGAGAGGGATGAAAATCAGCAGCGTCATCACGCCGATCACGTTGCCGGAGAAATGCTCCGGCGTCAGGCTTTGGTAAACGGCGAAGCCGGCGAAGAGCAGCGCCATGCCAAGGCGCGTTTCGGCCATCATGTCGCGCAGGATGCGGTAGACGCGTACGCGGTTATAGAGAGTGATGCGCACGCCTGCGTTCCAGCTCTTCGGAAAGCGGAACGAGAGAGCGAGCACAGCGTCCATCACAAGGCCGATGATCGGCATGATCAGCAGCGTTCCGCGGCCGCCCCAGCCGTCGATCTCCCCTTTCGCGTTGAAATGGATGGGGATCTGCTCCGGCAGATGCGGAAAGCGGATCAGGACAAAGACGATCGAGCCGAGGAGCACGACCGGGGCGAGGATGCCCAAAATACGCTGCCAGAGGGTCGTCGGGCTGCCGCAGAAGGCGTCGACCTCGGCGCGGGAGGGGATACGCATACGGGAACCTCCTCAACAATTTACGGCTTGTGGCAGATGTCAATCAAACATCATTTGTTTTTGAGGCAGCTTTGCCGCCTCAAAAACACCCTGAGGCGAGCTGAGCGAGCCCTCGCGCCGACCAAGCGAGGTATGTCCCCCGTATGCCGAGCGCGATCAGCGCGAGCGACTCCATGGCGAAACGATGTTTCGCCATGGATCAAATGTCCAGTTCGGGCGGGACGTCGATCTCGTCCGAGACGTATTTTCCGTTTTTCTTCCGCTGGCGGACGCACTCGGTCAGCAGATATTCGATCTGCCCGTTGAGCGAGCGGAAATCGTCCTCCGCCCAGGCGCTGAGCGCGTCGTAGAGCTTGGGATTGAGGCGCAGCGGCACCTGTTTTTTCTCAGCCATGGCGGTTTAATACAGCGAGCCGGAATTGACCACCGGCTGCGCGTCGCGGTTGCCGCAGAGGACGACCAGCAGGTTCGAGACCATGGCGGCCTTGCGCTCCTCGTCGAGCTGCACGACGCCGTTTTCGTTCAGGCGCTCAAGCGCCATCTCCACCATGCCGACTGCGCCGTCGACGATCATCTTGCGGGCGTCGATGATGGCGCTGGCCTGCTGGCGCTGCAGCATCACGGCCGCGATCTCGGGGGCGTAGGCGAGGTAGGTGATGCGGGCCTCGATGATCTCGATGCCCGCCTCGCCGACCTTCTGCTGGATCTCGTCTCTGATCCGGCGGGCCACCAGCTCGCTCGAGCCGCGCAGGCTCCCCTCGTCGGCCACGCCGTCGCCGGTGGTGTCCACGTTGGGCGCCACGTCGTAGGGGTAGATGCGCACGATGTTGCGCACGGCGCTGTCGCACTGCAGGGAGAGATATTCCTTGTAGTTGTCGACGTTGAAGACGGCCTTGGCCGTGTCCACCACGCGCCAGATCACCGCGATGCCGATCTCGACAGGGTTGCCGAGGCAGTCGTTGATCTTCTGGCGGGAGTTGGAGAGCGTCATGGCCTTGAGGGAAATCTTCTTGCTGGCCGATTCCGCTTGGACGCTTGCGCCCTGGCCGGTCAGCAGCACGTTCAGCGCGGCGTTGTTATTGTTGCCGCCGTCCACGTCGCCGGACTGGTTGAGCTTGGTCTTGGCTGCGGGGTTGACCGCCGTGCAGAAGGGGTTGACGAAGTAGAAGCCCTCCTCCTTGAGCGTGCCGATGTACTTGCCGAAGAGCGTCAGCACCAGAGCCTCCTGGGGCTTGAGCACCTTGAGGCCGAGGAAGGGGATCCAGCCGACGCAGAGATACAGGATGCCCAGCACCATCAGGGGGTAGAACCAGCCGCCGAGCCAGCTGCACAGGATCACCAGCGCGAGCGCGCCGAGATAAAGTAAAATCAGCAAAAGCAGCATGCCCATGCCGTTTTTCCGGGTGGTCAGGATTTTTTCTGTCATTGTCAGGTCCTCCTTGTTCGATTTGATATCAAAATGATATCACCAAGAAACGTGCCTGTCAAGAGAAATCGGAAAAAACCGACGCAGTTTTCAAACAGCGTCGGTTTTTTCCCTTTGCAAGAGGCTTATTTATACTGCAGTTTCGGGCGGTAGAACTCGAAGATGACGGCGTCGCGTCCCTTCTCGTTGCGCGGCTCGTGGCTCGTCCAGCCGACCTTCATCGCGCCGAGCTGCTCGGCCAGGCGCACCGTGGGCGGGCGGTAGCCGATCTTGTAGGCGATGAACTGCGGGCGGCTGAACACGTTCAGCAGGCAGTGGCTGAGCAGGAAGGCGCGGAAACGGCTCATCGAGTTCAGATAGCTTTTCGTGGGCGAGGCCAGCTGCCCGCGCAGCAGATCCTTCGCGTGGAAGCGGAACCACATCACGATGAAGGGGTTGAAGCTCTCGATGCAGGCTTCGCCCCGGTAGTTCTGCAGCAGCGCATAGGTCTTTTCGCACAGCTCGCGGTTGCGCCGGCCGCTCTTCAATTCGACGATCAGCGGGCCGCGGCCGCGCACGGTGTTCAGCACCTCGGAAAACAGCGGGATGCCGTACTCGGTGCCGCACAGGCGCAGCTCCTGCAGCTCCGCCCAGGTCTTTTCGTCCACGCGCGCATGCACGCCGCATACGCGGTCGAGCGTATCGTCATGGAAGACGACGACCTTTCCGTCTTTGGACAGCTGCACGTCCAGCTCCATGCCGTAGCCCTCGTGCGCGGCGCGCTCAAAGGCGGGCAGGGAGTTTTCCGGGATGCTCTTGTCGCGGGTGTGCAGACCGCGGTGGGCAAAGTTCAGACCCCAGAAGGGCGCTTTCTGCCGCTTGGTGGCCCTGCCGGGCGCGAGCAGCGCCAGAGGGATCGCCGTGGCGGAGACACAGGCGCCGGCGATCAGCAGGATCTTCCTGCGGGTTTGCTGGGTCATATCCGTAACACCTCAAATTCAAAGATAAAAAGTATGATAAAAAAGTATATGCCAGAAACCGAAAAATCGAACCCTCAAATTCCGAATTCCGAACTCCGAATTCCGAATTTTATCAGTCGTCTGCGCCGAGAGCCTCGAGGCCGGTGACGTTGGCGACCTTGCCGGCCTTGATGTTCTTGACGAGGGAGGTGAAGACCGTGCAGCTGAGCAGCGTGAGGATGCAGGCGTAGACCGGCAGGGCGCGCCAGGCGTTGGCCGCCCGCAGCACCAGGCCGAGCAGCACGGGCGTGACCGTCTGGGCGGACATGGAGGCAGCGTAGTAGAAGCCGGTGAAGCGGCCGATCCGCTTGGCCGAGCAGAGCTCGACGACCATCGGGAAGGAGCAGTTGTGCACCAGCGCCATGCCGA
>CAMNOV010000005.1 GCA_946547105.1 uncultured Clostridia bacterium | reverse complement strand
TTTTTGGTCGGAGTGGCGAGACTTGAACTCGCGGCCTCATGGTCCCGAACCATGCGCGCTACCAGCTGCGCTACACCCCGAAACAGCTTTTTCATTATAATGACCTCATCTGGAAATGTCAAGAAGATTTTTATCTGTTGAAGGAAAAGAACGGCGGTCTTGAAAACCGCCGTTCTTTTCTATGCATTTGATCTTTTCATGCAAACTGCTCGGGCAGATTGACGCCGCAGAGTCTGGCAAAGCCCCGGGAAAAAGAACCCAGCTCCTTGCGCAGGAAGAAGGACACGCTGTCGTTGTAGCCGTCGGCGCTGATGGCGCTGCGCGCGGCCGTAAGCTCGTCGTTGTACAAATCGAGCGACGCCGCGTCCTGGGCGCTGAGTTCCTTCATCTTCAGACTGCCCGACAAATCGCTGACCCTCGCACAAAGCATCTGGTACATTCCAAACAGGTTTTGCGGAGAATTCAGATGCGTGGTCACGCGCAGCGATTCGCAAAGCTCCTTCGTCTCAAAGCAGTCGATCCCGTAGGCCTCGGCGATGCGGATGATCCCGGAAGAAGCGGTGCAGACCGTTTCGAGCTGATCGGCAATACCGCCGTCGGCAATGAAAGCTTCGCTGATCTCCTCACACCAGGGATCAAGCCTGAGATGTGTCGTGATGACCGTGGATGAGATCACGATGATCACACAGAGGATCGCTGCGACGATCGGCTTTTTCAACATCGGAGTACCTCCTGACCGGGCTCAGGATCAGCCCTTCATTTCCAGCAGCTTCTGCTTCAGCTGACCCTCGATGCGGCCGAGTTCTTCCTCGGCGGCGGCGCGGCGGGCGCGGCCGGTATCCTGGATCTCGCGCACTTCGTCAAGGGTCTTGATCAGTTCTTCGTTGGTCTTCTTGAGCGTTTCGATATCGACGATGCCGCGCTCGGATTCTTCGGCCACGCTCACGCTGCCCTGATGCAGGGCCTCGGCGTTCTTGATGAGCAGATCATTGGTCACATTGGTCACCTCGCGCTGGGCTTTCATGGCCTGCTCGGAGTGGTAGAGGGAGAGGGCCATGACCATCTGGTTTTTCCACAGAGGGATCGTGTTGACGATAGAGGAGTGGATCTTCTCCGCCATGAGGGTGTCGTTATTCTGCACCATGCGGATCTGCGGGGACATCTGCACGGAGATCGTACGCGTCAGCTCCAGATCGTGGATCTTCTTCTCAAAGCGGCCGATCATGTTGGCAAAGTCGTTGGCGGCCTGGGCGTCCTCGGGCAGGCCGCTCTCGCGCGCCTTTTCCTGCAGCTTCGGCAGCTCGACCTCGCGCAGGTTCTGGATCTTGAGCTTGCCGGCGATGATGTACATCGTCAGCTCCTTCATGTATTCCTGGTTGCGCTCGTACATCTTGTCCATCATGCTGATGTCCTTCATCAGCGTGATCTCGTGGTTTTCCAGTGCTTCCACGATCTTGTCGACGTTGACTTCGGCCTTGTCGTACTGCGCCTTCAGCGCGGCGATGTTCTGCTGGGTCTTTTTGAACAGGCCGAGGAAGCCTTTTTTCTCCTCGGGCTCATAGTTGAAGCCCTTGAGCTCGACCACCAGATTGCCGAGCTGCTCGCCGACTTCGCCCAGATCCTTGGTGCGAACGGTTTTCAGGGCGGCGTCGGAAAACTCGGTGATGTTTTTCTGGGCGGCGCTGCCGTAATTCATGACCTGCTCGGTGTTGAGCACGTCGATCTTCTCGGAAAACTCCTTCACCGCGGCCTGCTCGGCAGGGGAGAGCTTCTCCAGCTCGGGGCGCTCGACGGGAACTTCCTTTTCTTCGACTTTTTCTTCCTCGACCGGGGCTTCCTGCACGGCGGCCGCGTTGGGCTCCAGGGTCAGGCTGGGCACGTATTCTTCATTCATAACGCTTCATTCCTTTCCGTATTTACAGTCAGTTGCTTCCGGATTCGGCGACCTGAAAATCTTTTTCGCCGGTCAGACCCTCGCGGGCCAGCATCGTGTTCATGACCTGGATATCGGTTTCGATATCCAGCGCCTGGTTGGCAAAGAGAGAGTCCAGCCGCTTTTTATAGGCTTCGATGGCCGCATCCAGCATTTCGTTAATGCTGTTCATGCTCTTGCTTAGGTTCTCGCCCTCGATACCCTGCGCGCTCATGCGGTCATAGGCGTTGAGGAGCTTGATTGTGGTGGGCAGATAGTAATTCATAAATTTCTTGATCTGCGGGATGTCAGACGGGTCGGCGATCGCGTCCTGCGTGATCTTGTCGGTGATGCGCATGATCTCGTTGATCTTCTGCCGCACCTCCGGATCCTTGATCGAGGTATAAAGCCTGCCCATTTCGCTCAGCGCGCGGTTGCCCTCTTCGATGATCGGATCGACCTCCGGACCGTAAGACTTTTTCACGGGAGCCTGCTGCGCGGCGGGCGCATCGGTCTTCCGGACGGAAGGAGCGCCGGTATCGGTTTTGCGGACGCTGGCGGCCCGGCGCGCCAGATCGGCTTCCTTCTTTTCCTGCGCCTGACTGCGCGTGGCGGAGATCCGGCCGGCCAGGAACGCGGCGGCAGCGGAGATCCCGAAGGTGAACAGTAGACCGGCGATGGTATAGATCGGCAGAGCGCCGGACAGAAGCAGCCACAGCAGAGCAAAGGTATAGAAGGGGCTGGCGAATACTTTGCGCTTTCTTCTGCGGTTGGCCATAGGCATTACTCCTTTTGATATCTTTTGCATTATTTTATATCGAATCAGGCATGTAGTCAAGGGTGTTAAACTGCGGAAACGCCGGTGTAAATGTAAATAATCCGGAAATTAACAAGGCCTAATACCTGTGAAACAGGAAAATAAACCAAGCCTGGAAACTTCACAAAACTTGGCGCTTGTGTTAAAATCATGTCCGGGGAGCGGCACAATATCTTGTGAAGCATGCTTATTGCATTGCCTGCCGCTCCGGTGTATAATAGATTAAATAAATATGTTTGTTTGCGGAGGATCCTGCCATGATTAAAATTGCGCCGTCCATCCTGTCCGCTGATTTTTCATGTCTGGGTGAAGAACTGGCGGAAATCAAAAGCGCGGGCGCCGATTACGTGCACTTTGACGTGATGGACGGGATCTTTGTCCCGAATATATCGTTCGGGATCCCGGTTTTGAAATCTCTCCGCAAATGCAGCGACATGTTTATGGATGTGCATCTGATGATCGACCGTCCCGTGCGCTATGTCAAGGCCTTCTGTGACGCAGGCGCCGATCTTGTCAACGTCCACGTGGAGTCGGATACGCGGGAAAATCTGCTGCTTGCCCTGGAGACGATCCGGGCGCAGGGGAAGAAAACTGCCGTTACGCTCAAGCCCGGCACGCCGGCGGAAGCAGCCGAGCTTTATCTGCCGCTTGTCGATATGGTGCTTGTCATGACGGTGGAGCCTGGCTTCGGCGGACAGAGCTTCATGTACGACCAGCTCGAGAAGATCCGTTCGCTGCGCCGCCGGATGGACGAAGTCTATCCCGGCTGCGACCTGGAGGTGGACGGCGGCATCACACCGGAAACCGCTCCGCTCGCGCTGGAGGCCGGTGCCAATGTCCTGGTCGCCGGCAGCGCGGTCTTCGGCAAAGCCGACCGCATAGCAGCCGTCGCCGCGCTGCGCGGTGAAATCTGAAATCGGAGATAATCTGCCATGTCTTTCTTTCCCGCTTCGCTCGAAGCTCTGATCGATAAATTTGCCTCTCTGCCCGGCATCGGGCGGAAAAGTGCGCAGCGCCTGGCCTTCCATGTGCTTTCGCTGCCTGAGGAGGAAGCGCGTTCCTTTGCCGACGCCATCATCGAGGCTAAAACAAGCGTCCACTGCTGCAAGATCTGCCAGAATCTGACCGAGGGGGAGATCTGCTCGATCTGTGCCAGCGACCGGCGCGATCAGTCCACGATCTGCGTGGTCTCGGAGCCGCGCGACGTGCTGAGCATCGAACGCGGGCGGGAGTATAACGGCACCTATCATGTGCTGCACGGCGTATTGTCTCCGATGAGCCATGTCGGCCCGGATGACATCCGCATCAAGGAGCTGCTGCAGCGGGTGGCCGACAACGACGTGGAGGAAGTCATCATGGCCACGAATCCCGACACGGAGGGCGAGGCGACGGCCATGTACATTTCCCGGCTCCTCAAGCCCTTCCAGATCAAGGTCACCCGACTGGCCTACGGTATCCCCGTCGGCTCGAACCTCGAGTTTGCCGACGACGCAACGCTCAACCGCGCCATCGAAGGCCGGACGGAGATGTAAGACTCCCGTGGCGTTATAAAACGGATCTTTCTGGTTAAGATCCTCAGTACAATACTTTTACATACACTTTTGAATGGAGAATATATGCAATCAAAACTGAAAATCATCCCTTTGGGCGGTCTCGGTGAAATCGGAAAGAACATGACGGCCTATGAGTTCGGCAGCGATATCATCGTGGTCGACTGCGGCATGGGCTTTCCCGACGAGGACATGTACGGCATCGATATCGTCCTGCCCGACATCAGCTACCTGCGCGCCAACGCCGACCGGATCCGCGGTATCATCCTGACGCACGGACATGAGGACCATATCGGCGCTGTGCCTTACGTCCTGCGGGAACTGGACGTTCCCGTTTACACCACGCCGCTGACGGCGGCGCTGGTGGAGCTGAAGCTCGACGAGCACGACCTGCTCTATAACACCCAGATCTTTACCAAAAAGCCCGGTGCGGTGTTCCGCCTCGGCTGCTTTACCGTGGAGTTCATTCACGTGAACCATTCCATCCCGGATTCCGTCGCCCTGGCGATCAAAACGCCGATCGGCACCGTGATCCACACCGGCGACTGGAAGATCGACGTGACCCCAATCAGCGGCGGTATGATCGACCTGACCCGCCTCGGTCAGCTCGGCAACGAGGGCGTCCTCGCTCTGTTGGGCGACTCCACCAATGTGGAAAAGCCCGGTCATTCCGATTCCGAGCGCAAGGTCGGCGAGAGCTTTGACAAGCTTTTCGTCGGCTGCAAAAAGCGTATCATCATCACGACCTTCGCCTCCAACGTGCACCGTCTGCAGCAGATCATCTCCGTGGCCGCCAAGTACGGCCGCCGGGTGGCGATCTCCGGCCGCAGCATGGAAAACGTGCTGAAGGTCTCCATGGAGCTCGGCTATATGGAGATCCCGGAGAACGTGCTCATCGACCTCGATCAGGCCAACCGTCTGCCCAAGGAGCAGGTGGTCGTCATTTCCACCGGCAGCCAGGGCGAGAGCATGTCCGCCCTGTATCGCATGGCTTTTTCCGAGCACAAGCAGGTGCGCATCGACGCGGGCGACCGCGTGATCATTTCCGCTTCGGCCATCCCCGGCAACGAAAACACCATCAGCCGCGTGATCGATGCGCTCTTCGCCAAGGGCGCGGAGGTCATCTATGACCGCCATACCGATCTGCACGTCTCCGGTCACGCCTCGCAGGAGGAGCTGAAGATGATGCTGGCGCTGACAAAGCCCAAGTATTTCATCCCGCTCCACGGCGAGCAGCGCATGCTGGTCAAGCACGCGGAGCTCGGCAAGCTGATGGGTGTGCAGCCGAAGAACATCGTTATCGCCGAAAACGGCAGCGTCATCGAAGTCACCAAGAAATCGATCGGCATTGAGGGCAGCGTCCCGGCCGGCGCCGTTCTGGTGGACGGCAGCGGCGGCGGGGAAGTGGGCAGCGTCGTTCTGCACGACCGCCAGCGTCTTGCTGAGGACGGCATGGTCGTCATCGTCCTGCCCTATTCCTCTTACGATCACACCATGATCGCAAAGCCGGAAATTGTCACCCGCGGCTTCATTTACGTCAAGGAGGCCGAGGAGCTGATGAGCGAGCTGGAACGCGTGACCTATGAGACGGTCGACGCCTGCCATGCCGCGCATATCACGGACTGGCCGACCATCAAGGCCAAGGTCAAGTCCAACGTCTCGGGCTATCTGTACAAGGCCACGCGCCGCAGCCCGATGATCCTTCCGGTCATCACGGAGATTTGAGCCTATGAACATCCAGATATTCGGCAAAGCCAAGTGCTTTGACACAAAAAAAGCCGAGCGCTGGTTCAAGGAGCGTCGGATCAAGTATCAGTATGTCGATATCCTGCGCTTCGGCATGAGCCGGGGCGAGCTGAACTCGGTGAAGAACGCCGTCGGCCTGGAAGCGCTGATCGACGAAAAGAATCAGGACTATCCGCTGCTTCAGTACCTGGCCTCGAACGAGGCCAAGCTCGACAAGCTTTACGAGGACCCTTATCTTATCAAAACGCCCGTCGTCCGAAACGGCAAACAGGCCACCGTGGGCTATTGTCCGGAGATCTGGAAAACCTGGGAATAAAAAATACCCGTCCGATTGAATCGGACGGGTATTTTACTGTTTGTCAAACAAAGTGCAGCACGAAGGTCAGCAGAACGAACACGCCGGCAAACCACGGGGTCGCCTTGGCGAGCTTTTCGTCCCAGGTCTTGGCCTTGCCCTTGGAAAGGAAGGTCTCGGCGCCGCCGGAGATCGCACCGGACAGGCCGGCGCTCTTGCCGCTCTGCATCAGAACAACGGCGGTCACCGCGAGGCCGGAGAGAAGCTGCAGGATCGTGAGAATGATTTTAATGGCAGTCATGTATATCAATCCTTTCGATATTTTTCAGTTTGACAGCTTTGACAGTATAGCATACCTAAATGTACAATTCAAGCTTTTTTTACGCTCTCTTGCGCTTTTGCAGCGCGTCGCGTTCCGCCGCCAGATGACGGGACAGTTCCGCCGCCGTCCAGGAAGCGTTGGTCGGCGTCAGAACGGCCTTCAGCTCCACGCGCCGTACGCCTTCCTCGCGAAAAAAACGCAGAAAGGCGTCCAGCGTCGCCTGGTCAAAGCCGTGCATCACGAGCATTTCCGGCACGCTCTGTGTCAGGAAAGAGGGGGCTCTTCGCTTTTCATACCCGGGCAGGGAGAAGAGATATCCGAGCGTCTCGCCCAATTCCGCCGCCTGTACCGTGCGCACGGACACGCCCTGCGCCGTCAGGTAGCGGATGATGCGCATCGTGCGCTCCTCCGGGCGAAAGGAAAACAGGAGCACCTGTGGATTTCGTTTGTTCGGTATTTGCAGCGGCATGCTTTCGATCATCCTTCCGTGTTTGACAGATACGGCGCAAGCGCTTTGCGCCAGGTTTCAACAAGCTTTTCCAATGACCAGGCGGCATTGGCCGGACTGGTGGAGGGCATCGCTGCAGCCGGGATCCCGAGCGTCGGCAGCAGATATCGCTGATAGAGCGCGGAAGCTTTCCCACCGTTGGTGAAGATCCGGTTTTCCACCCGGCTTCCCTCCAGGATCGGCTGCAGATCGGCCGGGACGACGTCCCGGATGCTGCTGTCGGACGAGCCGACGATGCTGCAGCTTTCGATCACGTCGTAGAGCGCGATCTTGTTTCTGTTCAGAAAGTCTTTTTTCTCATCCGTCGTCTGCGGCGTTTCTTCCAGGAAAATCGCCGCCAGCACCGGCCAGAAACGATTGCGCGGATGGCCGTAAAAGAAACTCTGCTCCCGGGATTTGACCGAGGGAAAACTGCCGAGGATCAGGATGCGGGATTCCGGCGTATAAAAGGGCCCGAAGCCGTGGGACAGGATTTGGCGCTGTGCGCTCATTTGATCACCTTCCGAGAAGGATTATCATAGAAAGCGGCAAAAAAGTCAAGAAACGCTTTTGTGCTTTTTTCATTGAAGTACGCCA
Organism: uncultured Clostridia bacterium; assembly: GCA_946547105.1. Taxonomy (GTDB): domain Bacteria; phylum Bacillota; class Clostridia; order Oscillospirales; family Oscillospiraceae; genus Limivicinus. The sequence continues at coordinate 46,392 of CAMNOV010000005.1, read as the reverse complement.
TGGAAAAAGGTATAATCGCCATATAGGAGAGTGATAGCAATGAAACTGATGATCGCGTCCGATATCCACGGCTCGGCTTTCTGGTGCCGGCGTCTGCTCGAGGCCTTTGACCGCGAGCACGCGGACCGGCTTTTGCTGCTGGGAGATATCCTGTACCATGGGCCGCGCAACGCGCTGCCGGAGGATTACGCGCCGATGGAAGTCGCCGCGATGCTCAACGAGCGCAGCGGCCTTGTGTTCGGCGTACGCGGCAACTGTGACGCCGAGATTGACCAGATGGTGCTTTCTTTTCCGATGATGGCGGATTACAGCCTGTTGTTTGCCGGGCAGCATACGGTCTTTGCCACGCACGGCCACCTCTGGCATAAGGACAATCTGCCTCCGCTGCGTGCGGGCGACGTGCTGCTGCACGGGCACACGCACGTGCCTTGCTGGGAAAAGACCGGAGAAAGCGTTTACATTTTTAACCCGGGTTCGGTTTCGATCCCCAAGGAGGATACGCCGCACGGCTATCTGATTCTGGAGGGAACAGAATGGACCTGGAAGGATATGAACGGGGAAGCGTATCACCGCGAGCTGCTTTGACCGAGAGGGGAGGATTCGCTATGGATCAGATCAAACGCATGAGTCTTGAGGACCAGATCGCTCTGTGCTCCGGCGCTGACAACTGGCACACCAAGGCGGTGCCGGATGCCGGCGTGCCGATCCTCTGCATGAGCGACGGTCCCCACGGCCTGCGGAAAATGCCGGAGGGTGTCAGCGAAGCGAATATCAACAACTCTCTGCCGGCGACCTGCTTTCCCACGGCGGTTTTGAGCGCCTGCAGCTGGGATCCGAAGCTGATGGAGGAACTCGGCCGCGCCCTCGGGGAAGAGGCCGCCAGCCACGGCGTGGGGCTGCTGCTCGGCCCTGGCGCGAACATCAAACGCAATCCGCTCTGCGGACGCAATTTTGAGTATTTTTCCGAAGATCCCGTGCTGACCGGCAAGATGGCCGCCGCCATGATCCGCGGCGTGGAGAGCACCGGCGTCGGCGCCTGCCTGAAGCATTTTGCCTGCAACAGCCAGGAATACAAGCGTTTCAATTCCGACAGCGTGCTGGATGAGCGTACGCTGCGTGAGATCTATCTCAGCGGCTTTGAAACGGCGGTCAAGGAAGGGAAGCCTTCCGCCGTGATGTGCGCCTACAACAAGGTCAACGGCGAGCACTGCTCCGACAGCAAAAAGCTTCTGACGGATATCCTGCGCGAGGAATGGGGCTTTGACGGCATGGTCGTCACCGACTGGGGCGCGATGAATGACCGCGTGAGTGGCTTTGAAGCGGGCTGCGATCTGAACATGCCTGGCGGCTCGGCCTATCAGGAAAGGGAGGCCGCCGCGGCTGTTCGTGACGGGAAGCTCGATCCCGCCTGCGTGGCACGTTCGGCCGAGCGCGTGGCTAAGCTTGCCCTGCGTGCGCAGGCGGTGCAGAAAGAGAAAAAAACCTTTGACGCCGAAGCCCACCATGCGCTGGCCAAACGCGCTGTGCTGGAAAGCGCGGTGCTGCTGCAGAACAAAGACCGGCTTTTGCCGCTCGGCGAAGATTTTGACGTTCTGTTCGTCGGGCCGATGGCCGGACAGCTGCGCTATCAGGGCGGCGGCAGCAGCCATATCAATCCGCTCAGGCTTCGGCAGGTCACAGAACTTTGCCCCGATGTTCCCGTTCAACCCGGCTGCCTGCCGGACGGCAGCAGCGATAAAAAGCTGCTGCAGGCTGCCGAGAAGGCCGCGAAAAAGGCGGGAACGGTCGTTATTTTCGCCGGTCTGCCGGACAGCATCGAATCCGAGGGCTTTGATCGTGATGATATGAAGCTGCCTGCCGGATACAACGAACTGATCGAGCATATCGCCGCGGTCAATCCGCGCACGGTCGTCGTGCTGTGCTGCGGAAGCCCGGTGGAGCTTCCCTGGGCCGAACAGGTCAAAAGCATCCTGTATCTCGGCCTTTCCGGCGAGGCGGGAGCCGAGGCTGCGCTCGACCTACTGTTCGGACGGGCCAATCCCTGCGGAAAGCTCGCGGAAAGCTGGCCATTGAAGTATAAGGACTGCGTTTCCGCCTCGTATTACGCCGGTCAGCACAAGGACGCGCACTACCGCGAAGGGATCTATGTCGGCTATCGCTGGTATCAGAAGGCCGGGCTCCCGCTGCGTTATGCCTTCGGCCACGGCCTGAGTTATACAAGCTTTTCCTGTTCGGATCTTGAGATCCGGGGCGACGTAGTCAGCTGCCGCGTAAAAAACACCGGAAAAACGGACGGTGCGGAGACGGTTCAGCTCTATGTTTCACCGCCCGCCAGTTCGGACTATCGTCCGGTGTTTGAATTAAAGCGTTTTGAAAAAGTGTTTCTCAAGCGCGGAGAGACAAAGACCGTCAGCTTTACTCTTGACGAGCGCTGTTTTTCCGTCTGGCAGGACGGCTGGATCGTTCCCACAGGCGAATACGGGATCCACGTGGGTTTCGCCTCCGATCAGCTTGTTTTGCACGGCAGCGTCCATCGGGACGGCGTCACCTGGAACGGTACGGCGTATCCCGACTGGTACTGCAAGCCTCTCGGCGCCCCGTCTCACATCGCCTTTGAGCATCTGCTCGGCCGCCCGGCGGCGGAACAGCGCGCACGAAAGGGGACCTATACGATGGAAAACACCCTTGACGAAATGCGCGAAGATTCGCTGACGGCCAAACTGATCTCCAAAGCCATGGAGAAAAGCATCTCCAGGATCAGCGGCGCCGAGCCCGGCAGCCCGGAATACCGGATGACGCTCAGCTCATCGCTGGATGCGCCGCTGCGCACGCTGAAGATCTTTATGGGCAGGGACAGCGACGCTCTGGACGCCGTGCTGGAGCTCAGCAACGGACACCCGCTCCGGGCGCTGCGCAGATTGATGGACCAAAAGAAATAAGAAAACGCAAAGGAAAAAAGAACAGGCGCCGCCCGCGGAGAAAAGGCGGCGCCTGTTTCGCGCACTTGTCATAATCGGAAGATTGTGCTATAAATAATATATTATGAGTTCTTTGGGGAGGAAGCTGTTTTGACGATCTGGAATGCGATCATCCTTGGCATCGTCCAGGGGCTGGCGGAGTTTCTGCCGATCTCGAGCTCCGGTCATCTTTCGGTGCTCAACAACCTTTTTGATATGACCACGGCGGAAAACGGACATATGTTTTTTGACGTGCTGCTCCATCTGGGTACGCTGATTTCGATCTGCGTCGTCTATTGGCAGGACATCGTCGATATGTTTTTCGAGGTGCTCGGTTTTGTCAATCTGGGGCCGCTTGCCGGAAAGAGAAAGGAGCATTATCCCGCCGCCCGCCTGTTTCTGATGATCGTTCTGGCCACGCTCCCGCTTTTCCTCATCATGCCCATCAAGGATATGCTCGAGGGCCTGTATAACGACAGCATTTTTATCGGCGTCATGCTGATCTTCACCGGCTTCATGCTCTATGTCTCCGATAAGATGGTGCAGGGCAACAAGACGGAGAAAAACATGACCATGGTGGACGCGCTGCTGATCGGCGTGTGCCAGTGCGTGGCCACGATCCCCGGCCTGTCCCGCTCCGGCACCACGATCACCGCCGGCCTTGCCACGGGCCTCAAGCGTGAATTTGCTGTGAAATTTGCCTTCCTGATGAGCCTTCCCGCCGTGCTCGGCGCCAATATCCTCAGTTTTGTCGACGCCGCGCGTGAGGGCATCGACTGGGCCAGCATGCCGGCTTATCTGGTCGGCACGGCGGTGGCGATGGTCACCGGCATCGGCGCGATCTCGCTGCTCAAGCGCATCTCCCGGAGCGGACACTTCGGCGGCTTTGCGTATTACTGCTGGATCGTCGGCGCGCTGTCCATCATTCTGACGATGATTTTCTGATATACGAAAGGGTTTACCATGGCACAGACCACAAAATCAAAAAAGAAAAAAACGACCGGATCTTCGTCGGCAAAATCTTCGCCCAAGTCGTCCGGCACGAAGCGGCAGGCGCCGCCGGCCGAGACCGCGGCTCCCAAGAGACGCGAGATCCTGGGCCTGGTATTTTTCTTTGCCGCTGTTTTTCTGATCATCAGTTTCTTTAATTCCGAGGGTGCGTTCATCGTCCTCGGCACCGATTTTATCAAGACCCTTGTCGGCTATGGCTTCTGGCTCGTGATCCCGGCTTTCCTGTTCTGCTCGGTGATCCTGCTGTTTCATCACGGCAGACCGGTCGCGTTCCGTGTGCTGTGCATCCTGATGCTGCCGGTCCTCTTCGGCGCGATGATGCATGTGATCAATGTCGGTGCGCCTCCCGAGAACTTTATTCTCCGTGATGTGATCAGCGATCTTGCCAAAGAAGGCCGCAATCTGGCCTCCGGCGGCGTACTGGGCGGCCTGTTCGGCTATGCCCTGTACAAGGCCTTCAGCAAGGTAGGCGCGTTTATCGTCCTGCTGATGATCTTCGGCCTGTTCCTGATTGTCGGCACCAAATTCGACGTCAGCGGCGCCGCCAATAAAATCAAGGACCGCGCCACCCGGCCCTACGAGGTGGAGGATCTCCCGCTGGAGACCCGGACCGCGCCTGCGAAATTTATACAGAAGAAAAAGAAAACGCCCGCGGCCGATCCCTTCCCACGCCCGCTCGGCCGTAGCGGCCGGGAAATGGATCTCCCGCTCGGCGACGACGAGGAATTCATCCCGGTGCGCGAATTTGACGACGCGAAGACCGCGGAGGCCGAGCCCAAGCGCGCCCGCGTGAGAAAGAAGACGCCCTCCGTTCAGACGGTCAGCCCGACGGAGCGCGTGGAGCCGATGGACCTCGAGGACGCGGCCGATCTCGCAGGGATCGCGCTGCAGCGCGATCCGCAGCCCGCGCCTTCCCGCGTTAGGCCGACGGTCGCCGCGACCGAGATCTCCGATCCGCCCAAGCCGAAGAAACCGGCCAAAGTGGACGTGGAGGCCGAGGCGAAGGCCGTGGCCGATACGATCGCTTCCCAGACGGACCATCCGGAGTATCAGTTCCCGCCGCTGAATCTGCTGCGCGGCGGCACGAATGCCAACATTGATTACCGCGACGAAGTGCGTCTCAACCGCGAGCGCCTGGAAAATGCGCTGCACAGCTTCGGCATCAGCTCCGCCATCGTCGGCGTGATCCGCGGCCCCACCGTGACGCGCTATGATATCGAGCTGGAACAGGGCGTCAAGCTTTCGCGCGTGACGAACCTGGCGGGCGACCTGGCGCTGGCGCTCGGCGTCGTCAACGTCCGCATCGCGCCGATCCCGGACAAGATCTCCACCGTCGGCATCGAGGTGCCGAACAAGCTCGTCAGCACCGTCTATCTGCGCGATATCCTGGAGACGCCCAAGTTCGCCAACGCCAAGAGCAAGATCAGCTTTGCGCTCGGCAAGGATATCAGCGGCGAGGGCATCGTCGGCAACATCGCCAAACTGCCTCATCTGTTGATCGCCGGTACCACCGGTTCGGGCAAATCCGTCTGCATGAACAGCCTGATCCTGAGCCTGCTGTACAAAGCGCGACCGGATGAGGTGAAGCTCATCATGATCGACCCGAAGATGGTCGAGCTCGGCATCTATAACGGCATCCCTCACCTGTATGTTCCTGTCGTCACCGACCCGAAGAAGGCCGCCGGTGCGCTGCAGTGGTCGGTGGTCGAAATGCTCAAGCGCTACCGCCTGTTCTCCGAAGCGGGCGTGAGAGACCTGGAGGGCTATAACCGTCACTGTGAAGCGAACGGCGAACAGACGCTCCCGCAGGTCGTCATCGTCATCGACGAGCTGGCCGACCTGATGATGATCGCCGCCAAAGAAGTGGAAGAGAGCATCTGCCGCGTGGCGCAGATGGGCCGTGCGGCCGGCATGCACCTGGTGATCGCAACGCAGCGTCCTTCGGCGGATGTTATCACCGGCCTGATGAAAGCAAACGTTCCGTCCCGCATTGCCTTTGCGGTCTCGTCCGCGATGGAAAGCCGCATCATTCTCGATCAGAGCGGCGCGGAAAAGCTGGTCGGCATGGGCGACATGCTGTTCTCTCCGGTCGGCGTCGGCAAGCCGGTGCGCATCCAGGGCGCCTTCGTCTCCGACGAGGAGCGCGAGGCCGTGGTGCAGTTCATCAAGGAAAACGCCGGCGGCGCACAGACCAACGCAGACATTGAGGACTACATGAATAAGGCAGCGGAAGAGAAGAACAGCGGAGATAACGGCAAAGCTGCCGCGGACGACAGCCCGGCCGGTGATTACGACGAGATGCTGCCGCAGGCGGTGGAAGCCGTGCTGGAAGCCAAATCCTGTTCGGTCTCCATGCTGCAGCGGCGCGTCAAGCTCGGCTATTCGCGCGCAGCCCGCATCGTCGACCAGATGGAAGAGCTCGGCATCGTCGGCCCCTACGAGGGCGCCAAGCCCCGCAGCGTCGTCATCGACCGCAACGGATGGCAGGAGCTGCAGGCGCAGCTCGGTATGGCCCCAGCCGGCGATCTGGCTCTGGCCGCAGAAATGAACGAAGACAGCGAAAATATGGAATACTGAAGAAAAGGGCGCAGACAACGCCCTTTTCTCATGAGAGAATATGAGTGATTACTTTCAGCTTGAAATGCATCCCGAGGATGTGAACCGGATCAGTATGCTCGGACTTGCCCATGTCGGGGACGGGGTCTACGAGCTGCTGGTCCGCAGCATGCTCTGTGCGGAAGGGCATCTGGCGATCCAGGATCTGCACCGGGAAACGGTGCGCCAGGTCAACGCCACGGCGCAGGCTAAGGCCATGGAGAAGATCCTTCCCTTATTGACAGAGGAGGAAAACGCCGTCTACCGCCGCGGCAGGAACGCGAAGGTGCACGGCATCCCGCCCAAGTCCAGCGTGGCCGAATACCACAGCGCCACCGGATTGGAGGCACTGTTCGGCTGGCTGTATCTGCTGGGCCGCAGGGAGCGTCTTTCGGAGCTTTTTACGCATATCTTGGAGGATTAGGCCATGCCGCTTGACGCGATCTGTCTGCAGGCGCTGACTGCGGAGCTCGCTCCGCAGCTGGAAGGCGCCAAAATTGAAAAGGTGCAGCAGCCTGAGCGGGACCTGCTGCTTCTTTCCGTGCGCGGAAAGCTGGGCAACGGCAAGCTGCTGGTTGCCGCCGGTACCGGAAACGCCCGCGTGCATTTGACAACAGAATCGATGGAAAACCCCGCCGAGCCGCCGATGTTCTGCATGCTGCTGCGCAAGCATCTCGTCGGCGCGCGCATCCTCTCCGTGACGCAGCCGGATCATGAGCGCATGCTGCGCTTCGATCTGGAGTCCCGCGATGAGATGGGCGACATCGCCGGGAAAGCGCTGATCGTCGAAATGATCGGCCGCAGCTCAAACGTCGTCCTGGTCGGGGCCGACGGACGGATCATCGACTGTCTGCGCCGCATGGACTATGCCGGGGACGAGCTGCGCCGTCTGCTGCCGGGCATGCTTTACCGCATGCCGCCCGCCCAGAATAAGCGCAGCATATTTGAACTGAGCACAGATGAAGCTGCATCTCTGATCGCATCTGCCGATCGTTCCATCCCGGTCGACCGCTGGCTGCTGAATCATTTTTCCGGCCTGTCGCCGCTGATCTGCCGGGAGCTGGCCTACCGCTGCGGCGATAATTATGATGCCCTTGCGCCGGAGCTTTCGACCCTGATCGAGCGGATAAACACGAAGAAATTCTACCCGACGATGCTGCTGGACGACGGCGCGCCGCGCGATTTCAGCTTTATGGAGATCGGGCAGTACGGCGCTCAAATGGAAAACCGCCGCTGCGCGAGCTTTTCCGAGCTGCTGGATTCCTTCTACGCCCAGCGGGAACGTGCTGAGCGGCAGCGCCGCCGCAGCCATGATCTGCTGCGTACCGTGCGCACGGCGCGCGACCGTCTGCAGCGGAAGCTCAGCCTGCAGCGCGAGGAATTCCGGCGCACGGAGAGCCGCGATGAGGTGAGAAAACAAGCGGAGCTTCTGACAGCCAACCTTTACCGCGTGAAAAAGGGAGATCGTGAGCTTTGCTGTGAGGACTATTATCAGGAGGATCTGCCGGAGATCCGCATCCCGCTCGATCCGCTGAAAACACCGCAGCAGAACGCGGCGGCGATGTACAAAGAGTATAACAAGCTCAAGGCGGCGGCCGAGCATCTGCGCGTGTTTCTGGCACAGGGCGAGCAGCAGCTCGATTATCTGGAAAGCGTTCTGGATCAGATCGAGCGCGCTGAGAGCGAAAAGGATCTGGCCGAGCTGCGCCGGGAACTGACCGAGACCGGTTATCTGAAAAAGCAGAAGAAGGGAAAGCCGGAGAAAGTCAAGGCGCAGGGGCCGCTTCGCTACTGTTCGGACGACGGCTTTGAGATCCTGGTCGGCCGAAACAATATCCAAAATGACGAGCTGACCACCAAAACTGCCCGCCGTACGGATTACTGGCTGCACACGCAAAAGGTGCACGGCAGCCACGTAATCATCCGCTGCGAGGGCGAAGAGCCGCCCGTACGGACGATCGAGCAGGCGGCCAGCCTGGCCGTCTATCACTCACAGGGCAGGGACGGCGGCAAGATCCCGGTAGATCTTACGATGATCCGGTTTGTCAGAAAACCCTCCGGCTCGCTGCCGGGCAAGGTGATCTATACAGACTATCAGACCTTGTTATCGCAGGCTGACGAAGTCCTGGCTGAGAGATTAAGGCAAAAGAAATGACAGGTTCCGACGGAACCTGCCATTTTATTATGCAGCGGGGGAGTGTTTGCCGGTCTTCCTCGGCTTGATAAAATCCATGTAATAAAAACGCTTGGGGATGACGTTTTGCGCGATCAGCGTGCCGAGGATACCGGCGATCGTACCGACGATCAGGCCGCCCAGCACGTCGCTGGGATAATGGACCACAAGATAGATGCGGCTCAGGCCCATCAGAAAGGCGAAAATCAGCGCCGTCCAGCTGATGCGTTTTTTGCCGAGCAGGAATACCGGCACCATCGTCGCGAAAGCGGCGGTGGTATGTCCGGAGGGGAAGCTCTTGTCGCTTTCCGTATGGGCGCCCATCATCTGCCACAGCGGATAAAAGAAGCCGTTTTCGTCCGCATATGGCCTTGGCCTTGCGATGACGACCTTGATAAAGAGGTTGGTGAACAGGGCGCCGATCGTGACGCCGAGCAGCATCGCGGTGCCGAAGCGCCGGGTCCGCTTGCTGACGATCAGGCAGAGTGACAGGAGGATCAGGAAGATCCCTCCCTTGCCCATCAGAGAGATCAACTCCAGAAACGGGGAAAAGAACCATCCGGCGGCGTCATACAGCTGATGAACGCCCGCGGTCACGGCCTGGTCAAAGCCGGCAAAAGCCGTGTTGAGCCACATGGCTGCGGCAGTAGCTTCCATTTGATTACTCCTTTGTTTTTGATTCTGCTCGATTCTACCACAGACGACAGCGGAAGTCCATGATAATTTGGGCGAGCCGCTCTTTTTCTTTGCTTTTTAGCCGCCGCAGGAAAGCATCTTCTTGTCATGGCACGGAGAAAATGGTATAATAATATGAATGATTATGGGGTGATGTAATGGATCATTTTCAGCTCGTATCCGATTATCAGCCGACCGGGGATCAGCCGGAGGCGATCGATCTGCTGACACAGGGGATCGAAAACGGGATCGACGAACAGGTGCTGCTCGGCGTGACCGGCTCGGGCAAGACCTTCACGATGGCGAATGTCATCGCGCGGCTCAACCGGCCGACGCTGGTGCTGGCGCACAACAAAACGCTGGCCGCGCAGCTGTGCAGCGAGTTTCGCGAGTTTTTCCCGAACAACGCGGTCGAATACTTTGTCTCCTACTACGACTATTATCAGCCGGAGGCCTATATCCCGCATACCGATACCTTTATCGAAAAGGACTGCTCCATCAACGATGAGATCGAGCGTCTGCGCCACAGCGCGACCTCCAGTCTCTTTGAGCGGCGCGACGTGATCGTCGTATCCTCCGTGTCCTGCATTTATGGTCTGGGCGATCCGATCGACTATGCCAACATGGTCATCTCCCTGCGCCCCGGCCAGACCCGGAAATTCGACGAGCTGCTGCACAAGCTGGTGGAGATCCGTTACGAGCGAAACGACATCGCTTTTGAGCGCAATATGTTCCGTGTCCGCGGCGACACGGTGGAGGTTTTCCCCGCCTATTCCAACGACAAGGCTATCCGCATCGAATTCTTCGGCGACGAAGTCGACCGCATCAGCGAGATCAACGTCGTCACCGGCACCCCGACCCGCATTTTAAATCACGTGGCGATCTATCCCGCGAGCCATTACGTCACCACGAAGGAGAAGCTTGCCTCCGCGATCGACCGCATCCGCATCGAGTGCGACGAGCGGGTGAAATTCTTTGAATCCAACAACCGCCTGTTGGAGGCGCAGCGTATCAAACAGCGCACCGATTACGATATCGAGATGATGCAGGAGCTCGGCTACTGCTCCGGCATCGAGAACTATTCGCGCGTCATTTCCAACCGCGCGCCCGGCAGCCCGCCGATGACCCTGCTGGATTATTTCCCGAAGGATTTCCTGCTGTTCGTGGACGAAAGCCACGTGACGCTGCCGCAGGTGCGCGCGATGTACCGCGGCGACCGGGCACGTAAGGAATCGCTGGTGGAGTACGGTTTCCGCCTGCCCTCTGCTTTTGATAACCGCCCGCTCAAGTATGACGAATTTACCGAGCGTATCCATCAGCGCGTCTACGTCTCCGCTACGCCCGGCGACTATGAAAAAGAGCGGGCGGGGCAGATCGTGGAACAGATCATCCGCCCGACCGGCCTGCTGGATCCGGAAATCTTTGTCCGCCCGGTCGAGGGGCAGATCGACGATCTGATCGGCGAGATCAACGCCAAGATCGAAAAAGGTCAGCGCAGCCTCGTGACGACCCTCACCAAGCGCATGGCCGAGGATCTGACCGATTATCTGCAGGGCGTCGGCATCCGCTGCCGCTATATGCACCACGATATCGGCACCATTGAGCGCATGGAGATCATCCGCGACCTGCGCCTCGGCGAATTCGACGTGCTGGTTGGCATCAACCTCCTGCGCGAGGGCCTGGATATCCCCGAGGTCGGACTGGTTGCGATCCTCGATGCCGACAAAGAGGGCTTCCTCCGCAGCGAGACAAGCCTCATCCAGACCGTCGGCCGCGCCGCGCGAAACGCCGACAGCATTGTCATCATGTACGCCGACACGGTGACGCCCTCGATGCGCGCCTGCATCAACGAAACGCAGCGCCGCCGCGCCAAGCAGATGGCCTATAATGAAGAGCACGGCATCGTCCCGCAGACGATCGTGAAGAACGTGCGCGAGCTGCTGGAGATCTCCACAGATGCGTCCTCCATGCCGACCAAGGCCAACGGCATGAAGATGACAGAGCGGGAGCGCCGCGAGCTGATCGCCTCGCTCGAAAGCAAGATGAAAAAGGCGGCACAGATGCTCGAATACGAGATCGCGGCGCAGCTGCGTGACGAGATCATCCGTCTGCGCGGCGAGACGCAGCTGAAGAGGTAAACCTATGAAATGTATGATTCTGGACGGCAACAGCATTGTCAACCGCGCTTTTTACGGAGTGCGTGCGCTCAATGCGCCGGACGGCACGCCCACCAACGCGGTCTATGGCTTTCTGGCGATCCTGCAGCGCCTGCTGGAGGAGCAGAAGCCGGACGCGCTCTGCGTCAGCTTTGACCGCAAGGAGCCGACCTTCCGCCACCGGGCCGACGCCGACTATAAGGCGACTCGCCATCCGATGCCGGAGGAGCTTGTGGTGCAGATGCCGCTGCTGAAAGAAACGCTGGACGACATGGGGATCCGGCATTACGAGCTGGCCGGCTTCGAGGCGGACGATATCCTCGGCACGGTATCCGTTCAATGCGAAAAAGCCGGCTGGGACTGCGTGATCGTCACCGGTGACAAGGACAGCCTGCAGCTCGTCACACCGCATACCACCGTCTGCCAGGTCAAAAGCCGCCTGGGCCAGACTGAGACCATCCTCTATACGCCGGAGCGCTTTTTTGAGGAATACGGCTTCGAGCCGAAGCGCATGGTCGATCTCAAGGCCCTGATGGGAGACAGCTCGGACAATATCCCTGGCGTGCCCGGCGTCGGGGAAAAGACGGCGCTGGATCTGCTGCACCGCTTCGGTTCGCTCGACGCGATCTACGAGGGGCTGGACGGCCTTGACATCAAGGACAGTCTGCGAAAAAAGCTCGCCGCAGGGGAGGAGAGCGCCAGAAAGTCCTTCTGGCTGGCGACGATCCTCTGTGAGGTCCCGATGGACTTTGACCCGGAGGAAAACCGCTGGGACAAAAACTATCGTCCTGAGCTGTTTTCGCTCTTTCAGCGCCTTGGCTTTCAGAAGTTTATCGAAAAATGGGGCCTGGAAGCTCCTGCGGAAGTGATCGAAAAGGCGACGGCCGCCGCGATGCCCCGTGTGGAGCTGAACGCGGAAAACCTGTCCGCCTTCCTGGACAAGCTTGCGGCTGGTCCGGTGATCGCTGTTTATGCGCCCGAAAGTCTCGACCGTCTGGAGCTTTGCGACGGTGAGACCGTTTATTCCGCGTCCTGGAACGGCTGCGGGGACGCGTACCAGGAGCTGCTGCGCACGGTCTTCTCCGAAAAAGTCCCGAAGCTTTCCCACAATGTCAAAAACCTAATGAGCCTGCTGATGAAGGAAGGCCTGAGCGTGGACGGCTTCGTGTTCGATACGGCCCTGGCCGGCTATCTGCTGGACGCCACCGCGAGTGACTATGCGCTGGAGAAACTGTCCGCGCGCTATTTGGGCGAGGAAAAAACCGGTGCCGAGGCAATTTTTACGCTTTGGGAGCCGATGAAGCAGAAGCTGGCGGACTTCGGCATGACCGAACTGTTTGAAACGATCGAAATGCCGCTTTGCCGGGTACTGGCCGATATGGAGCAGGTCGGCTTTTTCGTCGACCGCAAGGCGCTCTATGAGTTCGGCGAAAGCCTCAACGCGGGAATCGCCGCCCTGCAGGAGAGCATCTGGCGGCACGCGGGTCATGAATTCAATATCCTATCTCCGAAACAGCTCGGCACGGTGCTGTTTGACGAGCTGATGCTGCCCTCCGGCAAGAAGACCAAGACCGGCTGGAGCACGAACGCGGACGTCCTGGACAAACTGCGCGGCAAGCATCCCATCGTGGACGAGGTGCTGGATTACCGGATGCTCACCAAGCTCAAATCCACCTACGCCGAAGGGCTTTTGAAGGTCATCGAGCCTGACGGCCGTATCCACACCAACTTTCAGATGACCGTGACCGCGACGGGCCGCCTGTCCTCGACCGAGCCGAACCTGCAGAATATCCCGGTGCGCAAAGAACTCGGCGCGCAGATCCGGCGGATGTTCGTTGCGTCTCCCGGTCATGTTTTGGTGGACGCCGACTACAGCCAGATCGAGCTGCGTCTGCTGGCGCACATTTCCGATGACAAGACCATGCAGGAGGCCTTCCTCAGCGGCGAGGATTTCCACCGCGTTACGGCCTCGCAGGTCTTTGATACACCTCTTGATCAGGTCACGCCGCTGCTGCGCAGCCGCGCCAAGGCCGTCAACTTCGGCATTGTCTACGGCATCTCCGCTTTTTCTCTGGCGCAGGATATCGGCGTCTGGCCAAACGAGGCCAAGGCCTATATCGAAGCGTATCTATCCAAATATCACGGTGTGCGCGACTACATGAAGCATATCGTCGAGCAGGCACGCGCCGACGGCTACGTCTCCACGCTCTACGGTCGACGCAGAGATCTGCCCGAGCTCAAGAGTTCCAACTTCAACATGCGTTCCTTCGGCGAGCGCGTGGCGCTGAACATGCCTATCCAGGGTACCGCGGCCGATATCATCAAGCTGGCCATGGTCCGCGTGTACGAGCGCCTGCGGGAAGAAAAGCTGCAGGCCAAGCTGATTCTTCAGGTGCACGACGAGCTGATCGTCGAATGCCCGGAGGAGGAGGCGGAGCGCGTGTGCGAGCTGCTGCGCTATGAGATGGAGCACACAGCCGACCTCGCCGTTCCGCTGACGGCGGACGCGCACATCGGCCACAGCTGGGCAGAGGCGCACTGACATGGATTATCATATTCTTGATGGCGACAAGCGCCATCTGGACGCGCTGGTCGAGCTGGAGCATCGCTGCTTTTCCATCCCCTGGACGCGCGACCAACTGAAGGCGGAACTGCCCGACGAGCACCATGAATTCCTGGTGGCGGAAGCAGGGGAGTCTGTGCTCGGCTATGTCGGGATGATGTTCGTTCTCGACGAGGGTTATATTTCCAATGTCGCTGTCTCTCCGGACCATCGGCGGCAGGGGATCGCATCCGCGCTGATCGAAGCGCTGCTGCGCCGTGCCGAAGAGCTGCGTCTGTCTTTCGTTACCCTCGAGGTGCGGGAATCGAACGCCCCGGCCATCGCCCTGTATGAGCGCTTCGGTTTTGCGCCCGTCGGGCGAAGAAAAGGCTATTACGACGCGCCCAAAGAGGACGCGATCTTAATGACAAGATTTTTGAAATGAGGCTAATGCTTTGAAAATACTCGCTTTTGAATCCACCTGCGATGAAACGGCGGTCGCCGTCGTGGAGGACGGCCGGAAGATCCTCAGCGACCAGATTTTTTCCCAGGCCGATCTGCACGCCGTCTACGGCGGCGTCGTGCCGGAGATCGCGTCCCGCTGTCATGTGGAGTCGATCTCCATCCTGGCCCGCCGCGCGATCGAGGCGGCCGGCATCACAAAGCAGGATATCGACGCCGTGGCTGTGAGCTATGCGCCGGGCCTGATCGGCGCGGTGCTGGTGGGCGTGAACTTCGCCAAGTCGGCCGCTCTTGCTCTCGGCGTTCCGCTCATTCCCGTGCACCATATCCGCGGCCACATGGCGGCCAATTACCTGGCTTACCCGGAGCTGGAGCCGCCCTATCTCTGCCTGGCCATCTCCGGCGGCAACACGCTGCTGGTGGACGTGCGCGATTATACCGACATGAAGATCATCGGCGCGACCCGCGACGATGCGGCCGGGGAGTGCTTTGACAAGACGGCGCGCGTGCTCGGGCTGCCTTATCCCGGCGGCAGGCCGATCGATCAGCTCTCCCAGGGCGGGGACGATACGCGCTACAGCTTCCCGATCGGCCATGTGGACGGCAATCCCTACGACATGAGCTTCTCCGGTCTGAAGACGGCGGTGATCAATCTCGTTCACAACGCCGAGCAGAAGGGGGAGGAGATCGACCGCGCCGCGCTGGCCGCTTCCTTCACCAAGGCTGTCAGCGACAGTCTGGTGCCCCGCACGATGCAGGCCGCAGCCGAGCTCGGCAGAGACAGGATCGTCATAGCCGGCGGCGTGGCCGCCAATTCCCGCATTCGCGCCGATTTTCAGAAGGCAGCCGCGGAGCATGGGTACCAGCTTTTTATTCCGCCGCTGAAGCTCTGCGGGGATAACGGCGCGATGATCGGCGCACAGGCCTACTACGAATATCTGGCGGGCGTTCGCGCCGGGAGCGATCTGAACGCCTATGCGACCATGGAGCTTTAATACATAGAGATAGGGTGATGACACGATGGCTGTCCACGACGGACACAGAAGCCGCCTCAGAGAACGCTTCAATTCCTACGGCCTGGATAACTTCAACGACCTGAATGTTCTGGAGCTTTTGCTGTTTTACGCCATACCCCGCCGCGATACCAACGAGCTGGCACATGCGCTGCTGGAGCATTTCGACTCGCTCGACGCCGTGTTCGAAGCCTCCTTCCATGAGCTTCGCGCTGTTCCCGGCATCGGTGACAACGCGGCCACGCTCATCAGCCTCGTGCCGGAGATCGCCAAGCGCTGCGCCGTCAGCCGGACAAGAAACTTGACGAGCTTTACCAGTTCTTCGCAGGCGGCGCAGTATCTGCTGCCGCGCCTTGGTTCGGAAAAAGCGGAAAAGGCGCTGCTGCTCTGTCTCAATCCGCAAAAACAGCTGATCTGCTGCACAGAGGTCGGCAGCGGCGTGGTGGACAGTGTGAATCTGAACGTCCGCCTCGTGGTGGAAAGCGCCTTGAAGGCCAGGGCCAGCTCCGTCATCCTCGCGCACAATCATCCTTCCGGCAATCCCGTGCCCTCCCGCGACGATGAGCTGATCACCCGCCGTATCCGCGAGGCGCTGCAGCTGGTGGAGATCACGCTGGACGATCATATCATCATCGGCGGACAGTCCTATTTCTCCTTTACCGATTCCGGTCTTCTGCTGTATCCGTTTAACTCCCGGTTTTGAAAGGGGAGTCGAACATGAAGCCGGATGAAGTCCTCCATCCTCTGGTCTATCAGTCTCTTCTCCGCTACGTCGGCTATGGCTGGGGCAACGCTCTGATCCAGAGTCTGCTGCGCTATCGCTTCAATGTAAAAATCAGTCAGCGCTGCCTGAACACCTTCCGCAGCGGCGGCGACTGCACCGCCCAATGCCGGAGTCTGTGCCCCTTTCGTAATAATATTATGTAAACTGTTTTTCGCAAATTTTACGGAAAAAACCGTCTGAAGTTCAGATAAAATGCCCGGTTTTGACGAAGCAGCGGGCTTTTCCTGGCCTGGGTTTTGTTGACAAAACTGTTGAAAATGTTGATAACTCTTTGAAAAATTATTATGACTCCGAATTATGTAACTCCTGTCTCTCCCGGCATGAATTCGGAAATCTTACTTGTTTGGCCGTCTTTCAGAACGATTTTGAGGAGAACCATTGGCCGGATTTCAGCTATGAAACCTTGTCAAGAGCAAGTCCGTAACAAAAATATACGATTTGTAATATTGCAATCTTGTGGTTGACTTATTTTGGTGATTGTGGTACTATAACTCGGCAAATGCTGGTATAGCTCAGTCGGTAGAGCAGCTGATTCGTAATCAGCAGGTCGTGTGTTCGAGTCACATTACCAGCTCCAGAAAAACGAGCCCGGAGATCGTACGGATCTCCGGGCTCGTTTTATAATTTATATAATAAAGTAAAAACCTTCGATAAGTTTCGATATTTGTGAATAGACGGTAAATTCGGCCAAAAACCGTTGATATATGTTCCAACATATGATATTCTCTGATCGTAAGGCAAGCAACTTGTTGGAACGTTATGAAATTTACAGAAAGGAGATCATGGTATGTTTACACTGGTTGTTGGCTTGATTCTTTCACTTGTGCTTTATGTCGCTCTCGGCTTCCGCAGCGGAGAAGAATGGGTAACAGATGCGAAAGGGAACGAGAGAAAAGTCAAAAGCAAACAGAAGGAATGGAAGAGCAATCCCCGTCAGTTCCTGGCGCTCGGCGCGCTGGCGGTCGTACTTCTGCTCAGCAGCATCACCGTGGTCCCAACGGGTTATACCGGCATCCTGACGACCTTCGGCCGCGTGGAAAACCGCACGATCAATGCCGGCGCACACCTGATCCTGCCCTGGCAGAACGTGGTGAAGATGGACAACCGCACGCAGAAAGTGCAGATCACGACCGAGGCCTTCTCGAGCGATATCCAGCAGGTGAACCTGCAGCTGAGCGTGAACTACTGCATTGATCAGGAAACGGCGCAGGTACTGTACCGCACGGTTGGCATCAATTACTATGAAAACGTGATGTATCCGCGGATCCTTGAGAATACGAAGGCGGTCTTCTCCCAGTACACCGCGGAGAACCTGGTCGCCAAGCGCAATTCGCTGTCCGATCTGATCGCGGACTCCACCTCGGAGGATATGAAAACATACGGCATCACGATCGTATCGATCGCCATTGAGGACATTGACTTTACCGACGCATTCACCACGGCCGTCGAGGCCAAGCAGGTCGCCGCGCAGAACAAGCTGACCGCTGAGACCGAGCAGGCGCAGAAGACCATGGAGGAAGAGGCGACCGCACGCCGTGCGATCATCGCCGCCAACGCTGAGGCAGAAAAGGCGATCATCGCCGCCAACGCCGATCTGGAGGTCGTCAAGGTGCAGGCGGAAGCGGCCCTCTATGCCGGTGAAAAAGAGGCCGAGATGAACAAGCGGATTTCCGAGTCCCTGACGGAAGGCCTCATTCAGTACTACTGGATCAAACAGTGGGACGGCGTGCTGCCCAGCACGGTGCTCGGTTCCGATGCGAGCTACATGATCGACCTGACCGGTCAGACGCCCTGACGGCAAGACAACAAAAAAGAACCTCCGATCGGAGGTTCTTTTTTGTTTAGTTATTTTTTGAAGCTGTCCTTCAGCGCCACCGAACGGTTGAAGACCAGATGGCCGGGCCTGGCGTCGCGGTTATCCAGGCAGAAGTAACCCTGGCGCATGAACTGGTAGCCCTCGGCGCTCTTGCCCTGCTCCGGCATGGGAGCTTCGGCCAGGCAGGCCTCCACCTTGCAGCCGGTCAGGATCTCCAAACTGTTGGGGTTGAGGCAGTCGAGGAAGTTTTTGTCCGGGCCGTCGGGCTCGGGATCGTTGAAGAGATAGCTGTAAAGGCGAACTTCTGCGTCCGCGCAGTTTTCGGCGTCGACCCAGTGGATCGTGGCGCCCTTGACCTTGCGCCCGTCGGCGGGATCGCCGCCGCGGCTATCGGGGTCGTATTCGCACAGCACTTCGGTCACATTCCCGTTTTCGTCCTTCACGCAGCCGGTGCAGGTGACAAGGTAGGCGCCCTTGAGGCGTACTTCAAAGCCGGGGTGCAGGCGCTTGTACTTCGGCGCGGGGACTTCCATGAAGTCATCGGCTTCGATCCAGAGGTGACGGGAGAAGCTGACCCGACGCGTGCCGGCTTCTGGCTCGAGCGGATTGTTTTCCACTTCCAGCAGCTCGCTCTGACCCTCGGGATAATTGGTGACGGTCAGCTTGACGGGACGAAGCACGGCCATCACACGCTTGGCGTGGGCGTTCAGATCGTCGCGCAGGCAGCTTTCCAGCAGCGCCCAGTCGACCGTGGAATCGACCTTGGAAACGCCGATGCGGTTGCAGAACTCGCGGATGGAGGCGGAGGTGTAGCCGCGGCGGCGCAGGCCGCAGAGCGTCGGCATGCGGGGATCGTCCCAGCCGGCGACCTTGCCCTCTTCCACCAACTGGCGGAGCTTGCGCTTGGACATGACCGTGTAATTGATGCCCAAACGGGCAAACTCTATCTGACGGGGCTTGATGCCGGGGATCGTCACGTTGCTGACGACCCAGTCGTACAGCGGGCGGTGCGCCTCATACTCGAGCGAGCAGAGGGAGTGGGTGATGCCCTCCAGCGCGTCCTGGATGGGATGGGCAAAGTCGTACATCGGGAAGATGCACCACTTGGTACCCTGACGGTGATGCTCGATATAGCGGATGCGGTACAGGACGGGGTCGCGCATGTTGAAGTTGCCGCTGGCCAGATCGATCTTGGCGCGCAGGGTATATTTGCCTTCGGGGAATTCACCGGCGCGCATGCGCTGGAACAGGTCCAGGCTCTCTTCGATCGGGCGGTCGCGCCAGGGGGAGACGGCGGGATGCGTCGTATCGCCGCGGTATTCCTTGAACTGTTCGGGCGTCAGCTCACAGACATAGGCCAGACCCTTGCGAATCAGCTCCAGAGCCAGCTCATAGGTCTTTTCAAAATAATCCGAACCATAAAACAGACGGTCGCCCCAGTCAAAGCCCAGCCAGTGGATATCCTCCTGGATGGCGTTGACGTATTCGGTGTCCTCCTTGGCGGGATTGGTATCGTCAAAACGGAGATTGCAGAGGCCGCCGAAGCGCTCGGCCGTGCTGAAATCGATGGTCAGCGCCTTGCAATGACCGATATGCAGATAGCCGTTGGGCTCGGGCGGGAAACGGGTGTGGACCTGCATGCCGTAGCAGCGATTCCCCTCGGACAGATCTTCCTTTACAAATTCTTCAATGAAATTTCTTGTCTCTTCCATAATACACTCCTCAAAAGGGCAGAAAAATACTTTGCTATTATAAACGAATCCTCTCGCAATTACAATAAAAACATGCTATACTGATTGTATCAAATTCAAAAATCAGCAGTGTATAAAACTGACAGAAAGGAAATCCTCATGCTTGATTGTTATGATATGATCATTATCGGCGGAGGCGTAGCCGCCGCCTCGGCCGTTCTGACGGCGAAAAACCGCGGCAAGACGGTGGCCGTTATCACCAACGGCGAGGAGACCAGCAGCCTCTACCGCGCGGAAAAGATCACCAATTATCCCGGTCTTCCCGCGATGAGCGGAAAAGAGATGAGCGAGCTGTTCCGCCGGCAGATCGAAGAGAACGCGACCGACGTGATCGGTGGCCGCGCGCTCAACGTCATGCCGATGGACGAGGTGTTCGGCGTGGCCGTGGGCAATGATTTTTATCAGTGCCGCGCGCTGATCCTTGCGGCAGGAATCACCCGTGAAAACCTCTATCCCGGCGAGGGCGAATTCCTCGGACGCGGCGTCAGCTACTGCGCAACCTGCGACGGGATGCTCTATCGCGGCAAGACGGTCGCCGTGATCGGCAGCGGGCATGAGGCGGTCGAAGACGCGGATTTCCTTGAAAGCATCGGATGCAAGGTGATCCGGATGAAGGAGAACGGAAAATACGAGATCAACGGCGGTCTGAAAGCAAACGCCGTGGTGTTTCGCGGCGAGGAGCAGGCGGTCGACGGCGTGTTCATCATCAAGGACACCGTCTCTGTGACGCGGCTTGTGCCCGGTCTTGTTTATGAAAACGGAGGCATCGTCACCCAGCGCGATATGTCCACCAGCGTTCCGGGCGTTTTTGCAGCCGGAGACTGCACCGGCAAGCCCTATCAGCTGGCCAAGGCGGCCGGCGAGGGAAATATCGCCGCCCTCAGCGCCTGCGAGTATCTTTCGGCCAGAAAGTAAGAAAAGCGCTTCGCTTGACGAAGCGATGGCTCTATCGTATAATCATCTGACAGAGTGAAGCCTTTGAGGGCTTCCGGGAGGATGCGGCATGGATTTTACACATTTTAACGACCAGGGACGGGCCAAAATGGTGGACGTCGGGGAAAAGGACCCGAGCCGCCGGACGGCAGTCGCCGGGGCGCGCGTTCTGCTCAACCGGGATACTTTCCGGCTGATCCAAAGCGGCGGCGTCAAAAAAGGCGACGTACTGACTGTCGCGCAGATCGCCGGCGTCATGGGCGCCAAGCGCACGCCGGATCTGATCCCGATGTGCCATCCGATCCTGATCGACGGGATCGACCTGTCGATGTCTCTGGATGAAGATCGCTGTTCGGTGGAGATCAGGGCCAAGGTCAGCTGCGACGGGCGCACCGGTGTGGAGATGGAGGCGCTGACGGCGGCTTCCGTTGCGGCGCTCACGGTTTACGATATGTGCAAGGCCGTGCAGCGGGACATGGTGATCACCGATATCCGCTTACTCTCCAAAAGCGGCGGTGTCCACGGCGATTTTGTCCGGCAGGAATAAGGCATGCAATACCTCATCACGTTTCTGGAAGGACTGATCTCCTTCGTTTCTCCCTGCATGCTTCCGATGCTGCCGGTTTACGTGTCATACTTCGCGGGAGGAGCGGATAAAAAACACGCAAATTTCATCCGCGCCCTTGCGTTTGTACTGGGTTTTACCGCAACGTTTTGTCTGATGGGTCTCTTTGCCGGGTCGCTCGGCTCGCTGCTGCTGCGGTATCAGCGGCAGGTGTCCCTCGTATGCGGACTGATCGTGATCCTGTTCGGCCTGTCTTATCTGGAAATCATCCCGCTGCCCTTTTTCAAGGGAATGAACAGCGGCCGCAGCGTGACGGGCGTTTTCTCCGCCTTCGTGTTTGGTCTGATCTATTCCGTCAGTCTGACACCCTGCGTCGGCGCGTTTCTCGGCTCGGCGCTGATGCTGGCCTCCAGCTCCGGCACGGCCCGGCAGGGCTTGCTGCTGCTGGTCAGCTATTCGCTCGGGCTTGGACTGCCGTTTCTGATCTCCGCTGTGCTGCTGGAGCAGCTGAGCGGCGTTTTTCGCTGGATCAAATCGCACTATGCCGTGATCAATCGGATCTGCGGCGGATTTTTGATCGTGATCGGCCTGCTGATGTGTTTCGGCATGCTGGATCGATGGATGGCGCTTCTGCGCTGAGGTTTTGATATGAAAGCTATTTGGAAAGTGATCATCCCGCTGCTGCTTCTGGCGCTGCTGCTGATCGGAGGAAGCGTTCTGTATAAGGATCTCGCGCCGCGGCTCAAGCCCTCAGATGCGTCGGAGACCGAGAGCGCGCCGATCGCACGGCATGAGAGCGAATACGCGGACGATGAGGAAACATCGGCAGGAGAAACGGAGCCGCCTGCTCCGAGTGCGGAGCCTGAACCGGCAGAGCCTGCGGTGGAAGCGACGGAAGCGCCCGTCGTACTCAGTGAGAATCCGACGGCTGATTTTACCGTTCTGGACGAGGAAGGAAACACGGTTTCTCTGTCCGATTATTTCGGTCAGCCCATCATTGTGAACGTCTGGGCGACCTGGTGCCCGCCCTGCCGCGCGGAGCTGCCGTACTTCGATGCGGCGGCTGAGAAGTATCGCGATCAGATCCTGTTTATGATGATTGATCTGACCGACGGCGCGACCGATACCGTGGAGAGCGCGACCGCTTTCATCCGGGAGGACAACGGTTACAGTTTCCCGCTGTATTTTGACGTGGATTTCAGCGCCGTGCAGGCCTATCAGATCAACGCCATTCCCGTGACGCTGTTTATCCGCGCCGACGGAAGCCTGCTTTATCAGCAGATCGGTTCGATGGATGAGGCGACGCTGGAAAGCTATATTCAGCAATTGCTTGCTAATGATTAGAAAGGAGATAATAACCATGGCAGAAATCATTATCAGTGAATCCAATTTTGAAGAAGAGGTCCTGAAGGCCGACAAGCCCGTTCTGGTGGACTTCTGGGCAACCTGGTGCGGCCCCTGCCGCATGCTCGCGCCGACGATCGCCAAGATCGCGGAGGAGCAGGAGGGCAAGGTCAAGGTCTGCAAGCTGGACGTTGACGAATGCCCGACGCTGGCGGCGAAATTCGGCATCTCCAGCATCCCTACGCTGATGGTCTTTGAGAATGGCCAGGTAAAGGCCAGCTCCGTCGGCGTGCAGTCCAAGAGCCAGATCGAGCGCATGTTTGCGTAATTTTATTGACTGATCCGTGTAAAGACTCCCTGTACAGGGAGTCTTTTTATTTCTGCAGCATAATGAGGACGAGGCGCTCATAGAGTAACAGCGGGAAGTGAAACAAATGAACGCAACAGAACTGGCGCTCTCGCTGTTGCCGCAGCGCTGTCTGGACAGGCGCTGCCGCGAAATGCTGAATGAAGCGGAGGAGATCCGCATGCGGATCGGGCAAAAGCCGACGATCCTGCAAAACAGAATGGAATATCCGCTGCACGGGGATCCCGTTACGCAGGAGGAACTGATGCGGACGCTGGAAAAAGCGACCGGCGCTTCGCTGCATACGGCGGCTGCCGCGCTATCCAGAGGCTTTATCAGTTACCGGGGACTGCGGATCGGCGTATGCGGAACAGCTTTTGAACGGGAAGACAAAGCCCTGGGCTTTCGTTCGTTCAGCTCACTGGCAATCCGCATCCCGCGGGAATACAAGGGGATCTGCAACGAGCTCTACGCGCGGCTGCGGGAGGAGAAACCGGGCAATCTGCTGATCCTGTCGCCGCCGGGGCTGGGGAAAACCACCGTGCTGCGGGAGCTGATCCGCCGCAGCTCCAACGACGGACTGCGGATCGGGGTCGTGGACGAGCGCTGGGAGATCGCCGCGGCAGAGCAGGGGAGACCGCAGTTTGACATCGGATCGCACAGCGA
Organism: uncultured Clostridia bacterium; assembly: GCA_946547105.1. Lineage (GTDB taxonomy): Bacteria > Bacillota > Clostridia > Oscillospirales > Oscillospiraceae > Limivicinus. Next base: position 22,603 of record CAMNOV010000005.1, on the reverse strand, counting down.
CGTGCTCAGCGGCGTTTCCAAGGCGAAGGGGGCAATGATGCTGCTGCGCACGATGAACCCGCAGATCATCGCCATGGATGAGATCACACAGCCGGAGGATCTGAATACGATGCGCGAAATCGTCGGCTGCGGGGTGCGGATGATGGCGACGGCTCACGCTTCCGGGCCGGAAGAACTGCGGAAAAGGCCGCTGTATCGGAGCATGCTGGAGGAAGGGATCTTTGAAGACTGTATTCTGATCCGGATGAAGGAGGAGAAACGCTGCTACGAGCTGCAGAGGATGCCGTCTTGAAAATCATCGGAACGGTGATCGTCATCGGTGCCTGTCTTTCGATCGGTCAAAGGAAGGTGAACGCAGCCAGGAGGGAGCTTTTCACGTTGAGCGACCTGATCGCAGGCGTCCGAGTGATGCGGGCCGAACTGACAAGCAGGCTTTGTCCGATGGAAGATCTGCTCCGTCAGGCGGCGGAACATACAGGACCGGAGGCGAGCGCTTTCTTTCTCTGCTGCGCGGAAAGTCTTTCCAAACTGAATGAGAACAGCTTTTCCGAGCTTTGGTCCAAAGCCTGCGAAACGATTCTGTCAATACCTGCTGAGGGCCGCAGGCAACTGGAAATGCTTGGCGACAGTCTCGGCCGGTATGAGCTGGAAGAGCAGCTTGCCGCCTGCGACCGCTATCTTCGCGATACGGAAGAGGAAGCAGACAAACTGCGTGCGAAGCTGCCGGAATTGAGGAAGCTTACGCTTGCACTCAGCGCGGCTGCGGGCGCGTTTCTCTGTCTGCTGATCATATAGGTGCCGGTATGGACGTTGATCTGATTTTTAAAATAGCGGCGATCGGTATCCTGGTTGCCGTTTTGAATATTCTGCTGCAGCGCTCCGGGCGAGATGAGCAGGCTCTGATGACAACGATCACGGCCCTTGTCGTGGTGTTGATGATGGTCGTGCAGAAGATCAGCGAGCTGTTCGCGCTGATCAAAAGTCTTTTTGGTCTGTAATGGAGCCGATGCTTCGTATTTCCGCCGCCGCAGTCTGCGCGCTGCTTTCCTGTCTGCTGCTGAAAAGGACAAACCCGGAGCTGGCCGCGGCGCTCGGCATGGCGGCCGTGGGGATGATCCTGCTTGCGGCATTGAACATGGGCTCCGGCCTGAAAGACTTGAGAGATACGCTCAGAGATCGTTTTCAGCTGAAGGAGACGATGATGCAGCCGGTATTGAAATGCGTAGCGACAGGTATCGTTACCAGGCTGACGGCGGATCTGTGCAAGGATTCTTCGCAAAACGCCGTCGCGTCTGCAGTGGAGGTGGCGGGATCGTTCTGCGCGCTCGGCATCATCATGCCGCTGCTGGTGAGCATGCTGAAAATGGTTGGAGATTTCCTTTGAAACGCTTTCTGCTGATCCTGCTGATCCTGCCGTTTCTAAGCGTATCGGCCTATGCGGAGGGAACGCCTTTTCCGCTGAGTGAAGAGCTGAACACCTCTGCTGTGAAAGACAGCTTGCCCGAAGATGTGCAGAAGATCGGTGGAGAGCTCCGCTATGCGGGCGACTATGACGGAACCGGCGCCCTGGAGCGATTGTGGAACCGCTTTTTATTGCAGATCATCGAGTCGCTTCGCAGCAGCGCGAGAGAGATGTTTTCCGTTATGACGCTTGTGATCCTGTGCGCGCTGGGGACATGCCTTTCGCCAGGTCAAAAGCAGAGTGAAATGATCCAGATTGCCGGCTGCGCAGCCTGCTCCTGTCTGCTCGCCGGCGGGATGAACAGCCTGGTCGGAAGGGCGGTGAACGCGTTGACAAGCCTGTCCGATTATGCCAAGGCGGCCCTTCCGGCGATCTATTCGGCGGCAGCGGCGGGCGGTGCGCCAACGTCCGCATCCGCCCGCTATGCTGCCTCCTGCCTGGCGATGGATCTGATGATGTCCGCTTCCCAGCATCTGCTGATCCCGGTCATGTATGCAGCCATCGCCATGACGGTCTGCGCCGGTATATTTGATCACCCGCTGCTGAGAGGCATGCTGCGGACGGGCAAGAAGCTGGCGACTCTGCTGCTGAGCGCTTTGACGCTTGGATTTACCACTTTTCTCAGCGTCACCGGGATCGTGACGGGGAGCGCGGATGAAGCGACCGTGAAAGCGGCCAGGACCGTCATGTCCGCCGCGATCCCAGTCGTCGGAAAGATCCTGTCCGATGCGGCTTCCTCGGTGGTTTCCGCGGCATCCGTCATCAGAAATACGGCCGGAGCATTCGGATTGGTGTCCGTCTGCGCACTTTGCTCGGCGCCGTTTGCGGCGTTTGGTGTACGAAAGCTCCTGTTTTCTCTGGCTGCCGCCGCGACGGAAATGACGGGCCTGGAGCGTTTGTCCAGACTGTTGGGAGAGTTTTCATCGCTGATGGCCTTGCTTTTGGGATTGGTCGGCGCCTACGGACTGATGCTGTTTGTTTCGATCGTCTCTGCGATCCGGACGGTGACGGGATGAAATCGTTTGTCGGACAGATCTGCGCGCTTTCCGTATTCTGCGGGATCGCACTGTGCCTCACGCCGGAGGGCAGTGTTAAACGCATGACGAGCCTGTGCTGCATGCTGCTGATCATGATCTCGGCACTGTCTGCTTTTCGTTCCTTCGATTATGCATCCTATTCTCTGGAACTGGCACGCTATCGCGAGCTGGGACGTGATCTTTCCAAGGAAGCAACGGAGGACGGCCAACGCTACGAGAGGATGCTGATCGAGCAGGAATGCGCCGATTATATAAAGCATCAGGCATCTTCTGCCGGAATTGCGGAAATGTCCGTACAGGTCGCGGCACGATGGGATACGGCCGGCTTTTGGGTGCCGGAATCCGTACGGCTGCGGGGCTCGTTTACGAACGATCAGCGCAACAGGCTGCAGGAGCTGATCGCCGCAGAGCTCGGGATTGACGAGATGCACCAGGAGTGGATCGAAGATGAAGCTTGAAGAAATACTGAAAAAACTGGATCAGATCAAGATCCCGCTGCTGGTCCTTGCCGTCGGGCTGCTGCTTCTGCTGATGCCTTCAGGCAGTAAAAAAGAGGCGGAAACCGATTCCGATTCGGATCTGCAGTCGATCCTCAGCAGCGCGAGAGGGGTCGGTCAGGCGCAGGTGCTGATCTCCGATAACGGCGTCGTGATCGTGTGCGACGGTGCGGACGACGCCGGGGTGAAACTGGATATACTTCGCGCCGTCAGCTCATATACTGGTTTCGGATCGGATAAGATCACCATTCTGAAACGGATGGAGCATTGAAAGGGGAGGAAAGGGAATGACGAAAACGAAAAAGCGCAATCTGACCATGCTGGCCGTACTGATGTTCGTAGCTGCAGCGGTCCTGCTCAACTGGTCATACAATCAGCGCTGGGGGAATCCGGATGCGGAGATGGTTTCCGCCGAGGACGCGGGGATCCAGGAGGCAGCGGCGCGGGCGCAGAAACTGGCAGCTTCCGCTTCCGGGTACTTCTCGGAGGCGAGACTGACGAGACAGGTTTCCAGGGACGAGGCGCTGCAGCTGCTGCAGACGGCCGCCTCGGCGGAGAGCGCCTCACAGGAGACGATCGACTCCGCGATGAATGCGATCTCCGCCATGGCGACTAGCTCCATGAAGGAATCGCAGATCGAAAACCTGCTGATCGCCAAGAACTTCGCCGACTGTGTGGTGTACATCGGAAACGACGCCATAACGGTGGCCGTGCCCGCACCGGCGGAGGGCCTGACGGAGGAGGCGGTCGCGCAGATCACAGATATCATTTTGAATGAAACCAGCTATGAGGCATCCCAGCTGAATATCATCGAAGTAAAAGCATAACAAAAATCCGGGGTTTTCAGCCCCGGATTTTTGAATATTATTTTTTGTATATGCACTTCCTTTTTTTGAATATTCATGGTAGAATATACTGAATCTTTATGGACAGCGCCCGCTGTTCTGGTTCTGATACGATAAGGCATTGAGTCTTGATGGGAGGCAAAGCATGAACGATAATTACATTACCTGCCAGGAGGAAAACGGCAGCATCAATATCTCCGAAGACGTGATCTACAGCCTGGTCCGCACCGCGATTTCCGAGGTGGAGGGCGTGGCCGGTCTGGCCAATACGGCCGGCGGCGAGCTGGCCGAGTTGCTCGGTCTGAAGACCGTGACCAAGGGCGTTAAGGTCCAGCTCGATGACAACAAGGTCATCGTGGACGCGATCATTACCGTCACCTACGGCTTCAGCATCGTCAAAGTTGCGCAGGATGTTCAGGAAAAAATCATCAACGTCATTCAGGCGACGACCGGATTTGACAAGCCGCAGGTCAACGTCCATGTTTCCGGACTGGCCTTTGATAAATAATCAGCGGAGGAAAAAAGTGATGACAAGAAGCACTGCCCGCCATCTGGCGATCCAGCTTTGCTTTGCCGCCGCCGCTTCCGGCCGCGCGCCCAGGGAGCTTGCGGAAGATTTCTTTACCGAGGAGCACTTCGCCGGTCTTGCCGACGTGGACGAGCTGTATGCGGAGCTTCCGAAAGGAAAGTATCTGGATTATATCCTGAATCTGAGCAGCCTCGTCATCGAAAAGCGCGAGGAGATCGACGGCTATATCGAGCGCTATGCGAAGGGCTGGCGTCCGGAGCGCATCTCCAAGACCGCGCTTGCCGTACTGCGCTGCGCAATCTATGAGATCCTCTATCTGGAGGACGTGCCCGCCGGTGCCGCGATCAATGAAGCGGTCGAGCTTGCCAAGAATTATGACGAGCCGGATACCGTCGCATTTATCAACGGCGTTCTGGGCAGCTTTGTACGCGGGGAGTTGGAAAAGCAGCCCGCGGCGGAGGAATGATGAACGCCGAACGCCCCGTCCTGTCCGTCACGCAGCTCAACGAGCATATTCGGGCGCTGCTGGATGCGGATGGGCTTTTATCCGACGTCTGCGTGCGCGGCGAGCTGTCCAATTACAAGATCTATCCTTCGGGGCACCATTATTTTACACTGAAGGACAGCGAGAGCAGCCTGCGCTGCGTGATGTTCAAAAGCAGCGCCTCCCGCCTTCGCTTCCGCCCGGAAAACGGTATGAGCGTCACGGTGTTCGGTCGGGTCTCCGTCTATCCGCGCGACGGCACCTATCAGCTTTACTGCACGGGCATCATGCCGGAGGGCGTCGGCGATCTGCAGATCGCCTTTGAGCAGCTGAAGCAAAAGCTGTCCTCAGAGGGCCTGTTTGATCCGGCGCATAAAAAGCCGCTGCCTCCGTTCCCGGTGAGAATCGCGATCATCACCTCATCGGCCGGCGCGGCTGTGCACGATATGATCCGTATTCTCGGCCATCGCTGGCCGATGACGAAGATCATCCTGCTGCCGGTCCGTGTGCAGGGCGTCGAGGCGCCGCCGGAGATTGCCGGCGCGATCCGCTACGCCAATGAATTTCAGATCGCGGATCTGATCATCACCGGCCGCGGCGGCGGCTCTATCGAGGATCTCTGGGCCTTCAATGACGAGCGTGTGGCGCGCGCGATCTATGATTCCCGGATCCCGGTGATCTCCGCGGTCGGCCATGAGCCTGACGTGACGATCTCCGATTATGTGGCCGATCGCCGGGCGTCTACGCCCTCCAATGCGGCGGAGATCGCCGTACCGGATCAAAACGAGGTCATGGAGCTGCTGCGCAGCTATGAGATCCGCGGCGGTCAGGCGATGCACAAACAGATCGCTCAGCTCAAGGAGCGCTTGAACAGTTTTCGCCAAAAGCGCGTGCTGACCGATCCCTCGGCCGGCATCGATAATCGACGCATCAGTTTGGACTACAGTCGCGACCGCCTGTGCGCGGCGCAGGATCGGATCCTCGCTGGAAAGCGTCAGCAGTATGTGCGCCTTGCATCGGCGCTGGACGCGATGAGCCCGCTGCGCGTACTCTCGCGCGGCTACGCTGTGGCGGAGGATGCAACAGGCAGCACGGTAAAGTCAGCGGTTTCGCTTCATCCGGGAGACCGGCTGCATCTTCGCTTTGCCGACGGCGGCGCAAACTGCCGGGTGGAAGAGCTATTAACGGGAGAAAAATGATGACAGAAAAGAATCTGAGTTTTGAACAGTCGCTTTCGCGGCTGGATGAGATCGTCCGACATCTGGAAAAGGGCGATCTGCCGCTGAACGATTCCCTCAGCCTTTTTGAAGAAGGCACCGAGCTGATCCGCCGCTGCGGAGAGATGCTCGATGAGGCGGAGCAGAAGGTCGTCAAGCTGAAAAAGGGTCCTGACCGCCAGCCGGTGGAACTGCCCTTTGAGGATGAAAACGCATGACGGCGCAGGAATATAAAGAAAAGATCGACCGCGCGCTGACCGCGTTTTTTGCGCCTTGCGGCGAAGCGCTGCCGACCGACGGACTTGCCGAGGCCATGCGTTACAGCCTGTTGGCCGGCGGCAAGCGCATCCGGCCGATGCTCGTACTCGAGTTCTGCCGGATCTCCGGCGGAGATATCGAAGCTGCGCTTCCCGTGGCCTGCGCGATCGAAATGCTGCACACCTACAGCCTGATCCACGACGATCTGCCCTGCATGGACAACGACGATCTGCGCCGCGGACGCCCGACGAACCACGTGATTTACGGCGAGTGCACGGCAACGCTGGCCGGGGACGCGCTGCAGGCGGAAGCCTTCGGCACGATTCTGCGCTCGACATTGTCCGCTGAGCGTCGGGCTGCCTGTGCGGAGGATCTGGCCAACGCCGTCGGATTGGACGGCATGTGCGGCGGCCAGTATCTGGATATGACCGGCGAGGGAAAACTTTTGAGCGAGACGGAACTGGACGAGATCAATACCCGGAAAACCGGCGCGCTGCTGATCGCCGCCTGTCGGATGGGCGTTCATGCCGCGGGGGGAACGGAGATCCAGCTCGAGGCCGCCACAAGGTACGGCGCAGCCATCGGCGCCGCCTTTCAGCTGCGCGACGACGTGCTTGACGTGACCAGCACGGAGGCCGAGCTCGGCAAGCCCATCGGATCTGACGCGCAGGAAGGGAAGAACACCTATGTGTCTCTCGTTGGTCTTGAAGAGTGTGAGAACAGGATCTCACGCCTGACTGAAACGGCTAAAACTGCGCTTTCCGAGGGCTTTTCCGACACCGCGTTTCTTGATGCTTTGGCCGACTCGATGGCAGTACGAAAGAATTAAACACAGAGGAGCTCAATGCTTTGAGTATATTGGAAAAGATCCAATCGTCAGCCGACGTAAAACGGCTCCCGCAGGATCAGCTGGAGCCGCTATGCGGCGAACTGCGTGAATTTATCATCGATAACGTATCCCGGACCGGCGGACATCTGTCCTCCAATCTGGGTACGGTTGAGCTGACGGTGGCGCTCCACCGGGTCTATGACAGCTCGGTGGACCGCATCATTTTTGACGTCGGGCATCAGAGCTATGCACATAAGATCCTGACCGGACGGCGCGAGCGCTTTGACAGCCTGCGGCAATATCAGGGCATCTCCGGCTTTCCCAAGCCTTACGAGGCGACGGACGACGCTTTCATCGCCGGGCATGCCTCCAACTCCGTTTCCGTGGCGCTCGGTATGGCGCGCGCCCGGACTCTGCAGCATGAAAACTATCATGTTGTAGCGGTCATCGGCGACGGGGCCATGACCGGCGGCCTTGCTTTTGAAGGTCTGACCAACGCCGCCGCCAGCGGCGAGCCGATGGTCGTGATCCTCAACGACAACAACATGTCGATCAGCGAGAACGTGGGCGGCACGGTCAGCATGCTGCAGACGCTTCGCGCCCGTCCCGGTTACATCAGCTTTAAACGCTGGTATCGCTACGTGTTTTCCCGTTTACCAGCTTTATATACTTTCAACCATAAGGTCAAGGAGTGGCTGAAAGCACGGCTGCTGAGCGAAAACATGTTCAGCGAAATGGGCTTTAACTATCTTGGACCGGTCGACGGGCATGATCTCAAACGGCTGGAGACCGCGATCCGCTATGCCAGAGAAATCGACGGCCCCGTGCTTCTGCATGTTCTGACGAAAAAGGGCAAGGGCTGTGAATATACGGAGAAGGATCCGGAGCGCTATCACGGCGTATCCGCCTTCGACCCGAAGACCGGTGAAATGCCGGCGGCTTCCGCCTGCTTTTCTTCCGTTTTTAGTGAAGCGCTCTGTGACCTCGCCGCGCAAGATGAGCATATCGTTGCCATTACGGCGGCCATGGCGGCCGGAACAGGATTGGACGCATTCGCAGCCAGATTTCCAAAGCGCTTTTTCGACGTCGGCATTGCAGAAGGGCATGCGGTCGCGATGGCGGGAGGTATGGCCAAGCAGGGCCTGTGCCCGGTGTTTGCCGTCTATTCCAGCTTCCTGCAGCGCGGCTTTGATATGCTGATCCATGACGTCGGCCTGCAGAAGCTGCATGCGGTCTTTGCCGTTGACCGTGCCGGCCTTGTTGGCAACGATGGCGAAACGCATCACGGCGTGTTCGATCTGGACTATCTGTCCGCTGTTCCTGGGATGCATATCTGGGCTCCGGCCAGCTTTGAAGAACTGCGTGCGATGCTTCGTTTCGCGATCGAAACGGAAACCGGCCCCGTTGCGGTCCGCTATCCCCGCGGCGGGGAAGGCCGTTACCGCTGCTCCTCTCTCGCGCCGGAACAGGTGCTGCGCGAAGGAAAGGATCTGACGATCGTCTGTTACGGAACGATGATCAACGCTGTGCTGGACGCTGCGGATCTCCTGGAAGAGAAGGGCGTGTCCGCCGAAATCGTCAAGCTCGGCTGTGTGGCTCCCAATGCGTTTGAGCTTTGCCTGGAGTCTTTGAAAAAGACCGGCCGGCTGCTGGTCGCTGAGGACGTGTGCGCGGCCGGCTGTGTGGGAGACCGACTTCTGGCGGAGGCTGCCGTTCGCGGCGTGGAGCTGCATGGCGCGAAGCTGATAAACCTCGGCGATGGTCTTGTGACACACGGCAGCGTTCCGGAACTGATGAAGCTCTGTGGACTGGATGCCTGCAGTCTTTCTGCCGCTGCGCTGGCTCTGACGGACGGAGATCAGGCATGAAAAAAGTCAGACTGGATCAGCTCGTTTTTGAGCGGGGATATACGGACAGCCGGGAGCGTGCCAAAACCACCATTATGAGCGGGCTCGTTTTTATCAACGGACAGCGCGTCGATAAGCCCGGCACCGCCGTTGATCCGGAGGCGGCGCTGGAAGTGCGCGGCGAGGCGATCCCATTCGTCAGCCGCGGCGGCTTTAAGCTTGATAAGGCGCTGAAGGTTTTCCCGGTCGATCCGACCGGCAAATGCTGCATCGACTGCGGCGCTTCGACCGGCGGTTTTACCGACGTTCTGCTGCAGCATGGCGCGGCCAAAGTATACGCGGTCGACGTCGGCTACGGCCAGCTGGCCTGGAAGCTTCGCTGTGACGAGCGCGTGGTCAATCTGGAGCGCACCAATCTGCGCTATGTAACAAAGGAGCAGATCCCGGAACTCTTGGATCTTGCCGTGATGGACGTTTCCTTTATTTCGATCCGTCTGGTTTTGCCGGCGGTCAAAGAACTGCTCAAGCCTGATGCCGACATCATCTGCCTCATCAAGCCGCAGTTTGAGGCCGGCAGGGAAGAGGTCGGTAAAAAAGGCGTCGTCCGGGACGAAGCGGTCCATCGGCATGTGATCCGCGAGATCCTTGACTTTGCTCCCACAGCAGGCTTGAGCGTGCTCGGACTCGATTATTCTCCGATCAAAGGGCCGGAAGGCAATATCGAATATATCTGCCATATGAAAAATGGAAGCGTTCCGCCCGTCGTTTTTGACGTCGAAGCGGTCGTGAAGGCTTCGCATCAGGCGCTGTAGGAGGTGCATTTGATGATCGCGTTATGTCCGAATCCCTTCCGTGACCTGGAATTGTCCTTTACCAAAAACGTCATGCTTTTGCTTCACGACGCCGGTTTTGAAACCGCCGTCTGTCCTGTTTTTGCCGATGACGAACCGGAGGCGATCCCGCAGGACGTTTCCGTCAGCCGGATCACGGACGTCGCCGACGACTGCAGCCTTGCGGTGGTGATCGGCGGCGACGGCACGATGCTGGCCGTTGCGCGGCAGCTGCACGGGTATGATCTGCCCATGCTGGGCGTCAACCTCGGGACTAAGGGCTTTATGACCTCGCTGGAGCAGGAAAACATTTCGTTGATCGTCGAAGCGGCCAAGGGCCACTATCAGCTCAGCAGACGTATGATGCTGGATGTGGAGCTCATCCGCGCGGGAAAAGAGATCTATAACGACTGCGCGCTCAATGATGCGGTCATCCACGGCTACGGCGACTGCGTGACGATCACCGCCTGGTGCAATGCACAGCGCATGACAAGCTTCACCGGCGACGGCGTGATCCTTTCTACGCCGACCGGTTCGACCGGGTATTCAATGTCCGCCGGCGGTCCGATCGTCGAGCCCGACGCGGAGAATATCATCCTCAGTCCCATTTGCGCGCACGTGATGGGCGCCCGCAGCTTCGTACTGGATCCCACGCGCGAGATCATGATCCGCACGGATAAATCGCACGGCCGCAGAGCCTATCTTTCCATGGACGGCAATTCGGTCTATGATCTGGAAAACGGCGATATCCTGCGCGTCCGCCGTTCGAAACATTACGCTCTGATGGCGGAAATGGGCCTTAAGAGCTTTTACGAAACCGCATTTGAAAAATTAAAATAAGTGGAGGCAGAACCATGAAACCGGGGAGACAGAACGTCATTCTGGAGATCATTGCCGAACAGGAGATCGAAACGCAGCAGCAGCTGCTGAACGCATTGGCGGAGCGCGGCATCAAAAGCACGCAGGCTACGCTGTCCAGAGATATTAAAGATATGCGGCTCGTCAAGCAGATGGGACCCAACGGAAGATACTGCTATGTCGTGAGCCGCGATCACGCGGACAACGAGCTGACCATGAAGCTGCGTTCCATTTTCCGGGAGAGCGTCACCAGCTTTGACGTTGCACAGAATCTGCTGATTTTGAAAACGCTGCCCAGCCTGGCTCCCGCGGCCTGCTCGGCCATCGAAGCAATGAAGAACCAGTCTCTTGTCGGCGCATTGGCCGGACATGACACCGCTTTTATCGCCATGCGCGACAATCAGGCCGCAGAAAATCTGCGCCGGGAAATCGAGAGCATTCTGAACGACTGAGACGATTTTGGTGATAGAACATGCTCAACGAGCTTCACATTGAAAACATAGCAGTCATCGAGCGTGCGGATCTTTCGTTTACGGCGGGCTTCAATGTCTTGACCGGCGAGACCGGCGCGGGCAAATCCATCGTGATCGACGCGATCGGCGCTGTGTTGGGCGAGCGCGTCAGCCGGGAGCTTGTCCGCCGCGGTGCGGAAAAGGGACTTGTCACAGCGGTTTTTGACGCTGAGGACGCCCGGGACTGGCTGGAGCAAAACGAGATCGAAGCTGACGGGGAGCTGATCCTGCAGCGAAGGATCGGCGCAGACGGAAAAAGCAGCGCCAGAGTGTGCGGCGTACCCGTTACGGCGGCGCAGATGAAGGAGCTTGCCGCTCTGCTTGTCGATATCCACGGGCAGAACGACGGTCGCCAGCTGATGGACGAGCGTCTCCATATGAACTATCTCGACCGCTTTGGCACCTATTCGGAGGAGCTGTCCGCCTATGCAGCCGAATATGCCAAATACCGTGCGCTGAATCAGGAAATCGCCAAACTCAGCATGGACGAGCTGGAAAAGGAGCGACTCAGCGACAGCCTGCAGGCGCAGATCAAAGAACTGGAAAGCGCGGAGCTCCGTCCCGGTGAGGAGGAAGAACTCAACGCCCGAAGGGATCTGCTGCGAAACGCTGAAAAGCTGACAGAGGCGATCGACGAAGCCTGCGCTTCGCTGGAGGACGGCGATACGAGCGCACAGAGCATGACGCAGAACGCTGAATATTTTGCGCAGCGGGCAGCCGCCATCGCACCGGAACTGGAAAGCGCGGCCAAGGCCATCCGGGACGCGGCTTTTTTGCTGACGGATGCAGGTGAAACGCTGCGGGATTTCCGGGATTCCCTGGATTTTTCACCCGAGGAATACGACCGCATGGAAACGCGCCTGTCTCTGTTTCGCAAGCTGGAGAGACGCTACGGCCGCAGTGTGGACGAGCTTCCGGCTTATCTTGAAGAATGCAGACAGAAGCTTGACGATATCCAGTATGCCGATGAACGGCTTCAGAAGCTCCAGCAGGAGCTTGCGCAGCAGATCAGCCGCTGCCGTGAATCGGGGCTGCGCCTCCGTCAGGCGCGGGAAAAAGCAGCGCACGAACTGGAGCGGCGCATCGTATCCGAGCTGCGCGATCTGAGCATGCCGGCAGTACGCTTTGCCGTTGAGATCACGGACGTATCAAACGAGCAGGGCTTTGACAGCCACGGGCTTGATCAGATCCGCTTTCTGATGTCCGCCAACGCTGGCGAGGATCTGGGACGGATCAGCCGGATCGCTTCCGGCGGCGAACTGAGCCGCATCATGCTGGCGATGAAAAACGTTTTTGCCGCGCATGATCCGGTGCCGACGATGATCTTTGACGAGATCGATACCGGCGTGTCCGGCATCGCCGCGCAGCGCGTTGGGGAAAAACTGTTTTCCGTTTCCCGCGGCAAGCAGGTGATGTGCGTCACGCATCTGCCGCAGATCGCCGCCATGGCTGACAGTCATTTCCTGATCGAGAAATCTGAAGCAAACGGCCGAACCTATACCGAGGTCGAGGCGCTTGACCGTGATGGCCGCAGGCACGAGCTTGCACGCCTGCATGGCGGCGATAACATCACTTTGACGACGCTGGCCAGCGCCGAGGAGCAGCTGGAGGCTGCAGAGCGCTTTAAAGCGCAGCACGCTTGACATTGCCTGCGTTTTGAGATATACTCCGCTTAACGCGAGGAAGAACAACAGTAATTCCGCAGCCGCTGCACAGAGAGCCCCTGGCCGGTGAAAAGGGGAGAGCGAACGGAATGAATACGGTTCGGAGCGGCACACCGAAATCGAAGGAGAGTAGGCTGTGACGGGTGCGCCCGATAGCGCGCGGGAGTGACTTTCACTCGTTGAGGCCGTCTTCGTGAGAAGGCGGTATGCAGAGGTGGTACCGCATTTAATGCCCTCTGTCCGAAAGGACAGAGGGCTTATTTATTGGGGGTGAAAAAGTGGGGATCGGTGAAGAGGCTGTGCAGTTCCATCAGATGGGATATAACTGCGCACAAAGCGTTCTGGCCGCCTGCGGGAAGTATACAGGCCTGGATCAAAATACGGCGCTGAACGTGGCGGCCGGATTCGGCGGCGGCGTGCGCAGCGGCGAGATCTGCGGCGCGATTTCCGGCGCGGTGATGGCCATCGGTCTGATCGAACCGGATAAGCGCAAGGTCGCAGCAATGACGAAACAGTGCGTGGACAGTTTCCGGCAGGAATTCGGTTGTGTCCGCTGCCTGGAGCTAAAGCAGAACCGCATCAGCTGCGATGCGCTGATCGAATACGGCGCAAAATATATCGAAGAACTGATGAAACAAAAAGACTGACAGGAGAAAACAGAGTATGGGTATTTATGAAGAACTGGTCGCCCGCGGGCTGATCGCCCAGGTGACGAACGAAGAAGAGATCCGCGAGATGGTCAACGCCGGCAAGGCGACCTTCTACATCGGCTTTGACTGCACGGCCGACAGCCTGACGGCCGGTCATTTCATGGCGCTGACTTTGATGAAGCGTCTGCAGCAGGCCGGCAACAAGCCGATCGCGCTGATCGGCGGCGGCACCACCATGATCGGCGACCCCTCCGGCCGTACCGACATGCGCAAGATGCTGACGCGTGAAGATATCAACCATAACGCCGAGTGCTTCCGCCGCCAGATGGAGCGTTTCATCGAATTCGGACCGGACAAGGCTCTGATGGTGAACAATGCCGACTGGCTGCTGAGCCTCAATTACGTGGACGTCCTGCGCGAGGTGGGCGCCTGCTTCTCAGTCAACAACATGCTGCGCGCCGAGTGCTACAAGCAGCGCATGGAGAAGGGTCTGAGCTTCTTTGAGTTCAACTACATGATCATGCAGAGCTACGACTTCTACTACCTCTTCCAGCATTACAACTGCAACATGCAGTTCGGCGGGGACGATCAGTGGAGCAATATGCTCGGCGGCACGGAGCTGATCCGCAAGAAGCTCGGCAAAGACGCGCACGCGATGACCATCACGCTGCTGACCGACTCCCACGGCATGAAGATGGGCAAGACGGCCGGCAACGCTGTCTGGCTCGATCCGAACAAGACCAGCCCCTTTGATTTTTACCAGTACTGGCGTAATGTGGACGATGCGGACGTGCTCAAGTGCATCCGCATGCTGACCTTCCTGCCGCTTGAGCAGATCGATGAGATGGCCAAGTGGGAGGGCAGTCAGCTCAACCGCGCCAAGGAGATCCTGGCCTTCGAGCTGACCAGTATGGTACACGGCGAGGAAGAGGCGAAAAAGGCGGAGGCTTCCGCCAAAGCGCTGTTTACCGGCGCTGACAGCGCCAACGCCCCGACCACGGAGCTGAGCGAAGACGACCTGACCGACGGATCGATCGACATCATGACGCTTCTCGTAAAGACCGGGCTCTGCCCCTCCAAGTCCGACGCCCGCCGCAACGTCCAGCAAGGCGGCGTGAGCGTGGACGACGTGAAGGTGACCGATATCGGCGCTTCCTTCACGGCCGAGCAGCTCAAAGCGGGCATCCTCGTCAAGCGCGGGAAAAAGAACTTCCAGAAGGTCGTTCTGAAATAAATCAATCGGCAAAAAACAGCCATGCGTTTTCACGCATGGCTGTTTTTGTTATGCAGCGTTTCGTTCATGCTTCCGCTGCGAAAGCCCTTGATATCAAGAGAGACGTAGGAAAAACCGAATTGCCGGAAGGAATCAACGATCGTTTGCCGAGCCGATCCGTCCAGGATCCGATTGAAATCCTCCGGCGGAACTTCGATGCGGGCAAGCGTTCCGTGACAGCGTACGCGGCATTGAATGATGCCGAGACCGTGCAGCAGCTGTTCAGCCTGTTCCACGCGCTGAAGCTTTTCTTTGCTCAACGTTTCTCCGTATGGAACACGGGAAGCAAGACAGGCCATCGAGGGTTTATCCCAGGTGTCCAGGCCCATCCGCCGTGACAGCTCCCGGATCTCGGCCTTGTTCAGCCCGGCTTCTTTTAACGGGCTGCGGACGGACAGTTCACAGATCGCGCGCATGCCCGGGCGATAGTCGCTCATATCGTCCAGATTGGAACCCTCCGCGATCACAGAGATCCCTTCCTTGGCCGCAACCTCAATCATCCGCTCAAAAATCCCGCGCTTGCAGAGATAGCAGCGGTCGGGCGGATTTTCTTTTACTCCGAACACGGAGAGCACATCGATCGATATGAGCTTCTGACGAATCCCGTACCTGCGGCAAAAATCCTCAGCCGACTGTATCTCTGCCCGCGGAATAAACACGGAGTCCGCCGTCAAGGCAAGAACGCGGTCGCCGAGAACATCATACGCGGTTTTCAGCAGGAAACTGGAATCCACGCCGCCGGAAAAAGCGACGGCAAGCATCCCGCATCCCGCTATGATATCCCGAAGCCTCTGATGCTTTTCGTCAATCGTCATACAGCAGCTCCTCAAGTTCACGCAGGCTCAGATCCTGCTCGCGCGCAATGCGGGACAGATCGTCATATTCCGTCTTGCGGCGTTCTACACCATATCCTTCAGATATTTTGCGGCGTACCGGACCGTAGGCCGTATGGATGATTTCTTCCTTGCGTCGGAGTACATAGCGTCGGCAGAGCGTTTCGCGGATACCGATGGTTGTCGTAAGCTTGAACAGGAGGCGAACAATCTCGTCACGCTTTTCTTCCCGGCAAAGGCAGGAAAGCAGCAGCCCGGGTCTCGTCTTTTTCATCCCGATCGGCTCATACCAGGCGTCCACCGCGCCGCCGTGCAGCAGCTCCTCAATGGCAAAGCCGACGGCCTCGGGACTCATGTCGTCCACGTTGCAGCAGAGCTCAATGATCGATTCGTCTGTCACTCCGAGGATCGTCCGCACGCAGCTGAGTTGTCCGAAATCCTTGTGCCCGAGTCCGTAGCCCTCGGCAAGCGGTGTCATGGACGGCATCTGGCCAAAAGAATTTGCCAGATAACGCACAAGCGCGGCGCCTGTCGGCGTGCATAGCTCGCCTTCAATTTGCCCGGCAAAGCAGGGGACGCCTTCCAGCAGACGAGCGGTGGCGGGAGCCGGGACCGGCATCACGCCGTGTGCGGCGCGCACGTTGCCGTAACCGGTGCAGACGGGGGACACTGTGATGCGCTCAACATTCAGCGCATCGGCCAGATAACAGGCGGCCGTGATATCCGCCACGGCGTCCATGGCCCCAAGCTCATGAAAATGGACAAGCTCGACTTCGGTTCCGTGCACCTTGGCCTCCGCTTCGGCAATGGCGTGATAAACGGCGAACAGCTGTTCCTTGAGCCTGACAGGCAGATCCAGCCCGTCGATGATCGCAACGATATCTCCCAGTGAGCGGTGATGGTGGCCGTGGTGCACGTTATGGTCTTCTTCCTCACCCAGATATTCCACATGCAGATGCGATCCGGCAATGGCATAACTCGTCGCTTTTTCCAGGCGATAGAAAACGCCGGGAATACCGATGGCATTGAGCTTTTCGATCATAGCCGTTGGATCGTCAAACAGCTCCAGCAGGGCAGCCCCGAGCATATCACCCGCGAGACCGCGCGAGGCGTCGATATACAGTTCTTTCATGCCTTTTTCCCCAGATGGTTGATGATATGAGCCAGATAGCCTCCGCCAAAGCCGTTGTCGATGTTGACGACGGACACGCCGCTGGCGCAGGAATTGAGCATACTAAGCAGCGCGGCCACGCCGCCGAGCGAAGCGCCGTAGCCAACGCTGGTCGGAACGGCGATCACCGGGACGTCGGCCAGGCCGCCGATCACCGAGGGAAGCGCGCCCTCCATGCCGGCGACGGCGACGATGCAGCGCGCGGTCATGATCGGCTCCATATTGGCCAGTAGCCGGTGAATGCCGGAAACGCCCACATCATACAGCCGCACGACTTTGTTGCCGAGCGCTTCGGCCGTGATCGCCGCCTCTTCGGCCACGGGAAGATCGCTTGTCCCGCCGCAGGCGACGACGATCGTACCGTCGCCGTCCGGCTCCGGCATCTCGCCGATCAGACCGACCTTCGCCTGTTCATAATAGCGAAGCGGATGGCAGGCTGCGATTCGATCGGCGGCCGCCTGATCGATGCGGGTGATCAGGATCGTCTGCTGACCGCGATCGCGCATGGCACCTGCGATCCCGATGATCTGCTCCGGCGTTTTTCCCGCACCGTAGATCACCTCGGACACGCCCTGGCGCAGTTCCCGGTGATGGTCGACCTTGGCATAGCCGAGATCCTGAAAAGGCTCCAGCTTCAGCCGGGTCATCGCCTCTTCGGGACTGAGCGAATGATCGCGGACGGCCTGTAAAATACTGCGTATATCCTGCTGACTCATGGTTGATCCTCCACATACACCTCATCATGATTGGCCGGGCGGCGTCATATGATTGATGGGGTGTTTCAATTGAAAAAGCTTTTGATCATGATCGTATTTTTGATCATCGTGATTTTGAAAATATTGCTGCCTGCCCATCGTGATCTGGCCGGTGAGGCGATGTCGTTTTTCGGCCTGGAAGAAAGCAAGGTGCAGACGCTTGGACGAAGCCTGCGGGAATCCTCGTCTTGAGAAAAAAGACGATCAATTTCAGCGTCAGCCCCTGGGCGGCGCTCTTCGCAGGCCTGACGGTATATTTCATGGACGGAAAGACACTGCTTCTGCTCACAGTGCCGGTCATGGCCCATGAATTTGGCCATCTGCTTTGCCTGCGGCTGTTAGGCTGCAGGATATGCGCTTTACAATGGGAGCTGAGCGGTCTCTGTATCCGGTATTCCGGCGAACCGGGACGATGGGGGCATGCGGCCGCGGCCCTGGCCGGACCGATTGCAGGCTTGATCTATGCCTGGCTTGCCGCTCGATTCGGACCTGACGGAGAGCTGACGGCCGGGATCAGCCTACTCCTGTCGGCGTTCAATCTGATCCCCGCTCTGCCGCTCGACGGCGGCCGCGCGGCACAGGCGCTGATCGGCTGCTGGAAAGCCAAAGACTTAAGTATCACGGCAGCGCTTCTCACAGCCGTTTTCGGGATGTTTCTATTACTGCACAGAAAAGGAGCTGGTTTGTTGATCGCCGGACTGTTTCTGCTGTCTGCGCAGTTTCGTCAGGGAATCAGTTCAGCAAGCTCGCCGGACTGAATGACACGGAAATGACCTTTGGGAAGACCGGCGCGGATCTCCGCTTCCCGGTAACGACCGGTGTTGAGAAATATCCCGTCGACGCCGCATTTGGCAGCCACGGCCATGTCGCTGCGCCAGTCATTGCCGATCATCACACAGTCTTCCGGTGCGAGGTGATGCTCATCCAGCAGCTTCTGCATGAAAGCGGCTTCCGGCTTTGCCATGCCGCAGTCGGAGGAAATATAAATGGCGTCGAAGAAATCGACCAGACCGAGACGCTCAAGCTCCGGCATCGTGAAAACGTGCTGTGCATTGGACAGCAGATAGATTGACCGGCCCTGCGCGCGGATCGCTGTCAGAACGTCCTTCACGCGCGGATACATACGAAAACGGCGCGTCGACAGGCAGCGGAAGGTAATGGCGATCATTGACAGCCACAGCTCCTGTTCTTTTTTTCCTCGCAGGGAAATCTGCGTCCGATGCTTTACGGGCGCTTCCTTCAGCAGGCGCAGGAACACGGTTTCCAGTTTGATCTCCGGATACTGCACGCCGGTCAGCGCGCCGAGCTTTTCCTGCTCTTCCACGGCGATGCGGTGGTAGGCGACCTTCAGCGCATCCGGCGCATAATCGGCGCCGCAGCAGCTGTAGATCTCGCTCATACGCTGCCAAAGCAGAGGATCGTTTTCATCGGTCCAGATATCGACCAGCGTTCCGTAGAGGTCGAAAATATAGTTCTGATAATTCTTCATGTGCGCGCCTCCTCAATCATTTTTATAATTATATCTTGATTCCGGATTCTTGTAAAGAATCAAATCGCCTCATCACCGACTGCCTTTCGAGTATTTTGGGATTGAAAAGGCAAACGCGATAAGGTAAAATATACGAAAAAAGCAATGGAGTCTGCTATGGATCAACGACTGGAGCGCATTCTGCCGCGCGTACAGAAACCCGCCCGCTACACCGGCGGCGAATACAATCAGATCATCAAGGACAAGGCCAAGGTCGAGCTGCGCGTGGCCTTCTGTTTTCCCGATACCTACGAGATCGGCATGTCGAATCTCGGCATGAGCATCCTCTATCATACGATGAACAGCCTGGACTACGTCTGGTGTGAACGCGTGTTCGCACCCTGGGGCGATATGTATGAGGAGATGAAGAAGGCCGGGATCCCGCTCTATGCCCTCGAAAGCGGTGACAGCACCTCAAAGTTCGATGCGCTGGCTTTCTCCATCGGCTATGAGATGGCCTATACCACCGTGCTGGACATGCTGGATATGTCCGGGCTTCCTTTGCGAACGGAAGACCGACCCGACCTACTGCCCGTCGTGATGGCGGGTGGAACGGCGGCCGTCAACGCTGAGCCAATGGCTCCCTTTATCGACCTCTTCCTCGTGGGAGAAGGGGAGGAGCTTGATAACGAAGTCCTCGATCTTCTGCGCATCGCCAAGCGCGAAAACTGGACGAAGCATGAGTTCCTGACGCGTGTCGCCCAGATCGGCGGCGTGTACGTACCTTCGCTCTATGATATTTCTTATCATGAGGACGGAACCGTTACGGCTATCACGCCGAAGGATGGAGCGCCTGCGCGCGTGACCAAGCGGATCATTGAAAACCTGGACGCTTCACCCTTTCCGACCAAACCCATTGTTCCCTCCACCGAGGTCGTCCATGACCGTGTGAGCCTGGAACTGTTTCGCGGCTGCGTGCGCGGCTGCCGTTTCTGCCAGGCAGGCTACGTCTACCGCCCGATCCGTGCCAAGAAGCCGGAGACGCTGGTGCAGCAGGGGATCGAGACGCTGAAGAATACAGGCTATCAGGACGTAACGCTGCTGTCTCTGAGTACCAGCGATTACCGCCCGCTCCCCGGGCTCTGTGACGGCCTGCTCGAATACTGTGAGCCGCGCAGCATCGGCCTATCGCTGCCGTCCCTGCGCGCCGACAACTTCTCCATGGAGTTGATGGAAAAGCTGCAGAAGGTTCGCAAAAGCGGGCTGACCTTTGCCGTCGAGGGCGGCAGCCAGCGGCTGCGTGACGCGATCAACAAAAACGTCACCGAGGAAGATCTCCTCAACACATGCCGCATCGCCTTTGAAGGCGGCTGGAACAGCGTCAAGCTCTACTATATGCTCGGCCTGCCGACGGAGACGGACGACGACGTGCGCGGTATTGCGGAGATGGCCAATCAGGTGCTCCACTGCTGGCGTATGTACGCGAAAAATAAAAACCGCGGCGTCAAGATCACCATTTCCACCTCCTGCTTTATTCCCAAGCCTCACAGCCCCTTCCAGTGGGAGCCGCAGGTGTCTGTGGAGGAGTATTTGCGGCGCGTCAATCTGCTGCGCTCGTCGATCACAGCGAAGAACGTTACCTATAACTGGCATGACGCGGAGACCAGCTTGATCGAAGCTGTGCTCTCCCGCGGCGACCGGCGCGTGGCGGACGCGATCGAACTCGTCTGGCGGCGCGGAGGAAGACTTGACGCCTGGTCGGATTATTTCTCCGTCGAGCGCTGGATGCAGGCCTTTACTGATACGGGCGTCGACCCGGACTTTTACGCGCTGCGTGAGCGCCCGGTGGATGAAGTGCTTCCTTGGGATATGATCGACGTGGGCGTGAGAAAGGCGCTTCTGATCAAAGAACGCGAGAAATGCTACCGTTCCGAGCTGTCGCCGGACTGCCGTCACCAGTGCGCAGCCTGCGGCGCGGCAAAACTGCTGAAGGAGATCCGCTGCGATGAGTGATAAACTGAGATTACGTTTTTCCAAAACGGGCCGCGCGGTGTATATTTCCCATCTCGACCTGATGCAGACCATGCAGCGGGCGTTCTCCCGCGCCGGGTACGCGCTCAAATATTCCGAGGGCTTTAACCCGCACCCGCTGATCTCGATCGCGCTGCCCTTGTCCGTCGGCGCGGCGAGCATCTGCGAGCTGATGGACTTCCGCCTTCGCGAGGAAGCTGATCTGACTGAACTTCCCGCGCGGCTGACTGACGCTCTGCCGGAGGGCATTGAGGTGCTCGAGGCCTACGAAGCCGATCGCAAATGTGCAGAGATCAAATGGCTGCAGATCGAAGGCCGCTTTGAATATGATGAGCGGGATCCCGCGCAGATGACGGAGAAACTCCGTGAATTCTTTTCCCGTGAATCCATCGTGATCACCAAAAAAACAAAACGCGGCATGGGCGAGAGCGATATCCGTCCGTCGATCCGCTCAATCGAGTTTTCTCCTGCGGAAAAAGCGGTCACGCTCAAGGCTTTGATTTCCGCACAGGAGCCGACACTCAATCCGGAGCAACTGGCTGAGTCACTGCGTCAGCTCTATCCTGAAATCGCGCCGGATTTTGCCAAATTTACGCGAATCGAAACTTACGATAAAGATATGAACCTGTTTCGTTGAGGGATCATGATGGAATTTCGGCCTTTGGTTAGAAAAAACAAGGAGCTTCCTTTGGAAGACTGTCTGGAGCTGCTGCGCACGGAAAAGCGCGGTGTCCTCTCGGTGCTCGGCGACGGGGGATACCCCTACGGTACGCCGATGAATCATTTTTATAACGACGAGGACGGGAAACTATATTTCCACTGTGGAAAAATCGGCCACCGGCTCGATTCCCTGCGCGCGAATGAAAAGGTCTCTTTTTGCTGCGTGGAGCAGGGAACACATCTCCCGGACAGCTGGGCGCTGCAGGTGAGAAGCGTGATCGCCTTCGGCCGGATCGAGATCATCGAAGATAAAGAGCGGGTATATGACATCGCTGCCCGTCTCAGCCGCAAGTTTACCGATGACGAGGAGTATATCGCCGATGAGATCCGGCGCTCGGGTCCCGGTACGCTGCTGCTTGCCATGTCGATCGATCACATCTGCGGCAAAATTGTCAACGAAAGCTGAGAAAAAACACTTGCAATTGAATAAAAACTGTGGTACTATACCATAGCTTGTGCGAACAGTGTTTTCGCACGCTTTATCAGGCGGTCCGCTGTCGCGGTGTACGGTCACCCTCCGATACGAACGTCTTTACGAAAGAAGGATCGATTATGGATCTGGTCAAAATTCTCAGCGAACAGTACACCAAGAAGGAACTGCCTGAAATGAACGTCGGCGACACCGTGCGTGTCCTCGTCCGCGTCAAGGAAGGCAACCGTGAGCGCACCCAGGCTTTCGAAGGCACCATCATTGCCAAGAAGCATGGCGGCATCAACGAGACCATCACCGTCCGCCGCATTTCCTACGGCGTCGGCTGCGAGAAGGTCTTCCCGGTGCACTCTCCCTCCATCGTCTCTGTCACCACCGTCCGCAAGGGCAAGGTCCGCAGAGC